>JAOTTP010000018.1 GCA_029864405.1 Nitrospirota bacterium
GGTGGGTGCTATGATCTGTTCTTTCAAACGCATTATAGCCAATCCTGGAAGGCGTTTCCGGCCTTTTCGTGTTGAGCACAAAATAAAATCACACTTATTTGAGGACTAGCGCCCGCTTCCTCTTTTCCAAAGCACCTTCTTCACTCTTCACAACCTATCGGCTTCCGTCCACAACTCAACTTCCAAAGCTGGACAACTTGTCCTGGTTGGACAAACACCTCCACCAACCGCTGGAAACATCCTGGCTCACAATTTTCCAAACTCACCTCTACGAACATTTGATAACTTGGCTCGCCAATTCACTTTTTTCAGTCAAGGAAAGCTGCTCTTTCATCTTTCTTGGCAACTCTATCAGAGTCTTTAATCTATGAAGCGTTCGTATATTTTTTGCACACTTGTGTTTCGAAACACTTGGCTAGGATGGGTTGCGTTCCGTTATCACATGTCAATGCTCTTTCACATGCAGCCCAGGCCTTTCCGTAAACCGGCTACTTTTCTGGCATCCCTTTTTCTATCAAGGAAGGCCCTGACCTTTCCCCCTGCCCATCCTTGGGTGGGCGCGGAAAGCACCCCTGGCAATTCACAGCAGATTGATAAATGGCGAAAACTTGGCCGCCTCGTTCAAAGCCTGCGCCCTCCATACCAAACCACGCATATTATCTTCCTTGCCACATTGACCATTTTGGGCTGGGGGATGTTTGAACTGAACACTTCCTGGCTGCAATCCCATCTATTTCATGCACTCTCCGCTCAACTAACGTACCAGATAAAACCCGGGCCCTCCCCACTCACGGTGTTTCCATCATCAGGCCCCTTGGACGAACGCCGCGGGTACACCCGACTCCCCGTTATCCTATCGAGGCTCGAGAAGAAAGGATTCGTCATTCAGGCGCAAGCCCATCCATCGACTGAACTCACGACCATCTCGGGTCTGGGGATTTCTCCCATCTACCGGGAAAAGGCTCAGGGCGGGTTACATATTATGGATAGTCATGGTCAGGTCCTGTTTCACCATGCAGACCCCAAGCGAGTATTTCCCAATTTTGAAGCGATTCCCCCTTTGTTGGTTCAAACCCTCCTGTTCATTGAAAATCGAGAATTACTTGATCCCTGCTGTCCCTATGCCAATCCGGCACTGGAATGGGACCGGTTAGGGCAAGCATTCCTGACGCAAGGCATTCGGTTGGTGAAACACGACCAGAACGTTCCCGGAGGGAGCACGTTGGCCACGCAATTGGAGAAATTCCGGCATTCTCCCGGAGGCCAAACCTCCTCCCTTCTTGAAAAAGCCAAACAGGTGACGGCTGCCAGTCTCCGGATTTATCACGACGACGTACGCACGCAAGAAGCTCAAAAACATTTGGTCGTGGATTATATGAATTCATTCCCGCTCGGCGCGTATCCAGGTGCCGGGGAAATCCATGGATTCGGTGATGGATTATCCGCCTGGTTTCACATGGACATCAACAGGTTTGGCCAGATTCTGGCTGATTCTGACCCGGCGTCTTTGGAAAAAATGGCCCTGGCCGCTGCCACCTACAAAAAGGGAGTCAGCCTCCTCCTGGCTCTCAGGCGACCCTCCTATTACCTGACACATGTTGATGCCCTGAACGAGAAAACAAATACCTACCTTCGCCTCCTGACACACGCCGGCATTATTTCCCCTGCCTTACGAGACCTCGCACTTATTTATCCCTTGGTCTTTGCGCCAGCAACCTCAACAAATTCAAGTAACAGCTCCTTTCAGGATCAAAAAGCACCCAATTTCATCCGCGCCCATTTGCAAAATTTATTAGGGCTTCCAAGCCTGTATGCCTTGGACCATCTGGACGTCACCGTGGACACCACCCTGGACCGCGATCTCCAATTCCAAGCGACCACCCTCCTGCAACACCTGGCAGATCCCGCCTTCGTGACAGACTCAAACCTGACTCACCCTCATCTGCTTGCTCAAGGAAATCCGGAGGACATCATTTATAGCCTGACCCTTTATGAGCGAACTTCTCACGGCAATCTCCTTCGAGTCCAGACCGACACCCTCAATCAACCATTGGATATGAATCAGGGATCAAAAATGGATTTGGGCTCGACTGCCAAACTTCGTACCTTGGTCACCTATCTAGAAGCCATTGAACAACTCCATCACGCGTACGCAGGGCAATCCCCTCAAAAGCTCTTGGAACTCAACCAGCAATCCATAGACCCCCTTAGCCGATGGGCATTAACCTATCTGCAAACTTCTTCTGACCAATCCCTCTCTGGGATATTGCAAGCCGCCCTTGATCGCCGGTATTCAGCGAGTCCGACCGAACGGTTTTGGACGGGAGGCGGGCTTCACACCTTTGCCAATTTCAACAGGGCCGACAACGGAAAACTGTTTACTGTCCGCGAAGCTTTTCATCACTCCGTGAATTTGGTCTTTATCCGCTTAATGCGGGACCTCGTCCAGTACCACACTTTCGCCATTCCCGGATCGACCGCGATGGTCCTCAAAGACCCTCTCAACCCCATACGCCGGCAATATTTACAAAAATTCGCCCAACAGGAAGGTCGAGTCTTTCTTTATCGTTTCTACGACAAATACAAAGGACTGACGCCGGAAGAAGCCTGGCAGCTGGTCCTTTCCCAGGCACGGCTCACACCGCTCCGACTGGCTGTCCTCCTGCGCTCGATCGAACCTGAGAAGGATGTCCAGGCCATCATCACATCTCTGCGACAGGCATTTCCAACCATCAAGCTCTCCTCCGAACAAGCCAACCGGCTTTTCACTCAGACTGATCCCCGCGTGCTCAGCCTTGCTGATCGAGGCTATGTGGCCCGCATCCATCCACTTGAATTGTGGACGGTTGCATTCCTCCGGCAACACCCCAATACCCGCAAATCCGAACTCGCCAAAGCCAGTGAGCAGGAGTTGGTGGAGGTGTACGCCTGGTTATTTAAGACCCATCGAAAAGCGGCACAGGATAGTCGGATTCGACTTATTCTGGAACAAGAGGCATTCATGGAAATCCACAAAGCCTGGAAACGGGTCGGATATCCCTTTGCAACGTTAGTCCCGTCGTTAGCCACCGCAATTGGCAGCTCCGCCGACCGCCCGGCGGCTTTGACCGAACTCATGGGTATTCTGGTCAACGAGGGAAGAAAAATCCCCACGGTGACGATTCGGCAACTGCACTTTGCGGAAGGAACCCCGTTTGAAACACTTGTCGCACCTCAAGAACCAGACCGGGAACAAATTTTGAATCCGCTGGTCGCTCAGATTCTCCGTCAGGAACTTATCGAAGTGGTGGAACATGGAACAGCTATCGGTGCGAAAGGCGCCTTGCCACCCACAGAGGGTATAACCATCTCGATCGGTGGGAAAACCGGAACCGGGGATCATCGCCAAAAAGTGTATGAGCCAGGCTATCGATTAATTAAATCCCGCCCGATCGCCCGAACAGCCACATTTGTGTTTCTCATCGACAATCGCTTTTTTGGAACCATTACCGCCCAGGTATCAGGTCCGCAATCGGGCGACTTCAGCTTCACGAGCAGCTTACCCGTCCGCATCTTTCGCTTATTCGCACCCCATCTCCACGCGTATGTCATGCCTCACTCCTTAGAGGCCGAAGTAGCCCAACCCTTTCAACCACGGAGTTGATCATTCTGGCCGTCATCGTGATTTTAGGCTGAACTTAATTCCTGCCTATGCCTCCCTTTTCCTTCTTCCCTTGGAGTTTTATGGGAAAGATAAGATCTTCGTTTCAATAAGGCTTGCCTTGAGTGTGAGTCCAACGAGCCGCTTCTTCGGTACGTTGGATCTCCCTAAACCAATGTCACACCGATCACAAAGCTTTTGTGCGTCCTAGCAAATATTTGGTGCTTCGTTTACTTACTTCTTTAGAGAAATTCACGGACAAAGTTTCTTTACTCAGACATGATGTCCATGGGTACTCACACATTGTTCAGCCTTTTTCCTGATTTTTCGTTCAAAAACTGGTATTTTTGCTGCTCATACTTCTCATACTCGTCTTTTCTGGTCACAATCTTTTGGCATCTTCTTTGCTCATTGAATTATGTGCTTGAAGAAAAAGCCGCTCAGGAAACAGGAAGTGAACGAAAGAACTCACGCCCCTCGTATCTGAAATGTCTTACCCAAGCATTCCGCGGATAAACCAACGCTGTACTTTTCAAACAAGGCAGTGGGATTCGTAAACGAAGGGAGGGAATTCGCCCCCTTGGCCAACCGTGGGCCGAGCTCATACAACCATAACCAACGGGGAGAGAATGTTCTCTCTCAATCATGAAGGAGGAAATTGACAAACATGGGAACCGTGATTCAATCATTTAAAACGGGTGCTCTCGTATTGCTATTCGGCACCATGCTCATGGCCTGTGCTGAAAAACCGATCCAAGGGTCGGACGCGGCCTTGCAGGCCCTTCAGGCTGCGAAGCAAGCCGGTGCAACGGAATATGCTCCTGAAGCATTACGCGTGGCTGAAGACGAGTATCAAAAAGCGCAGGAAGAAATCGGGGTGCAAGACAACACCTTTATGTTGACGCGCAATTATGATGCAGCCAATGCCCTCTTAACGAAGGTCGCGGGGGATGCGGAGAAAGCCAAAATCGCCGCCATCGCGAACAAGCAACAGGCGAAATCCGAAGCGGAAGGGTCTGTAGTTTTAGCCAAAACTTCCTTAGAGGAAGCCAAGAATCAGTTGGCCCAGGCGCCAACCGGCAAGGGGACTCAGGCTGACCTGCAAGCCTTACGGGGCGACCTGCAAGCCGCCGAAGCCACGTTGGGGGAAATTGATGCCATTATGGCTAAGGAAGACTTTTTAGGCGTGAAGGCGAAAGCCGAATCCGTTCAAACCTTAGCCACACGCGTCAATGAACAGGTCGCGCAGGCTATTCTGAAGACCGGCAAACACAAGAAGGCCTAACACATGCAATGGTGGGGCTCTGGTTGGCACCCAGCCAAACGACCGGCAATTTGGCTAACGACTGGAGCCCTCATCATTCTTTCTTCCCTTTTTGTGGCCTGGTGGAACGCAGACCGTCTTCCCCCTCTCTTCCCACCCCAACTGGAATCGCTCGACCGCCAGGCTTGGACCCACGGAGCAGAAGCCTTTTCTCTGGAAAGGTATACCGCATTTCATCAAGACATCACCGATCTTCGAACCCAATGGCGAAGAGAACAATCCCGCTGGTGGCCAACCGCCGACACCCAGACGCTTCAGACAACATACCAGCGGTTGCTGCATGAAGGCACGGACCTTCTTGAAGCTTCCAAGCACCAAAAATCCACTCGACACCAACAACTGACGACCGCCTTGGAATCGGAACGTCGACAAGTCAACCGTTTACGCGCGCTCATAGGAATTTTTGATGTTCGACGAAACTTACGGGCACTCTCGGTGACGGAGGGGTTGTTGAACCAGGCAGCCTCTCGATTCAAGCAAGACCGCGACGATCAAGCCCGGATTCTTCTTCTGCAGGCCAGAGAATCGCTTTTACCTGTCGAGTCTCAAGCCATGGCCCAAATGAAACGGTATGGAGCCGCATCACAACTTGCCAAGTGGAACCATTGGGTGGCCAGCACCCTGAAATGGTCCTCAACGACCGGCGGAACGGCAATGATTGTCCTCAAGGCCTCCGGCCAACTCGTGCTGTATCAGCATGGAAAACCTCTGCGCCGTTTTCCCATTGAACTCGGCTTTTCCGGACTCCAGGAAAAGATACAGGAAGGCGATGGCGCGACACCGGAGGGCCAGTTTCGCATCCTCCAAAAGAAAGAGGCAGGAGCCACAAAATTTCATAAAGCCCTCTTACTCAATTATCCGACCAGCGAGCATCGTCGACGTTTTCAGGAAGCCAAGGTTCGGGGAGTCGTGGCCGCGCACCGCGCTATCGGTGGCCTTATTGAAATCCATGGTCAACAACCAAATGGGAACAACACCACCAATGGCTGCATTGCCTTGGACAATGCGGATATGGATGTCGTCTTTTATCTCGCCAAAGAAGGGACGCCGGTGACCGTCGTCGGAGCCCTCCAATCAGACAATTGGATCGTGAAAGCTCTTCACGACATCACTGAACATACCCGCCACAGAATAGCACTCCCGGCAGAGTCCGGTTCTGTCAGACACCCGTAAGGTCGTTCAGCGGAGAACGCAATGAATTGATGGATTCAATGGGAAAGCTTCGGCTTACCGCTGCACCCGCCGCATCAACATCTGCGGTTCAACCAGCACCACGTCCTGTAGAGCGCGCAGCTTTGCGAACCCATTGAGCGCTGTGGCAATATTTCCATCTATACTCTGAAGCCACGCGGCATGAGGAGCATAGGAGAGGGGTTCACTAATAAAAAATCCGCACGCTTTCAATTCTGAACGCCGTTCCTCGACGGGGACTTGTTCCGGGAAACGAATAAACACACGACCGGACGGCACTCCCTGCGGACCATTCGGCCCAAGACGGTAAACCGGCGTAAGGGCGAGATCGGAAGGAAGGGCTGATATAATAGAGACCTCACCTCGGCACACATTGATAACCGGATCCTCAAAAGAGTACAACACCGCTGAGGTCAAAGCAGGAGGCACTGCCCCATGAACCGCGAAGCAGTCAAGTTCACGAACATAGACACGGGTTATGCCTTCGGCTTCCACCGTCATCCTTAGAGGAAAGTGAGAAAACAGATCGTTTAGGACCATTATCCATTCTACGAAGGAATGCGAAGCAATTCCAAGCGCGATCGCATTCTCCAACAGGAGGAAGACACCCATGCTGTCATTTCGTTATGGAGGACGAAAGGGAAAATCGTTTTCGTTGAAAACCGGTGAAGACCTTGTCGTTGTGCGGACACAGAGTCGTCGCCCCTTGGATGCAGCCGCCCAATCGCCCAAAGCCCGACAAGCCTTGAGCGATCTCGAGCCGGTACACCGGTTTCAACATGCCGGCGTGGAAATCTTTCGGTATCGCCCAGACGTCCGACGCGCCAGTGCGCGGGGAGCCATCCGCACCACCTTGAAAGCTGAAAAGGACGTTCAATTTGCCGGACACGTCCTCATAGATCCTCAATCAAAAAAACCCGTGCTCTATACGGAAAATCTCTTCGTCAAATTTGATGATGACCTGGCCGAATCCACCTGTCGCAAGATCGTAAGAGCGTCTGGCCTCGGAATCAAACGAGTACTAGAATATGCGCGCAATACCTTTTTCGTCGAAGCCCCCGAAGGCACGGGCCAGGAGGTATTTGCCATGGCCGAAAATCTCTTTCGGCAGAAAGATGTAGAGCTGTGTCATCCAGAACTCGTCAGGCAAATGGGATGGCGCACAGCGTTTCCTCAACAATGGCACCTGAAAAAGACCACGATTAATGGAACGGTCTATGATGCCCATGCCAACGTGGAAGCCGCCTGGGCACTCAGTGAGGGGGAAAACATCACGATCGCGATCATCGATGACGGGGTTGATCTGGATCACGAGGAATTCGTTGGTTCAGGAAAAATGATCGCCCCTCGCGACGTGACACGCGCCAACAACGATCCTCGGCCCGGTAGCCGCGATAATCATGGAACCGCCTGTGCAGGCGTCGCCACGGGCAATGGGTTTCATGGAGCCTCCGGTGTCGCTCCCAAAGCCCGATTAATGCCCATCCGTTACGCATCCCCATTAGGCTCGCAGGCCGAGGCCGATGCATTTATCTGGGCAGCGCAACACGGGGCGGATGTTATTTCCTGTAGCTGGGGGCCGGAGGATGGCGCCTGGTGGGATCCACGCGATCCCCTTCATCACACCGTCGTTCCCCTCACGGATGCCCCCCGCCTTGCCATTGACTGGGCCATAACCCATGGACGCAACGGGAAAGGATGCGTGATCACCTGGGCCGCCGGCAACGGTAACGAAAGTGTCGATAACGACGGATACGCCAGTTATGAAAAAGTCATTGCTGTGGCCGCCAGCCACGCCAAAGGGAAGAAGAGCGCCTATAGCGATTTTGGCAAGGCCATTTGGTGCACCTTTCCCAGCAACGACACCGTACTTCCCATACCAGGAATCTGGACCACCGATCGCTCAGGATCAGCCGGATACAATCCCGGGCAGGTCAGTCGAGGCGATGCGGCAGGCAATTATGTGAACGACTTTGGCGGCACGTCAAGCGCGTGTCCCGGTGTCGCAGGGGTCACTGCCCTCATTCTGTCTCGCAACCCGTCCCTGCGATGGGATGAGGTCAAAGATCTGCTCAAGCGCTCATGCGATCAGATCGATCCCACCGCCGGCAAATATGATACAAACGGGCATAGCACCCTCTATGGCTATGGACGGGTCAATGCCAATCGCGCGGTAGAATTGGCTGCACCGGCCGTTCAAACTCCAACCACCGTTCATACCTCTGCCGCCATCGTTCCCATTCGCGATCTTAAGACCTCACGACTCTCTGTCCAAGTGGCAGAAACCACCCTGCTCACCTCCGTCAAGATCGGAGTGGATATTGAACATACCTACATCGGAGATCTGATCATCAAAGTGATACCACCTAAATCGACAGGCGTATCGTCCATTCTGCTCCACAATCGAACCGGAGGAGGCACAGACAATCTCCATACCACCTATGATGTCACCACATCACCGGATCTGATGGCGCTGGTAGGCAAAAATCCCAAGGGGAAATGGTCATTGACGGTTCAGGACAAAGAGAAGCTCGATACCGGGCGCATCTTACAATTCTCGGTGACCCTGGTTTTCTGACACAGGTTATCCGCTAAGAACCAGGGAGGGTGTATTGATCCTCCCTGGTGCCACTGGGGCACAGACATCTCGGGATCGATCACCGCCTGTTTTACTAGCCATAGAAGACATAGACCAAGTGGCCATGCCCCAAGACGAATCCAGTTCCCCCCAACTTGTATGAGAAGGCGCTGGGTGATCGACAACGCCAAGGTTCTTCGAGATTCCGTCACGGAGAAAATCATGTCCCCAGCAAACCGGCAAACAGAAGGCCTCAGCTTTTCCTTCAACCACGATTTCTTCTACAATTCACATTCCGGCTCACCACCCGAGAAGATCACGGCCGGGCAATGACGGATATTGACGCAATCCATTTAACCGATTGTTCCTCTAACATATTTTCTCATGGATGCTTCCACCCCTCACCAATCGTACAACCTGGACATACAAACCCCTGCCGGAGATCTGAAGGCGTCGGTCTCGGTTCCCTCAGGATTCATTCCCATTACTGAGATTATCCCTCTCATGCGGTCCCTTGGTGAACAAGCTCACCAGCTGGCCATCGACAACGCCACTCAAACCGGTGCCACGATTTCCTGTCGAAAAGGTTGTGCCGCCTGCTGTCGCATGATGATTCCCGTGGCCCCACCGGAAGCCTTTGCCCTCACGACGGTCGTTGAAGCACTCCCGTCTCTAAAAAAGGAGCGGTTGCTTGCGCGATTTCAGGCGGCTCAAAAGACCTTGCGTGAGGCCGGTCTGGAGGAAGGGTTGGAACGATTGACCTTCTCAGACGATCAAGTCACCGATGAAGAACTGGAACCCCTCAATCGTGCCTATTATGCGCTTCGGATGCCTTGTCCTTTCCTGGAGGACGAAGTCTGCTCAATCTATGACCAGCGGCCTTCCGCCTGCCGGGAATTGCTGGTCACTTCCCCTGCCGAATTGTGCCAAGACTTGATACGAAACTCCGTCCAACTGATTCCCGCCCCGTTTCGAATCGGGACGGTCCTGAGCAAACTTTGGGCGGATTGTTACCAGGGCCCGGTTCGCCTCATTCCCCTCCCCTTCGCACTGGACTGGGCCAAAGCCCGTGAAAACCGGAACACTCGAGCCGGGGCCGGGCCTGAACTGCTGAGCCGGGCCTTGGATGCCGCCGCGCAATTCTTACAACGCCAATCACCATAAAAGGTATTGAGCACCCTCTCTCTCATTCACCACTCATAACTGCCTCCGCTCCGGCTCACCAGGGGGCAACCAGCGCCCGCAACAGAATGGCAAGAGCAGGTTCAAGCCCTCTGTTGTCCAGTCAGATGTTATTCCCCAGCTTCCATCCGAACTCCGGAAAAGATGCAAGAAAGCCTCTCCCAATCATCACCAGAATTTCAAAAAAAATTGGACAAGTTTTCTTTCATTGGACAGGATGTCTCTTCTCATGATGTTCTTTCAATGATTTTCCCGGTCATATCCCCCAAAAACCCAGGAATTACTCTTGGGGTACAGATCGAAAACTGGCATTACCTTTGCTGTTACTCCTACAAGTAGTAAGCCATGACGGCTTACCTAACCTTAAAGGAGGTGCTCCTGTGAACCAATCAAATCAAAAAGATCCCAAAAAGGGTATGCCAATCGGGAAACCCTCGGCTGCTCCTGGTCCTGCCAAGCCACAGCCAAATCCGGTCAAAAGGCCAATGGGCAAATAGTCATCCTGACAATTCCCCACACCTGCAACTCCCGTCCTTTTACCATCAAGGAAAAGGCCCACCTGTTCAGGGTTGGATGCGAAAGAACGCCAAGAGGGGCCGGAAGGATTCGGCCCCTCTTCCTTTTAGGCAAGAACCACATTCTCGACTTATCAGAAAGCCAAAATGGTCGTGACACAGAGAACCCAACTCAACAATGCTCGATGGCAATCGATCACCCGACCAATGTCTCGAAACGTTGACCCTCTCTGCGGCAGACGTGTGCTTTTCCTGACCTGGCTGCTCTTGGCCGGTTGTGCCGAACCACCCCTCTCACAATGGAACGCAGCCACCCAAGCCCTTGAGGACGCCAAAATGTCAGGAGCCGAAAATTATGCAATTGAGAGATTCACTGAAGCAGAAACGGCGTATCAACGAGTTAAGCAGGAACTGGATCTACAGGGAGATCGGATGCCGCTCTTTCGAAATTATGATCCTGCCATCGCGATGTTGTCGGGAGTCTTGAACTACGCCACGCAGGCCAAAATGGAAGCCATCGCCAATAAAAACGAGAGCAAAACGAATGCCGAGGTGGCTCTCGCCTTTGCCAAACACAATCTTCAAAACGTTCGCGCAATGCTGGCAGAGGTTTCCACCCCCGCAACCGATCACGGAGAGCTCGACCAACTCATCCAAGCCTTCCAGGATACCGAAACACTGCTAGCCGAAACGGAATCCATCATGACACACGAACACTTCATCGACGTGATGACCACCTCCCATTCCGTAGAATTTTTTTCCACTCGGATTCAAGAGCAGATTATCTCTGTCAGACAGCTTGCCGCAAAGCGACAGGTCTCATGATGAAGAACAACACGACGACTCCGCCAACCCGGTTTCAGTTTCCCGGGCGCTGGCGCTGGATGATCACCGTCATGCTGGTCCTCCTTCCAGCGTTGACGTTTGCCTGGTGGGGACACACAGGATATCCCGAGACCTTTCCCTCTCTGGTCGAAGATCTGGACCGGAAAGCGTGGGTCAACGGCGCACAGACCTTGTTTCCTGATCGGTATCAACAATTCCATGATCATGTGCTTGAACTCCGTTCCCGGTGGCGGACGGAAGCCAATCACTGGTGGACAACCGGCGACGCCGAGTATTTCAACCAAACATATCAACAACTGGTAGAAGAAGGCTCCCTGCTGATTGAAGCCTCTCGCCAAAAGATCGCAGCCCTTCGCTTGGAGGTCGTGGAACTCCTTCAGCCCGAACAGGCGCAACTCACACGGTTGCGGGATCTTTCCCATTTGTTCGATTTGGAAGACGACATGCTGGCGCTTTCCCAAGCGGACGGACTGCTACGAGAAAGTGCCTTGCGATTAGAGCACGGACAATACTTGCAGGCGCGGGCGGCTGGAGAACAGGCTCTCGAGCATCTTCGCCGCGTGGAAACCCACGCCCTCACGCAGATGAACCGCTATAGAGACGATGCCCAAATTACGCTCTGGGAACAATGGGTCACGCACACCATCCTACGGTCAACCGCGACAACCGGCACAGCCGTGATTGTGCTCAAGGCTCCTCGTCGCCTGCTCGTGTACCAACGCGGACGGATCATTGCCGACTATCCGGCACGCATGGGATTTTCGGGATTAGCAGACAAGCGATTCGAGGGGGACGGCGCCACGCCGGAAGGCCAATTTCAGGTGATACGCAAAAAAGTTGGAACGGGGACCAAATACTATAAAGCCTTGTTATTAGATTACCCCACGGTTGCCCACCAAAAGCGCTTCCACGAAGCACAAGCCAATGGCCTGGTTTCACGGGATCGGTCCATCGGCAGCCTGATTGAAATTCATGGGGAAGGTCCTAATAACGAAGATACCACCAGCGGCTGCATTGCCTTGGAGAATTCAGCCATGGATGACGTATTTGATCGGGCGAAAGCCGGAATTCCTGTCACCATTGTGGGGGCTCTGAATCAAGACAATGACGTCGTCAACACCTTACGCCAGCTGGAAACACATATTGAGGAACGGACCGAACGGTGGCACAAAACCCGTACCCTTTCAGCCTCATTCACCAGCACCAAATAATATGACACGCTGCCTCTACCGCCATTCACGCGTGACGCTTCTGCTGAGCCTGCTCGTGGTTCTGGCAACCACGCTTGGGGCTTCACCTACTGGCACTCCCAAGCGCGCCACAACCATGATCCCGGTGACGACAAAAACTCAGGGAGAAGAAATCCCGTTTTACCCCTCCTCTCCCGGCCTCCTCGCCACGGCACCAAAGGGCCTCTACCTGGTGGTCGACACGGCTCAAAATCGTGTGTCCCTTCGAAAGGGAAATCGAATCCTCTACAGTGCCGTGGCCTCCACAGGTAGTGGGGCGCGGTTGCAAGATCCTCGCAATCCCACCCATGGGTGGGTGTTCGATACCCCGCGAGGGGTGTTTACCATTTCCAGTAAAATCAAAAACCCCTCATGGAACAAGCCCGATTGGGCCTTCATTGAAGAAGGGCAACCCATTCCAACGCAAACCAAGGACCGGATTGAAACTGGCGTGCTGGGGGATTATGCCCTCGGATTTGGCAAGGGCTATTTCATTCATGGCACGCTGTATACGCGAATGCTGGGCACCAACGTCACCCATGGCTGCATCAGACTCGGTGATGAACCGCTTGAATATGTCTTCCACCACGTGCCTCTTGGCACAACCCTGATTATCTTTTGAAGCGCCTCAATTATTCCTTCACCCCCGCATCGCGGTATGTCGTGGGCCCCTGCTTGCGGTGGGTGCTTCTCCTGACGCTTGTGCAGGGAGCATTCTATACGTCCCTGGGGCTGGCTCAACCACCAAATTCTCCGCATCCCGTCGGACAAGAATTGCCTCTGGCAAAAACCAAGTTTCTCTATGTCATCGTCGATACCGAAAAGAATATCGTGTTTCTGAAAGCACGTGGCATTCCCCTACGAACATTTCCGCTCACGAAAACTGAGTGGATCGGAGACCCTCTCGCCCACTCAACGATTCTTCACCTCCAAACGAAAGATCCATCGGTCTCACCCATGTCCATTTCCCCTCCCTCAGATTCTTCCTCAGAGTCTCCGCCAGAAGATCCCATCACGCCGTTAACCGTCAACGATATGCCCAACCGCTATGAGCTCACCTTTCAAGAACACCTGACCATTCTGGTGCAACCGCCTCACCTCCCCTCCTTCTGGAAAAACATAGGACACCAAATAGCCGGCTGGGGACAGCGGGTCGCAGCCAGAATAGGCGCCTGGGGCGGTTCCCGCCAATACCTGGTCCTCTCACTTGATCCTGCCCAAGCGCAAGCCTTGTATTGGGCCGCCATCCCCCCTATGACCTGTCTGGTGATTTCAGGAAACCCCACAACCCAATAGAGACGGTCCTCGCCTTCAGGAATTGATCGTAAAGATCCTTCCGAATCTCAGAATTTTTTCCAAAGTCTATACAGACCAAGAAAATTGCCGGATGGAATGATCGTCGCAAGAGTCGACCTTCCACACCATCTGAAGGATCGAAGATTGAGTGCCAGATGAAATTAGAAACAGAAGAATCTGAAAAATGGCAACTGAAAAACATCATACCCATTCAGGCGTTGAGAGCGTCACCGGAAACGGATTGACGTGGACATCACAGGGGGGAAAGAGACCGTTCGCTTTGAGCGGCACGGAAGTCGAGAAGGAACAGGATGCGTCACTGACGTGTTTAAGGATCAGGCGTGTTCCGGGCGAATGAGCATGAACAGGTTTTCACTCGTGGTGCGAACGACTATTCTTTTAAGGTGACTTGCAATTGACCATCCTGGATTTTCATATCTTTCACACCCTTCGAAAATTGATCCCAAAACCCGCCTGAGCCCCCAAATTCTTCCACCAGGTTGGTATTTTTGATATCTCCCCACCAGGCGCTGGGGAGCGGAATTCCGCCGAGACTGATCCCGCGCATCGCCACCACCGGCCTCCCATTGGCATAACTGAGCGCAAGTCCGAAATTGAGCTTCAACATCTTTCCACCCACAATAGGCATCTCCTGATTAATGGGGACCACCAGTTGGACACTCACGAGATCGTCTGCCAAATCAACAGCCACATGTCTGGCCATATACGAATCCTTGGCAATCAACGCATTCACCTCGCGCTCCGTTAACTGAATGTGCCGATTGGCATCCTTTTCAGCATACGGCTCCGGCTCAAGGGGCATGTCTGTCGTAGGCGGGGAAGGTTTGGACACGGATGAAGAAGTCGCATTGGTCGTCTGGAGCAGTTGAGCCATTTTGGCATTCAGGACCTGCTGCTCCGCATCGCCCAGTCGGGTAGGCTCAAACATCGTGGCATACACGTACTGGTTGATCCACCATGCGGTACCGAACGCGGTGGCCAACACCGCAAGCCCGACAAAAAGGATAACCTGTTTCCCACTAAACATTCGACGTGAAGCCGCTGCTTGGGGCGTCTCACCATTCATCGCCTCCCCCTTTCCAAGGTGACCATCCGGCAGAATACACGCATGCCGACTTCAGGATTATCAACGCTAGCCTCTCTTGGCTCTTTTGCAGTAAGCTTTCACCGCCTCCTCATGTATTCTACCGCAAATTTTTCTTATCGATACCGTTTGATTAAGCCCCCGGAGAACACAGACGATGGGATTCGGACCGTTTGGAAGACAGCGAGGAATGGGCAGGCAACCCCGTGCACGCATGAGTTGGAAAATGCGGCTCATCCCGCTCGTTTTATTCGCGTTATACGGATTGTATTTTTACGTCTCGAATCAAGAAATCGTTCCGTTGACGGGCCGATCGCAATTGGTGGACATAACCCACGAACAGGAAATGACCTTGGGGTATCAGTCGTATCAAGAAATTCTCAGCCAATCGCAGGTCATTCCAGACGGAGCAATTGTGGATTTGGTCAGAAACATCGGCCGCCGTCTGGCGAACGCGGCAGCCGATGTCGATCCCGGGTTCGAATGGGAATTTAATGTCATTGAATCTCAACAGGCCAATGCGTTTGCGTTACCTGGGGGAAAAACAGCCGTATATACCGGGCTCATTCCGGTTGCGGAAACTCACAGTGGATTGGCGGTCGTCATGGGCCATGAAATCGCCCATGCCATCGCGCGTCATGGCGCCGAGCGCATGGCTCATCAAAAGTTAGTCCAGATGGGAACTCTGGCAGCCACGGTGGCGGTAGGCGATATGGATTACGACACCCAGAGAATGGTCATGGGCGCGTTGGGAGTCGGCGCACAATATGGGGTGCTCCTCCCGTTTTCCCGAGACCATGAATCCGAAGCCGACTATATGGGCTTGTTGTTTGTCGCTCGGGCTTGTTTCGATCCGACCGAAGCCCCGAGACTGTGGGAACGCATGGGAGAAGTCAGCAAAGGCAACCAACCAGCCGAATTCATGTCCACCCACCCCAGCCATGAGACCCGCATCCAACAATTTCAAGAATGGATGCCCGAAGCCCTCGCTCTCCGGGAAAAACACTGCGGCAAGTCGTCCCGCTCCTCATAGAAATCCTCTATCGAAGATATTCAAAATCCTTACGACTCGCCACGTTCTTGAGCCCGACGCCTGCCGTCTGGCCCAAGGAGGGACGCTCTCATCTGCTGACGGGCCTTGTTTGAGCCCTTCGAGAAGACTCAGGACGGGCTCCGCGAGTTGGGCTGCCTCCTCAGGATCGCGTCCGCCCCATCCAATGTGGCCAGGGAGGGCGTCAATGGTTTTGGGCCCTTTTGCCGAAACAAAAGGGCCTCGCCTGCCGGGGCGAAACCCGGCAACGGTCGAACATGCCAATCACACCCAGGTAATAAAATGATGGGCTCAAAATTTGTTGGAAATTATTCAGAAATACTTTTAGGTGGAGGAGGAGCTAGGAGCTAAAAATTGAAGAGCCTCCGCAAACGTCCGATAATCTCGTTGGTCAATTTTTCCGCTGTCGAGAGGGTGCGACACCCAGGGCAACACTGATTGGATTAAACTCCGATACGTGGTGAACCATTGGCAAGCTTTCTGATAGGCATCCTGAACCTCAGGATGATCCTGCCAGGGCTTGAGGTCAAGTTGATCGTTAAAGAGAATTTCCAGCCAAAACAACCGTCTGGCCCGAGGGACTTGAAGAATTTCCTCAACAGTATTTAACCCCGTATAGGCCGGTAAAATTTTGAGGAGATGAGATGAGGAAGAAGTCGAGTTATTCTGCATACCAGCAAGTGTAAGCCAATGGGCCCTTTCCATCAAGCTCAAACTCTGGTTCCGATTGCAGAGGCACAACCGGATTTTCTCGTTCTGCTACATAATTCCTGCCGTAGGGAAAATGCTTGACATCGCAAAGGGTTGCATCTAGATTTTATTGCAACTGCCGCATACGATGAACCATCTAGTCTTTCTACCGCAGTGTATCCCGCTTAAAAGGAGTGTATGCGAGTCATCGTTCTAGGTGCCGGTGCCTCACACCATGCAGGCTACCCGCTTGCTTCAAGCCTTCTCACCAAAGTCGAGGAACATGTCAAATGTTCAAGTAGGGTGGACATCAAACGGGATTGGTCCAAATGGGTGAGTTTCCGAGACTTATGCCCGGATTATCTCCAATTGGTGGTGAGGAACAACAACCCCGAAGTCGTCTTTACCCTACCCTCTCTCCTTAGAATTGCTGCGAAGGCTGAGGATTCATATCGGATTCAAAAAGCCTTCAACGGAGCCGAAATTTCCGAAGTGGAAGAGCAAGCAGGAATGCACGAACAGTATCACGATTCCCCCGGCCGCCAATTCCTTTCCCAAGCTAGTATTGCACTCACTCATCTTTCGCGCGCCCTCGATGGGTATTTCCTCGATCATCACATGGAAGACGGGCAACACCGTAGTAAATTTCGAAGAAAACCTCTCAGCAATCTTTTCTCTCCCCTTCAGCCTGGAGATGTCATTATCACTCTAAACTGGGATACCACCGCCGAAAGAACCCTTGCAGAAAACAAGAAATGGAGTCCACTCGATGGATACGGATTCTCTAAGAATCTCGACATTGATTCCCCAGCCAGCTCAAATTTACCTGTGCCAGACTATTTGGCTACGAGTGTTGTAAGGGTTCTCAAACTGCACGGTTCGGTTGGATGGTATACGAATGGCGATAGTGTATCCTTCGAAAATTCCACATATCTCAATGAGTTTGCCTATAACCACGAAGATCGAACTGTGCTCCTAACCGATCCAGAATACTCCTATTCTCACGGTATTAACCAACTCCTTGTTACCCCTTCCTTTATCAAAAATCTTACGCATCCCATTCTTGTGAAGGTCTGGGGAGCTGCCCATTCAGCACTTGAACAGGCAGATGTCGTTGACGTTTGGGGTTACAGCTTGCCTGAGGCGGACGGCGCGGCAAGAGCATTGTTTCTTGGGTTAAAGACACGATTAAATTCCGGAAAGGTTCACGTGACCGTCCATGATCCCTGTAATGCCACTAGAGAGCGTTGGCTTCATTGCCTCGGGGATTTAATACATACTAAAGACGAAGGACTGAGTTCACTCTATAAAACAAAATTGGCGTAGCTACAATACGAACAGACAGGAATTAAACAGATTTAATCCATTAGAGCAATAATTTTGGGATACGGGAAAGAGTAGTCCAACAGGCATACGAGTATGAACACAGGTCAACTTATTGTTTTATGGTACGCAGGCCTGATGATTTCTGGGATCATGTTTTTCAACGCATTTAAATCGGAAGATTTTTGGTATCTAATGAGTGGAATTGCTGTTTTAGCGGGTGTATTAATTTACACTCTCAAGGAACATCCTAAAGCAAACAAAGTTTTGGTATTTTTGTGGGTAGTAGGTCCCTTCATCCTTCTAGCGTTTTATTATCTGCGGCAAAATCCAATTACCTGAAAAAGAAATCAAAGAGGCACCCTCTGCGCCTCGACTATTATCAGCATCTTCAGTTTAATATGAAATTGCTTTACCTTATTCTTTCAGTCCAAATTAGACACCACTAATCAAGCCGATAAATTCCCAACTTCTCATTCCCTATCTTGGTGAAATATCCATCAATAAGCTAGATGGGAAATATTGTGGAGATATCGAAGCGACGTCAAACTCCCTAGAGAAATAAAAAATCCGTGAGGGGGTGGAAAATTTTCCCTCCCCAAGGTTATCTGACTCTGAACCACATACATGAAAAAGGATCTCTCAGGCCAACTGGTGTTTTCGCCGAGCGATCTTATCCGCTATCTGGCCTCGCCGTTCGCGTCATGGATGGACCGATACGCCTTGGAGAATCCCGGCGCCGTCACGCCTGATGCGGAAACCGAGGATGGACACCTGATCGCACAGACCGGCGCGCAGCACGAGCGCGCGGTGCTCGAAAAATTCAAATTGTCTGGTGCCAACGTGGTCGAGGTTCCAAAGACCGATCCTGGCGTTGCCCGGACAACGACCCTCTCCGCAATCAGCGCAAAAGTCCCCATTATTTATCAGGCGTTTTTGGAACATGGGCAGTTCGCAGGGTTTGCCGACTTTCTTCTGCTCGATGAATCGGGACACTACCAGGTGTGGGACACGAAACTGGCCCGTTCACCCAAGCCCTATTATGCGATTCAGCTGTGCTGCTACTCGGACATGCTCGCCGCCGTCACCGGCGCTCCGATGCCCGAACATTTCGGGCTCATCCTTGGCACAAAGGATCGAATTGAGTTTCGCCTCGAGAACTTCATCCACTACTACCGCCGCATCAAAACGAATTTTCTGACCATGCACAACGGCTTCACCGGGAACATCACCGAACGCCCGGAACCACTTCCACGAGCTGATCACAGCCGTTGGACTTCCTATGCGGAGAAGTTCTTCCACGACACAGACCATCTCGTGCAGGTGGCGGGAATCACCGTGGGTCAGATCAAGAAGCTGAAGAAGGGTGGTATCGCCACAGTAGCCGATCTCTCAACGGCGTCAGGCACGTCCATACGCAAACTGACTGCCGACTCACTGGAAAAACTCGTGGCCCAGGCGCGACTTCAATGTCAGACCCGTGCCGACCGGATCGGGAATCCCGATGCCCCGCCGCGCTACGAAGTCCTGCCTTGCACCGGGGCGAATGGCGAACCCGTGGGCCTCGCCGCTCTTCCGCCCGATCATCCGGCAGATGTCTTCTTCGACATGGAGGGGTATCCGCTGGTTTCCGGCGGACTGGAATATCTGTTTGGGGTCTGCAGTCGGAACGGACAGCCGGATTCTTTTGAGTTCATGGACTGGTGGGCACATAACCGTGAGGAGGAACAACTCGCATTCGAAGGCTTCGTGGATTGGGTCTTCAACCGATGGGAGAGTAACCCCGGCATGCACATCTACCATTACGCTCCCTACGAGGTCAGCGCGGTGCGACGGTTGAGCACCCGCCACGACACCCGTCAGGACGAGGTGGATGCGCTGCTCCGGAACGAGGTGTTCGTTGATCTCTTCCAAATCGTCCGCCACGGCCTGCGCTTCGGCGAGGACAGCTACTCCCTTAAGACGGTGGAACGCCTCTACCGACCGAAACGCGCCACTGAGGTCGCCACGGCGGCTGACTCGATCGTTCAATACGCCCGATGGCTCGAAAGCCAACAGCCGGATAATTGGAACCACAGCCCCATCCTGAAAAACATCCGCGACTACAACCAGGACGATTGCACATCCACGAGTGAGTTGCTGCAGTGGTTAAAGACGGTGGTGGTCGACCATCAGATAACTGCTACACACGCAAATTCCGAATTGGCTCCGTCGGCGCCAAAAGAATTACCGCCGGAAGTCGTCGCGCGATTGGACACCGCTGCAAAGCTTCGCACGCAGGGCGATGCCATCTCCGGGGTTCTCGCTGATTTAATTGATTTTCATCGCCGGGAAGAAAAGCCCATGTGGTGGCGCCTGTTTGACCGCGCCAAGGCGACGTCCGAAGAACTCCGCGATGAGCCGGCCTGCATTGAGGGCATTCGAGCCATCGGATCGCCTACGCCCGAAAAACTTTCGCTCGTGCAAACTTACCGTTTCGATCCGTCACAGGAGTGCAAACTTGCTGCCGGTGACAGATCAAAAGTAATGTTCACCTACAATCTGAATGCGAAGTTCACGCTCACGGAGCTGGATGCGTCCAAGGGCAGTCTTGGCCTCAAGATCGGCAAGAAGGGTTTGACCGAGAAATGTGCAGGCGCGTTCCCTCAAGAGGGTTCACTACTTCCGGACGAGCATGTCTCAGCGACGGCCATTCAGCTTGCGCTGACGGAAGTGGTTGCCAGGCATCTATCCAACAACCTCGATGCCCCCGTGGCCGCGCTGTTGAACCGTGTGCCGCCCGTAACACCTCTACAACATGCTGATGAAACGCCAACCGAAGCCGCCAAACGGATTGCTGGGTCGATGGCCGGTGGATGCCTGGTCATCCAGGGGCCTCCAGGCACGGGAAAGACGTTCACCGCCTCACAGGTTATTACCTCACTTCTCGCTTCCGGCAAGAAGGTCGGTGTCGCCTCCAACAGCCACAAGGCCGTGACCAATCTTCTCACCGCCTGCGGCGACGCCACCAAAGAGAGCGGCTCTCAGCTCCACGGAATGAAAGTCGGAGGTGACGCCGAGGATCCCTTGTTTACCTGCAATCCCGGTTTGCACTACGTCCAAGACACTGGCACCGCACACCAGGCTTACACCGGTGGCGTTGTCGGCGGAACGGCCTGGCTCTTTACCCGACCCGAGTGGGAAGGCGCGCTCGATTTCTTGTTCATCGATGAAGCGGGGCAGGTTGCCCTGGCCAACGCCATTGCGATGGCTCGATGCGCGAAGAACCTTGTTCTCCTCGGTGACCAGATGCAGCTCGAACAACCCGTGCAAGGCTCCCATCCCGGCGATGCCGGGCTTTCCGCCCTGCAGTACGCCCTCAAGGACATGGACGCCAGCCAACCCGACTCCCCTATCATGCATGCCGTGGTACCTCCGGACTATGGGCTTTTTCTCGGCGAGTCCCGCCGGATGCATCCGGCAGTCTGCCGCTTCATCTCGGAGAGCATGTATGAGGGCCGCCTTGGGTCACATTCCGACTGCGCCCGGCAGAAGATCGTGGTCCCGCCCGGTGCCAACGGCCTCATCACCTGCGAAAGCGGGATCCTCTTCAGCGGCGTCGAGCACGATGGCAACATCCAGCAGAGCGATGAGGAGATTGAACGGGTCACGGCGATTTACCACGAGCTGCATGGACGTCTCTACACCGACAAGGATGGCATCACCAAGCCACTGGCACTAGAGGACTTTCTTTTCATCGCCCCCTATAACGCCCAAGTTCGCGCGCTGCAGGTCGCCCTCCCCGACGACGCACGCATCGGAAGTGTTGACAAGTTTCAAGGGCAGGAAGCCCCGGTCTGCATCCTGTCACTCTGCTCCAGTTACGGTGAATACGGTTCACGCGGACTGGCCTTCATTCTCGACCGCAACCGTGTAAATGTGGCGATCTCCCGCGCAAAATGCATGGCAGTGGTGGTTGCTGATCCCCGTATTGCCGGCACCCCTCCCGGCTCCCTGGACGACATGAAACTCATCAATCTGTTTTGCAAATTAACCGATGCCTCCGCCTCGACATGAACCCATAACCGCCGCTATCTGCATCAAGACTCTTAAGAACCTATCTGAAAAGAACGCCCGTTTTGAAACTGAGATTTTCAGGGAGGAAGCTTACGACAAACAGAATCAACAGAAGCAGTGGAATGCCTATAAAACCCTTACGCCCAGGAGCCTGTCTGACTTTGGGGATCGATAGCGAAGTCCGACAGGCTCCTAGAGCCATCGACCATATTGAAGGGAAAACCATGGGAGGAAAAGTATCTAATTCGATATATGGAGTATCTAAACAGATACATTTCGTCACCCATTCATTGTGATTTCTATAATCCTGGAAGCGAATTTTTCTGATGCATCGCAAGCAAGTTGGCTCATTCCTACCAATCTCCTCACGTTAGGCCTCTGACTTGCACTTTCATCGAGTATCGAATCTGAAATTTACAGTACTACACCATTGATGGTGGTAGTGGGCCCTTCGACAGACTTGTATGGTGTTTTGGTGCGCATTCTTGAGAAGCTACGAGGAGCCGGGGTGGAGGGACATCGACTGGCATCTGCCGCACGGCGGACAGACTTCCTGAGAACTCTCCCACCCACACCACAAACGTCGATGAGGAATCTCGCGGCAGGGACCCTGACCGCCGATTTACCCGCAAGCTCACGTCGGTGTGTGCCACCCCAGCGTCATTCATTTACTTCTTGGAGGAGGGTACGATCATGCAAACCTTTCTGAACGTTGGCGTGGATGTGGCCAAAGACGCCGTCGTGGTGGCGTGTGCCGAGCAACGTTTTCCGGTCCAGAGTGTTCCCAATCAGCGGGCCCCGTTGCGGGCTTGGCTGAAGTCGCTCCCCGCCGGTAGCCGCATCGGCTTGGAATCCACCGGTGCCTACCACGAATTACTGGCTGACCTGGCGCAGGCCCAAGGTTATACCGTCTTCCTGCTCAATCCCTTAGAGACTCGGCACTACGCCAAGGCCATGGGCACTCGGGCCAAAACCGACCGAGTGGATGCGGAATTGATTGCGCGGCTCATCGCACAAGAGCACACGCGCTTGCGGGCCTACACGCCCCCTACGGCCAACCAACGCAAGCTCGATCGGCTGATTCGACGGCGGGCCACGATCGTCCGCCTCAAAGGCACGCTCAAGCTGACGATGGACAATCTGGGCGGCTTTGCCGCCGAACTCAAGGCGGTGATGGGCAAACTGGATGCCTTGATTGCCAAGATTGATGCCGCCATGGCCGCGCTGGCCGCCTGTTCGCCCCAACACCAGGAAGCACAACAGCGGGTAGAAACCATTGTGGGAGTCGGGCCCGTGGTGGGCATCAGCCTGACCAATACGTTAGAGCGCGTACCGTTCCGCAAGGCGGATGCGTTCGTGGCCTTCATTGGCTTGGATCCGCGGGCGAATGACTCGGGACACAAAGCCGGGCGCCGACGGTTGTCCAAACGCGGCCCCGCCGAGTTGCGCCGCTTGCTGTTTAACGCCGCGATGTCGGCCATCAAAACCAAAGTCTGGAAACCGATCTACGAGTCTTACCGCACTCAAGGCTGGAGCACGACTGCCTCATTGGTGATCATCGCTCGTAAAATCGCCCGAGCCGCCTGGTCTATTCATCATTACCACACAACCTTTAATCCAGAACGGATTACAAAATGCTTGGCATAAACCATAGAATCTCAGGAAAAGCGAGTGTTTTCCCATGCCCTCTTTCTCATAAACGCCTAGTAAATGGTTCCATCCGAGAAACGACCTGAGCAAAGGGTAACCCCAATAACTCACAGAGGAGTCACCCCTGGAGATGACCCCAATGAATCTCATAGAATGTGGTACTGGCCTTCTTGAGGTAAGCACCAAAAGGTAAGGCATCATGAGGAAAAATATTCTGCTCATTTCGATCATGATGGTGGGACTGTGGGCCATCCATTCGCCTGGCTTCCCAAAAGATTCATCCTATTCTTCCAGCTCACACCCTTCCCGCCCTGATGTGATCTCCCTTTCTTGTCTTCGCAATCTCGATCATACCCTGACTCCCTCACAATTAGTCGGCAAATATATCTGGTTTTGTGCCACCGCAGGGAATGCCCGATTCTTTTCCTATACCTATCCGCAACGGTTAGGAATTCTCATTGATTGGTATCGAGTACTCAACACCGATGACCGGGATGATCGTTTTGAAAATTGGGGTCTGATCAATGATCCGGACTGTTGCAAGCCCGGCGACCCTGATTGCCCCGCTCGCCACCTCACGTATGATGATACATATGGATTTGACTGGTGCCCCGGCGATGAAGCGTTACTTCCCTTTGTCGGTAAACCGTTGACAGCTGAAGGCCCGGCCTATCGAGATCCGGGGTGTGACCTTCAAGATGCTCCTGGCGATTCACTCGGTGCATTCTCCCCTACACAGGATCATCGCCAATCTTCTTGCGATTTAGCCTTTGGCACTTCAACGGGAGCCTTAGGATTTCGAAAATTTCCCAATCCTCGCTTTGATCGACAAGCCTGGGTCACGGTTAATGGGGAGGCTGGAACGTGGAAGGGGTACCAAGCACGATTGAATGACGCCTCCATTGAACCACCATTTTTAATCGGAATGGCCTGTGGGGCCTGTCACATTGCTTTTGATCCTCTTCATCCCCCTACCAATCCAGCCCACCCGGAATGGAAAAATATTTCGGGAACCATTGGGAATCAATACGGAAGGATGTCCCAGATATTTACTTCCGGAATGCCGAAGAACAGCTTAGAGCAGCAAGTATTTGCTTACGCCAGGCCCGGAGTGGTGGACACGTCGGCGATTCCGACCGATTCCATCAATAATCCCGGGACGATGAGCGCCATTATCAATCTTCCCTCTCGCCCCCTCTTTCTGGAAACCGTCACCAAATGGCGAAAAGTCAGCCAATGTTCCAAGGACTCGCATCCAGATACGTGCTGGTGTGAATTTCCAGATAAATGTTGGATACGAGGAACCCAACAAGAATGGGTCCCACACATTCTTAAAGGCGGGGAAGATAGTATCGGGCTCGAAGAAGCGTTACAACGCGTCTACATTAATATCGGCAGTTGTGGGGAAGAGGCCTGGGTCAACCATCTGACTGATCCCTTCCAGCTTGATCCACATCAACGGAATTTTGGACAAACGCCCTTCCAGATAGCGCAAGCCAGACGCGATTGCCCTCATTTTCGAGCCATTGAGGACCGGCGGTCAGATTTAGCGAATTTCCTTCTCACGGCCCGGCCAACCGATCTGTACGTAGCCAGAGGGTTAACGGACCCAGAGGATCTAGAAGAGCAATTGGATCAGGAGTTTGGAAAGGACGCGGTCAAAAAAGGACGAGATCTTTTTCGAACGCATTGTACGAGTTGTCACTCCAGCCAGAAGATTCCAGCAGAACTCATCCAGGACTTCCGACAACCTTCTCCCAATGTCCTGCACCAGGACATTCGTCTTGATTGGCTCGGAAAGGATACCCTGATCCCCGCGACCCAGGTGGGAACGCATTGGTCACGCGCCCTCCATACCAATCATATGACCGGACATATCTGGGAAGAATTCAACGCAGATTCTCTTCGCCAGCAAAAGCCTCCTCCTAGTTTTCCAGATCCCGTGGACGGGGGAAGGGGCTATTACCGCAATATCTCCTTGTTGAGTGTGTGGGCACATGCACCCTTTTTGCACAATAATGCGATTGGACCTGAATTGTGCGGACAGCGTGGCAAAGATTCGACTGGGAAATGGAAAGACGCTCT
This sequence comes from Nitrospirota bacterium, assembly GCA_029864405.1. GTDB lineage: Bacteria > Nitrospirota > Nitrospiria > Nitrospirales > UBA8639 > Nitrospira_E. Next base: position 25,762 of record JAOTTP010000018.1, read on the forward strand.
TTATCGGTCCCCCTATGTCACGATTCCCCCTCAAAGCGATCAAGACCCCATTCCCGTGCCGCACCCACAGGACTGCTGGCCGTTTGATCCCAGCGTGGAAGGCCGCTATCAACTCTTCAAAGCGTCCATGGAGAGCCTGCTCAATCCCGAGAAGCGGATCCCAAAAGTCACGTTGCTCGATGAGGACATCCCCTTGCCTGTCCTTCCAAAACTGAACATTCATCCCCTGACCCGAATGCCAATAGCCTTCACTCTCTCTTTCTCCAAGGGGTTCCCCGCCGCGAAACTGGGAAATTTTAACTATAAACTGTTCATCCAGGATCTCAGGGAATTTTTGAAGAACCCTGATTCTCCGATCATTCAGGATATCGCCTCTGAATTCCACACCATGAAAAACGCGCTCACTGAGAACCCTCACCAAATCCCGATCCACACGATTCGAAAAATTTTCAAAGGGAAGTTGCGGCGATATCTCAGCAGCTCTGCCCTCATTGAAAATGAAGGCCATCCTTTTGGTGGAACACTTTCTTCTGAGGAGAAAGGCTACCTCACCGCGTTTTTGGCTACGCTGTGATTGTCCTGTTGAATGCGAGAACGTATGACTCAAGATCACCTCATCCAAAAAGTTTTTTGGTTCGTTGTGGCGTTAAATATGTGGGGAATAGGAATGTCGGGCCCTGCCCTCACCGCTCAAAGTTATGCACAAGCTTCTGCCATGCAACCCGGTACATCCTCTCCTTCAGACATTTATTTCGCCCCTGTGGCTGAGGGGGACGCTCCCTCAATAGATTTTGCTCAGCTTGACCATCAGCATCCGCTCACCCTCACTCAACGGATTCATCTCACACCTGAGTTTTTGCAAACTCTATCACAAGAACATCTGGATCAAGTTTATGCTCGCTTAACGGCCGGCACTATTCCTGATGGAGCCCTCGATGGCATTGCTTTTTTACCACAACGACAGCGGGATCCTTTTGAGGTGGCTACACAAATACTAGGCAAGATGACTTCGCCTCACACTGAAAAATATTTCACACTCATTCAAAACTCCTGGACAGAGCTTTGGAAAGGGAAAGTTTTCGATCGTAGTCAAAAAAGCCTACAAAACCGCGTCAATCTCACGCTGATCCACAGCATGGCCCCTCTCCTAGGCGAACAGTTTGCCCAACGGGTTCAACAGCTCCCAAAGGACTCTTTGTTGTTTCCAGCTAAAGTGTACTGCGGGCAAAGCAAGCTCGATAGTCGACGAGAGTCAATTATCCTAGACTATGCGTACACAGATGACCTCCCTCACTATCGAGAAGGGATTGATTATTTGGCCGGTCGCAACGGGTTGGAAATTCGCGACGAACTTCGCATGCTTCGGCCAGGATTTTACTTGGGACGAGCCTATATGGGGAAATTCTTTTTGATCAATTTCACTTTAATGAATCATGCCATCGCTCAGGATTGGGAACGACAAGTCACACGGCAGAACTCGCTCTCCACCACTCAGCCGGTCTTTCAAGAAGAATGCAGGACCGGGAAACACGACGCCAAACACCCAGGCGGGTAATCACCATTTCCAGAGTACACGTCAATGGAGATTCAGAGAGTCCAGACAACCCGATTTTCCTCCTGGAAGGCACATGCCGGTGTCTTCCTCATTGCCTGTGTTCTGATCCTGGAGCTTCTCCCCATTTTCGGGGTGAGTGAGGACAAGCGTGTGTGGGCCAATGCTCACGCCTCGGAAGATTTTTCCCGGCCAACCTGGGTTGTCGACCCGACCAATCCTGGAGAAGATACCCCGCCAGTGGGGCGTTCACTATTTGATCTTCTCGTTTCCCGACAGGATGGAGAACACCTGATCTATGATGTCCCATTTCCCTTTTCCGCGTTGCTTAAAAAAATTGAGACGACCGTCGGCTCAGAGAGATCGTCTTCACTCTTTACGGTGCTCCTGGTTCCATTCGGTCGCTCGCTTCAACGTCATGCCGCTCAACCTGACTTTTTCCGTTTCCCCCGAGTCCTCGCCACCGTTGCGACCGAAGCAGAGACTGACACCACGTTCCCGAGTCTTTATCTCAAAGACAGATTATTTTTGGCCTATCAGGAGAAAGCCGCGATTGTCGAGGTCATTAGTTACAATGAAGCCGCAGGTCGGTTTGAATTTCAAATTGTCCGCAATTTCCAACCGGGGACATCGCCTGAAGTACTTTACGCCAATCGAAAAGTTTGTACTGTCTGCCATCAAAATCACGCACCCATCTTCCCTGATCCGTTGTGGAATGAAACAAATGCCAACCCCGCCATCCATGCGTTCTTGCAATCAGCCCAAAGCCCATTTTCCTCTCTTCCCCATGGAGTGGATATGGCTTCCGCATTTGACGTCGCGACAGATCGAGCCAATGAGCTACTCGCCTATGACAAGCTCTGGCAAGAAGGATGTGACGCTCCGGTCTTCCCTCTGCAATCGATCGAATGTCGTGGCAACCTCTTTATCCGTGCGCTCCAACAACGTCTCAGTGGGAGCAGCCCCCTTCTTACGCGTTCGTCTTCTCAACAATATGCGCTCCTCTCCCCACTTCCACAATTATGGAAAGCACGATGGCCCCATGGCTTATGGATTCCCAATCCGAATATACCTAATCGTGTACTGGCAGATTTCCTCCCTACTATTGCTCCAGAGGCTTCCGGGCTCTCCCCTTCCCTGAGACCTATGAATAGCCACGCGTTCCTTCATCCCTTGATGGATCCAGCCACTCCACGACCAGCTCTGACCACCTGGACCTTTTCGCCTCCTGACGATACCTTCCCTTTGATTCAGGTGATGACCGGTCTGTCGAATCTTTTCTCCGCGGCTGACATCCAACAACTCGATCAGCAACTGGTGAACCTTGGCCAACAGCAGCACAGACCAGCCATGGACTTTCATAGCGATTGCCACACATCCATTCATACAAATTCTGAGAGCGGGGTTCATCTGAAGATGCAGTGCCACCCCTCCCCCACCTCCCAGGTCGAGCCGGGGCAATCCTTTTCCCTCACCGGTCGTGTATCGTTTGACCAGGGCCAATTCCAAACGGGCACGCTTTCTCATTTACAGATCGGCCAGGGAGAAGACCACGCCCATGTGACCATCCAAGACGCGTCGTTCCGGGAGGAAGGCACCCGAGGGCTGTTGACCTTGCGTATGACTCAATCTCCTTCAGGACTTCACGCCCGGACCAACGATGGCAATCTCATTCAATCGATTGATCTCACTTGGGACATGCCTCTCACCGAAACGGGAGTCTCTCAGGAGAGTACCGTCGTTAGCAGAGGGACGCTCAAGACTCTCTCTGACTTTTCCCTGGTGCAGGAGGCGGTGCAGACAATGCAAGAGGAAACGCTCAAGTGGCAAACTGATGTCTTAGGCCATGTACCCTTTCGCCGGGGAAAACTGCTCGCAACCCTCTTTCAGTATCTTGGTCTTCCTGAAGGAACCTGGTGTTGCGAATCCCAGGCGAATTTCCCACCCGTGGTACTGGAGGCCCATCCTTCCCACATCAACATTGCCGATAGTACGGACACCCTCTCGACCCCATTTCACCTTTTAGATAAATATTGTGGAGACTGTCATCATGGGGTGGATCCTGCTCCCCCGAATTTTTTACATGGTTCTATAGATCAGATAGGGGAAAATCTGGCACAGTGTGCCGAACGAATGTATGTTCGCCTCAGCATGTGGGATGTCGCTCCGGCTCAACGCGGCCTATCCCCTATGCCTCCAGCCACGGCATTACCTCGATTGACCACTGGATCCAGCCATTGGCCACAGCAAGAGGAGGCCCGGTTGCTCAAACAATATTTCCTCAAACTCCTAGAAGAGCAAGGCAAATCCCCGCCTTCAATAGCGGACCTGAATCCCCCACGCTATGATGGGCTCTCTCAGTGCCTTTCTCCCTCAAATCTCATGGTGCCAGATTCACCTTCTTCGTAACCAACCCATGAACCCGACCCCACCCATTGTGCTTTTATCGAAAGACCACACGATTCTGGAAAGACCGCGAATGGAGTTCCGTCCGTTCGGCATAGAGAAAGGCCGCAAGATCCGTGACGTCACTGGTGTGAAAGTTAATGCCTATATCACTTATTTGGAAGAAAGCATCGCACGAAAACAGGGCGCCCAAGCGGGAACAGAAGCCGTCCAAACATTATGCACCTTGTTGAATGCGCGCATCTCTGATCCCACATACCACGTCACGCCTTCTTTTCTTGGGAATGTCTGGAATAGCTATTCCTATGAGTTTGTCTGTTTCCTCAGCGAGTTTTGCATCCTTCTCTCAGAGGATCCGACATTTCAATTTCACGCCGGAAAAGCCAAGTTCATTTCTCCTGTCATTCAGACCCTCGGACGCCCGTTTTCTCTTCCACAAATTTTCAAAATGTTCCCGCATTTTGGGCAGAAGTTTGCGAAAGATTCTATCGAGTTTGGCGTCGGAAAAGTGACTGATCGTTCAGCCATTCTCCGGATGAAATTTACCGATCATATCTATGAACAATTTGGTCCCTATCGCCGACGGTGTGCGGAACAAATCTGTCAGGCCTCTCAAGCTGCGCTGTCCGCCGTCCCGCAAGACATCCACCACCAAGGCTATGCCGCCATTACAGAACGGCAATGTATCGCAAAAGACGATGAATGGTGCGAATGGGAATTCACCTGGACCCAAAGAAAAACCTTTCCTGTGATCTGGTCAATGGGCGGTCTTGTTGCCGGGCTTCTGGCCTTTCTCTACCTCCAAGTCTGGCATCCCTCCTTAACCATTCTCGAATGTGCGTTGTTGACCTTGGCTCCCACAGGCCTGGGATGGCTCGCCATGGTCTACCGACTAAAGAAGCACAGGATTCAATGGGATCAGTTAATCCAGGAACAACTCGAAACCGTTGAAAGGCAGCATGAGGAACTTCGTGAATCGTATCTGGATCTGGAGCAAACCAGTGTAGAACTTCGCCGAACCGTGACCCAGCTTACGGTTCTCCATGAGGCTGGATTGCTCTTTAGTTCTTCCCTGGACCGTGAGACCGTGATTCACCATATCTTGGCGGTCCTTACCAAAAAATTCAATTATGAACGCGCCATGCTCTCCTTTTATGACTCCGCTCGCAAGGTGGCGTATGATGCGCGCCTTGCCGGAGTCTCTGATGAAGTCGCGTCAGAAATTCGATCCATGGAAATTCCTATTACCACGCGGACCAGTTTGGAAGGAAAGCTGCTGTTGCAAGGTCAGCCCATTCTCATTGAGGACATTCATGCTCCACAGATTTGGTCGGAACTCCATCCCTTGAATCAGAATGCCGCCAACATGCTTCAAGTGAAATCCCTGGTGGGCGTGCCGATTATCGTGAAAGAGCAGATCATCGGATGCTTGGTGATTGATCGCAACGTGGCGCCCCCCCTCAACCACCATGATGTGGAGATCATGTTGACCTTTGCGGCTCAAGCTGGTCTGGCATTGGATAACACCAACGCCTACCAACAAATTGCTGAACTCAATGCCAATTTGGAAGAACGGGTTCAAGTACGAACGAAAGAATTAGAGGTGGCCAATACTCAACTTCAAGAACATGACCGGTACCGTTCTCAGTTTGTCGCGCATGTCTCCCATGAACTTCGAAGTCCGTTAACGAGCATGAAAGGATTTGTGGAGAATATGGTAGACGGGTTAACCGGGCCAATCAGCCAGAAACAAGAGCAATATCTCACCCGCATCCAAACCAATATTGGGCGACTCACTCACATGATCGTGGACCTGTTGGACCGGGCTAAGCTGGAAGCAGGCAAAATGGAGGTGAGCATCAACACGGTACTGATTGTCCCCCTGGTAAAGGACATTGTTGAACAGTTCCAACCGTTGGCTTACGCGAAAGGGCAACAGTTAACACTCTGGGAACCTCCGTCCCCGCTGACCGTCCTGGCCGATGGCGATAAGGTCAATCAAATAGTAAATAACCTGATTGAAAATGCCATAAAATACACTCCTCACGGGGGGGCAATTTCTGTCAAAATCCGGCCAGACCATAACCAACGTGTCGAGATTTCGGTCACGGATACTGGTGAAGGTATTCCGCCCCTTGCGCTTCCCCACATTTTCACCCCTTTTTTCAGAATTAAACGGAACCGTCCTCTCTCGATTCAGGGTTTAGGCTTGGGCCTCTCGATTACCAAGCAATTGCTTGAGCTTCAACATGGGACTATTGAGGTGAGTAGCCAAGAAGATCAGGGAACCACGTTTACCATTACCCTTCCGCATCACGCACCGCCCACGACCACACCAACACGACCTCTTGATAACAATCGCATCTTAGTGGTCGATGATGACCCGGATATTTGCGAGTTTCTTGTGGACCGATTAAAAGGGGAGGGATTTCAGGTAGATTCGGCATCGAATGGGCAAGAAGCCCTTCTCGCGACAGCCACAACGGCCTTTGCGGGGATTTTTCTGGACATTGGCCTCCCGGATATCAGTGGATTGGTTGTCTTAGAACAAATACGTGTCAACCATCCCAGGCTTCCCGTCATTATGGTTACCGCCACAAAAGCTGAAGATCGCGCCAAATCTGCTATGGAAAAAGGGGCGAATGCCTATCTTCTCAAACCTCTAGACCCGACACAGTTTTCGTATGTTCTTCGCGAGTGGTTTCAAGCAGATAAACAGCCCACTCCTTAATCTTTTTCCAGCCTATCGACCCTTCCACACTGCCTATTAGGATTTGGAAGGATTCTGAACCCGACAAGGCCCAATCTTTTGGCACCCCAGCTAAGGACTTGTCCTTCCTAAAATCCAACGTTGCTGAAGCCGCTTAAATACGCTAGATTCCCCTCCAACAAAACCACTTTCAAATTTTCGCTCCTTAAAAATAATTCTTCCTTACCCAACCGCCCATTTAAAGAAATCTCTTGGTCATAGTAAGGAGCCAGACCCAGCAGTGGACCCCGAGGAACTCAACCCAGTTAAAGAGGAGAATATCTTGAAGATTTTGCTTCACAGCATTTGAGATTATCCAGACAGGCCACGCATACGATAGAATTGCCTCTGAGAACTTGTTGGCTGAGGGGACATTCCCATTGTGAATTCCAATAAATTACGATGATCGTGCGCTTCATGTTTTGACGTATAATTCTCTATTTTCATGAGAGGAAGACGTGCCCAACACCTTAGCCCACATCGGAGTGCAAGGCGTTCTGAATCAGATTGTTAAACCTGGGATCGACCCCAAATTGGTGTGCCTGGGTTGCTTGCTTCCAGACATCCCATGGATCTTCCAAAGAGTCCTGATTGGAATCTTGCCGGGAAGCGATCCTTATACCATTCGACTCTACTGTATCGCTCAAGCATCCTTATTCGTCACGTTGGTGTTATGCGGGGCCTTGGCCTTCCTTTCAAAAACGCCTAGAACAGTCTTCCTGATTCTCGGACTCAACGTTCTCCTTCATCTCGTGCTTGATGCGCTTCAAACCAAATGGGCCAATGGCGTCCATCTCTTTGCCCCACTATCATGGGACTTATGGAATGTGGGGTTATTTTGGCCGGAAAGTCTTCCAACCTATATCATGACAGGGAGTGGCTTATTCTATATAGGATGGCAATGGCGAAAGGGGATATCACAGCCTCTCCCAATCTCGCCCTTGTCACCTTTCAAAGTGGCGATATCGGCGTCGTTACTCATGTTGTATTTCACGTTCCCTTTGGTCCTTTTAGAAGGACCTCGAAACGCCAATAACCATTTCGTCCAAACTCTTGAAGAAACCGAGACCAGGCCGGGGCGTCTTCTGGAACTGGATCGGCCATCTTATATGAAAACTTCCGCAGGAGATATGATTGGGTTATTCAATGGTGAAAAAATCAGCACCACTCAAGAGATTCTGGATCACTCAGCTATCGTTTCGGTTCGTGGACGTTTTGTGACGCCCACCCAATTAGAGGTTCTTGAATTTCATGAACATTCCAGCTGGTTCCGGGATATAAGCACCTACCTGGGCATCCTTCTACTCTTTGGCATGTGGTTGGGGGCTTTTCTTAAACAAGGTATCCTCCCCTATTCACACAAATCCAAAAACCTTTCAAATAAGTAACAACAGTAGGTGCCCAAACGATCAAGGAGGACAATCGCTAACATAGAAAGGCGAGAAAGGTCATTCAACTCCCAGTCAAAAGGGGATACTCCCCCAAGCAAGGCCGGACTTCGGTCGAAGTTTTGGTGCTAGCCATAAGTTTTTCAGACCTCCCTCACTAATTACCATTATTCAAACTCAGAATCTTCCCATCACTTCTCTGAACCCAAACCTCAGAAATATTTTTTTTACCACTACTGGGGTATAATCGAGGCCCCCATAATTTACTACTCTACCTCACAAAGAGGTAGAACCATTTTCATAACATGAATTATTTTGGGAGGACCAGAACGTGAAACGCAAAAAACTGATCAAATTCCAGAACCGGAACACAGTTCCTCCATGGACGCAATCCGTTTTTGCAGTCAGCTTGATTATAGCCCTCATAGCAATCCTGATTCCCGAGACCTTCGCATCCGAGACCCGAACCATTGATGGCAGGAACAATAATGTGCAAAACCCTGACTGGGGAAGCAAGGATAGCCAATTGATTCGAAAGGCCAGGCCGGATTACGAAAATGGTAGCTGGACACCTTCGGGCTACAACCGGCCAAATGTCCGTGACATCTCCAATACAGTGGCCGCCCAGGAGAATCCGATCTTCAACAAAAAATCGGCCTCAGACTTTATCTGGCAGTGGGGCCAATTCATCGATCACGATATCACCCTCAGCGATGAGGGCCGCCCCCTCGAACCCTTCCATATTCAAATTCCGACAGGGGATCCTGACTTCGATCCACAATCCACCGGAACGCAGCAAATATTTCTGAACCGGTCTGTCTATGATCCGGCCACCGGGACGGATCCCAATAATCCCCGGCAGCAAATCAACCAGCTCACCGCCTTTATCGATGCCTCCATGGTCTATGGCTCAGACCCCATTCGCGCTACAGCCCTCCGAGCTAATGACGGAACAGGCCGGCTGAAAACCAGCCGAGGCAATTTGTTGCCCTTCAATACCAGCGGCCTGCCCAACTTTGGCGGGTCCGATCCCAAGTTGTTTGTCGCCGGAGATATTCGGGCTAACGAGCAGCTTGGACTCACTGCCATGCATACCCTGTTCGTGCGGGAACATAATCGCGTAGCCGATCGTATGCATGAGGATTCCCCCCGGTTAAACGACGATGCCATTTATGAAGCCGCGAGGGCCTGGGTCGGCGCACTAATCCAGGTCATCACCTATAAGGAATTTCTTCCCATGCTCCTCGGACCCCATGCCCTGAAGCCATACAATGGGTACAAGCGCGAAGTGAATCCAGGAATTGCCACCGAGTTCAGCACAGCTGCCTATCGAGTAGGCCATACCCTGCTCTCACCCGTCTTACACCGTCTGGAGAAGAATGGAAAGCCGATCCCAGAAGGGAATTTGCCGTTGCGAGAGGCGTTTTTGGTCCCATCGCGTCTCATCAATGAAGGGGGTATCGAACCGTTACTTCGAGGACTCGCAAGCAATCGCGCACAGGAGGTCGACAACTATGTCATCGACGACGTTAGGAATTTCCTCTTCGGTCTCCCTGGAGAGGGAGGGTTCGACCTGATTTCACTCAATCTGCAACGGGGACGGGATCATGGGCTGCCAAGTTACAATGATGTCCGGCTGGCCTACGGCCTTTCACCGGCCGTGTCCTTTGCCGACATTACCAAGACTCGTGAAGTGCAACAACGGCTAGAATCCGCATATGGAAGTGTCGAACTCGTGGATGTGTGGATGGGCGCGGTGTCTGAAGATCATTTCCGCGGCGCGATGGTGGGAGAACTCATCTATACCATTCTAGCGGATCAGTTTAAACGATTGCGGGACGGAGACCGGTTCTTTTATCTTAATGCATTTCCTAATTATCAAATACGAATACTGGAAGCCACCACACTTGCGGACATCATCCGGCGCAACACCACCATCGGCCGGGAGATACAAGATAACGTGTTTCTCGTCCCCCAAAAGGACAATCATCAGGGAAGACGCTAAGGCCTTTCCTCAAGACCACGATCGAAGTTTTCAGACAACCCAGGCAGGAAACTCAAATGTTGGGCATTCGGGTTTCCTGCCATTCCTTTTGCGTGCTTCAGATTGCCTTTTGTCATCACCCACCTTTTCGGTGCCCGCGCAGATTAGTGTTTATGAGATCAGCCCCCCAACTTAGGCAAAAAGGATGTATTTCTCAAATCCTCACACAATAGTTTATTGCAAAGTTATTTTCACTATCTTCTATTTTTACCATGGAAATTTTTCATCTGATTCTTTCAGCCCAAACAAGCCGCCACCGACCAAGCCGGCAAGGCCACTACTTCTCATCCACGATATTGGTAGACGGGACATCGATGGTGAGTTTGGCGGGGAAGAAGGTGTGGGTGTCTGAGCGGTGTCGAACTTCCTGAAGGAGCGTTTCGATACTGGGCTCTACCAATCCTTCAAAAGATTTCGTTCCATTCGTTTCCACAATAACGGGTTTGGAAAAATCCACCAGGTCTTGATTCAGAAACACCGTAAAGCGGCGAATACGATTCGTACTCACCACGATCTTGTTGGGGGTCGTGATCTGGGCGTGCAATTTGGCATAGATGCCACCGGTAATAAATTCATCGCGGCTGTCAATCAGGTTTTCGGTAAAGGCGGCAATCTGGTCGGTCATATCGATACGCACCCAAGAGAAGGGAGAGAGATGGGTGGCATCCCGAACCAGCGAGATGCTCCGTGGCACTGGCTCTCGTTGTTGCCCATTGAACCAGGCCATGAGATCCGGCAAGGCTTGCTTGGGAAAGAAATGCCCTCCTGCATGGGCATGCGTCCAGGTATGTTCCTGGTAATGATAGGGAATGCCGCGACGCTCCATCTCTTTAACTAAGTCGCGACTCAACTGCACGGGCATGACCTGATCTTCCACGCCGTGAATGACATAGACAGGCGTATGGACCAAATTTTCCAGAAACGGATAAAGCACCTCATCAATGCCGCTGGCCATCGGCGCGATACCCGCAAAGCGATCCGCATGATGCATCCCGATGATCCAGGCTCCGATACCGCCATTGGACATACCTGTGAGAAAGATCCGATTAGGATCGATGTGGTATTGCTCTTGAACCTCATGTAAGACGTCCAAAACCAGTTCCTCGCCGTATCTGGTCCACCATGACCCCATGGTCACCGAAGGACAAGCGAGGATATATTTCTCGCCCAACCGAGGCATCCAGCGATCAAGATAGGCTTCCCCGGTAAACCCTGCCCCATGTAAACAGAGGATTAAGGGGTAAGACTGTTCGGGCGTATAGGAGGTAGGAACATACAAGGCATATTCTGCATCCTGATCTCTCACTCGAACGGAGCGGCGTGGTTGCGCACCAACCGGTTGAGCTTCATACCGAGGCGGCTGCTGAAGGATGGTTGAAATGGTTTCAACCGTGACGTCGGGCATACGTTGAATATCAGCCAACACCCCTTGGGCTCTTTCCGGAGAAGAAGTCTCCACATATTTTTTCACCAATGAAGACAGACTCCGCTCCGAAGACTGTAAGGCTTCGTCCTTTCCCGTTTCCGGAAGGGGATCGGCCCAACTGGACAGGGCCACCATGCTCAACACCAGACATGAAAGCAGGCCAACGAACCTTTTTGTACGGTGTATCATGAACATCCCCATTACGATGATAGAATTGAGAGACCTTCAGGCCGTTGAGGAAACTGTTTTAATCCTCTCATATTCCACTGATCATTCCTATAGTCTGATAACAACAGTCGACTAGGAAGGATTTCCGGAAAGCTGAGAAGGAGGAGGAAAAGGAGATTATGCGGGGTTTTCGTAGAAAATATACGATGTGGAGTAATCGCTGAATTCGAAATAGACTTTTTTCTCGCCGGGATCTTGTAGACTGTTCAAATTGGCATCCAGAACCCCATATCCAAACCGGTACGCGCGGGGAAGATCGTCCTGAGTTCCCATGGCAGTCGTCAGTTTATCGATTTTTATAAATCGCTTGACCAACTTCTCTCCGGCATAAACTTCTAACACCCCGTCGGTGCCGGTCCAATTCTGGACAGCACGCCCGATTTTATTTTGGGTTTCTTGTGTGCAGGCCACAAGCAATGGCAAAGCTAAGACCCAAAGATAGTATTTCATGTTTTCTCCCTCAGTTTCAGTTGAAAGGGTTCTTATTGGACAAGGAGGCTAGCAGGTCCTGCCCGTCTCATTTCCTTTGTAAATCCAGGAGCTTGTTAATTTCTGGTGGCGAATTGACGATAGGCCTCCCGCACCGGCTCTTTGCCATGGGTGCGTTCCAACCTGCGCACAATGAAATGGCCGCGCGCCATATTTTGAAAGTGATCCATAAACAGCAAATTGATGGTGGCTCCCCCTGCTGCACCCAACAACGGGATCGCCTGGGCGGCGGCTTTTTCTGATACTTGAATACTGTACCGTGAGGCAATTTTAGAGAGAAATCGTACCAATGCCGGGGCTCCTGACCCGGCCAAGCCATGTTCGAGCAGATACTTGCCGGCTTCGGTCATCGCGCCCGCCAGCGCGGCCCTCACCGCAAAATACCCCGTTTCTGCTCCGTCATCCTCCTGACTGGTCCCACCCATGGCAAACACCTCCAAACACGCAAGTTTGGTCTGAACGTCCGTAATGGCTTCCCCTTCACTCCGGGCAATATCGGCAATCGAGCGCAACATTAGGGTGGTGGAGATTGGCAATTCCACGGTCAACGCCATGAGCCCTATCGCGCCCCCAACCGCACCACTGACGATTGTCAGTACCCGATGGGCCCCATTGGCCGGTGCACCACGATACCGCTCATTCAAACTGGACACGGCCAGATCTAACGCTTTAGTCAAAGCTTGTTGCGTGGTAGACAGGAGTTTGTCGGACAAGCCATCGGGCAGCATGGTGATAGCCTTTTCGACCGGCCCTCCGATGAGATTCGTGACTTTGGCGGCAAAGCTGGGATGTTCTAAGAGATCCACCGCCAGTTCTAAATCTTGCTGATCGGTATTATTGAGAATGGTCATAAGGTGGTCTCCTCGGTTTCCGAACGCTCAACACATGTTGGGGTATTGTATCGTGTTGCGGACATCAGAAACAGCCGGCTCCCTTTGCTGTCCGGGAGGCTAGGCCTGACCTTTCCGTCCGGCCTCAATCGTCCCCGTGACAAGCCAATCCTTGCCGAGCTTTTTAAGTTGGCAATCAGCAAGTGGCCAGGCCCGATCAAGCTTTTTCGGCGACTGCCCGCCGATGAGACCTTTGGCGTCCTGCCCTCCAAGCAGTGTCGGTGCGAGGTACAGTCTGACCCGGTTCACCAATCCTTGTTGGAGCGCAGATGCATTGACCGTACTGCCTCCCTCAATGAGCACCGAGGTCAGACCTTCTTTCCCTAATCGGGAAAGACAGGCTTTTAACGAGACCATTCCGGCTTGCACGGGCAACACCCACACTTGAATGCCCCGTTCTCTGAGGAGTTGGATTTTTTTTGGTGGCGCCTGTGTGGTCGTGCACAGAATGGTGGGTTGTTCACCGACCCATTGCAAGATCTTGGCATTGGGTGGAATGCGCAATTGGCTATCGAGGACAACTCTTACCGGTTGCCGTCCCACGCGTGTGCGTGTCGTCGTTTTCCCTCTGGCAGACAATTCGGGATCGTCAGCCATGACGGTTCCGACTCCCACCAGAATGGCATCCACCTGACTTCGCAGACGATGGACATCCTGCCGCGCGCGTTCACCCGTGATCCACCGGGACTCACCACTGGCCGTGGCGATTTTTCCATCCAACGTCATCGCCCCTTTGATGATCACCAATGGGCGTCCTGTGGTGATCCAATACCCATACACCTCATTCAGGTGACGGGCATCCTGTTCTAAGACACCAACGAAAACTGGAAGGTTCGCCTTCTTGAGTTGTTGAAGGCCGCGTCCATTGACCTGTGGATTGGGATCGACCATTGCCACACACACTCGCGCTAACCCTGACTGGATGAGGAGTGGGACACAGGGAGGCGTTCGCTTGTTGGTATGGCAGCAGGGCTCTAACGTCACATAGAGGACACCTCCTCGTGCGCGAGGGCCCGCATGATGGAGCGCTAAAATTTCGGCATGAGGTTCACCGGGCTGACGGTGAAAGGCTTCTCCGACGATCTGCCCATCCTTGACAATGACGGCGCCCACCATGGGATTGGGGCTCGTGCGCCCTTTCCCTTTGGCTGCGAGGGAAAGGGCTCGCTTCATGAAGGTCGCATCTGAGGGAACAGATGTCACCGCCTTTTGGAAGCCCCAGTCGGTTTCTTACGTGTACGAGATGGAGACGCTATTTTCTTGGCTGTGTGCTTCGTGCCTGTTGTCTTCGTGACTGGATTCTTCTTGGCTGCCTGCTTCGTGGCCGATTTCTTCTTGGCCACAACTTTTTTAGGCGTGACTTTTTTCACGGACGTTTTTTTTGATGACGCCTTTTTAGCTGTGTTAGAGGGACCGGATTTGGACGCCACGGTTCGGGGTTTGCTGGTGTTGCGAGGCGTGGCTCGAAGCTGACGTTGAGTCTCTTCTCCTTCAAGCACCGCCACGGCCGCTTGGGCCGCCGCGAGTCTTGCGATGGCCACACGGTATGGAGAACAGCTCACATAATTCAGGCCTAATTCATGACAAAAGGCCACGGAACTCGGCTCACCCCCATGCTCTCCGCAGATTCCAAGCTTGATAGACGGACGAGTCTTCCGCCCTTCCTGAATTGCCCATTTCATGAGTGCGCCAACCCCTTCTTGATCCAACACGGCAAAAGGATCCGCATCCAAAATATTTTCGGCCTTTTTGTCGATCGTGGCCTTACACATCCGGCACACCATTTTTTTCCAATCCACGTTAGTCCGTTGACAGACCGGGCACCGATCCTGGCGATCCATATAAAACCCGATATAGGGCCCTGCGTCATCACGAGAAAACCCAAACGTGGTTTGCGTCAGATCATTGGTGCCAAAGGAAAAGAATTCAGCATGTTCGGCGATTCGCCCTGCCGTGACCGCCGCGCGAGGTAGCTCGATCATCGTGCCGATCAAATACGTTAACTTCATGCCATATTGCGCCATGGTCTTTTGCGCCACTTCTTGAATCAGTTCTTTTTGGGCTTTCATCTCCGACGTCATTCCCACCAACGGGATCATGATCTCCGGCACAATCTTCTTGCCCTCCCGCGCGACCTCACAGGCCGCTTCAAAAATCGCCTGAACCTGCATACGCGTAATTTCCGGCATCGTAATCCCGAGGCGACACCCACGAAGCCCCAGCATGGGATTATATTCATGCAACTCTTCGACTCGATCTAGGATCCGTTGTTTCTCCTGAATGACTTGTGGATCTCCGTTGGTCACCTCTAACTTTGCCAGTTCAACCAGAAGATGTTCGCGCTTGGGTAAAAACTCATGGAGGGGAGGATCGAGTAAGCGAATCGTGACCGGAAATCCCTTCATTTCCCGATAGAGTCCGATAAAATCCTGACGCTGAAGGGGCAGCAGCTGCTCCAAATACAATTCCCGTTCTTCCATGGAGGAGGCCAGGATCATTTGCTGCATGATGGGGACCCGGTCTTCAGCAAAAAACATGTGCTCCGTCCGGCAGAGCCCGATGCCCTCGGCCCCAAAACCCCGTGCGATGTGCGCTTGCTCGGGAATGTCCGCATTGGATCGAATTTTGAGCACTCTGAACGCATCGGCCCATTTTAAAATCGTGGAGAAATATTGATATTTTTCGGAATCTTTTTGATCCATTCTCCCTTGAATGACTTGAATCACTTCGGAATCCACCACCGGAATGTCTCCCGCATAGACCTGCCCGGTAAACCCGTTTAAGGAGAGAAAGTCTCCTTCGGACAGGATCATGGATCCAAACTGCACCTTTCCGTTCGATAAGACCTCCACGGCATCACAGCCGGCGATACAGACTTTTCCCATCTGACGGGCCACCACGGCAGCGTGCGAGGTCATCCCGCCCTTGGCCGTGAGAAATCCTTCGGCTGCATGCATCCCTTGAATATCATCAGGGCTGGTTTCATGACGGACCAGAATCGCGCGTTCCCCCTTGGCTTTCATGGCCACCGCTCGATCGGGGGTGAGAGCAATATGGCCGGCCGCCGCTCCCGGACCCGCTGGAAGGCCTTTACCGACGGACTGAAATTTGGCCTCATCACTGCTTTCAAAAATTGGATACAAATATTGAGAGAGTTGCTCAGGAGCGACCCGCTTCACCGCTTCTCTCCGGTCGATGAGGCCCTGACGAACCATGTCCACGGCAATCCGAACCGCAGCAATCCCGGTCCGTTTTCCGACCCGGGTTTGCAACATATACAATTTGCCCTCTTGGATCGTGAATTCGAGATCAAGCATGTCCCGGTAATGTTTTTCCAGGGTACGCTGGGTCTTGATGAGATCCTTGTACGCTCCCGGCAACGTGTCTTGTAACGCCACCACTGGCAAGGGGGTTCGAATCCCCGCCACGACATCCTCGCCCTGAGCATTCAATAAACACTCGCCAAAAAAGACCGGGACACCATTTGCGGGATTTCGTGTAAAGGCCACCCCCGTCCCGCTGGTGTCGCCCATGTTGCCAAACACCATCGACTGGACATTCACGGCTGTTCCCCATTCATCGGGAATATCGTAGAGCCGGCGATAGGTGACTGCCCGATCCCCAAACCAGGAATCAAACACCGCATCGACCGCCATCCGAAGTTGCTCAAATGGATCTTGGGGAAAGTCTCGGGCGGTCTCGGTTTTCACCAATTCCTGATACTGGATCACTAACTGCGCAAGGGCCTGTTCAGTCAAATCAGTATCGTGCTGGACCCCTTGCGCCTGTTTCATGGCTTCCATGGTATGCTCAAACCGGTCACGAGCAATCCCCATCACCACACTGCCAAACATCGTGATGAAACGCCGATACGCATCAACGGCAAACCGTTGATTGCCGGTCTTTTTAGCTAAACCCTGAACCGTCTGTTGGTTGAGGCCGAGGTTTAAGACCGTATCCATCATGCCGGGCATCGACGCTCGTGCCCCTGACCGCACGGACACCAGCAATGGATTCTCCGTATCGCCGAGTCTGGCCTTCATGACCTGTTCCACCTGTCGCAGCCCATTGAGCGCTTGATCCCACATCCCGGGTGGAAAGCGTTTTTTGGAATGAAAATATTCGACACAGGCCTCGGTGGTAATCGTGAACCCTGAAGGAACGGAAATTTTCAGATTGGTCATTTCGGCCAATCCCGACCCTTTCCCTCCCAAGAGTTCTTTCATGTTGCCGGATCCTTCGGCTTTGCCGCCGCCAAAGAAATAGACATATTTTTTGTGCCGCATTTCTTCGCTCTCCTTTACCCGACCCACAGACCCCTCGAAAAAAAAGACGTCATCACAGGAGAAGGCTGAATGGCTGGCATTCTTCCCCTGGCCACTCTCCCCGTCATAGGGAGCCCTTCCCTGGTAACGCTCTCTTTTCTCAAAGATGCCTGAGATAGGCGTGGTGTATGAATATGAATGTGTGAGCTGGCTATCAGAAAAAAGGTGGGATACACAAGCATTCAGACCGAACGATGATCTACAGATTGAAGATGGTCGTGATATTTGGCAATCAGCACTTGCTTCGTCCACATGCCGGATACTATGACAACTATGGCAAAAATCATGAGCGCAATCAATCGGTAATTCTCGGCGGAATTCCCGGAGACATACAGATTGCCATCCGGTCCCATGGCTAAGGTTTTTCCTTCCGGCAAGATATGCGTTTCACCTGAAATATCGGAGAAATCCAGCCATTCGGTGCAAACCTTGACCAACCCGTCCGCTCCCACAACCTTTAACCAGGTCACCCGGACACAATGACCATTAACCGGGTCATAGAGTTCAGATTTCGAGAAGGTCCTTTCCAAATCAACTCCACTCACCCAAAGTCCAGTCAATAATAAGGCATTGCAGCCAATAATAAGGGCTACCGTCACGATCAGGGTGAAGCGTTTCAGGCGTCGTGAGGTCTCTGGGCTCTCTACACGGTCCGTACCATCCCCCATCGGATGTTCCTTCCCATGACCGCCCCGCTTACACGACGGCGTCCAGGAATCGCTTCTCCCGACTGCTA
The DNA here is from genome assembly GCA_029864405.1 of Nitrospirota bacterium. Lineage (GTDB taxonomy): Bacteria > Nitrospirota > Nitrospiria > Nitrospirales > UBA8639 > Nitrospira_E. The sequence goes on from JAOTTP010000018.1 coordinate 43,995, forward strand.
CCCACTTGCCAATTGCAGACAGGACAAATCGGCTACCGTAAGAAACAGATCATCAGTCGCCTTTAATAAGGAAAGGCGGTTGGCCCGTGTCTGAGGATCTGAATCATTCACCATCACAGCTCCAAAGAACTCATCAATCGGGCACTTGAGTTCCAACAACGAGTGAAGGGCTTTCCCGTAATTGCGGTCATTCACTGAATCGCTCACCCGTTGCTGCATGACCCCTAAAGCCTGAAACAGTCGACGCTCCGATTCATGCACAAACTGTTCAGGCACGGCTTGCACATCGGTCCATTGTTCTTTTTCGACAATTCGGTGAGCCCGCTTAAATCCGATCATCAGCGGATCAAAATCAGGCTGAGGCAACATGGCTTGCAAGGCCTGCATTCGTGCGACCAGATCGGCCAGGTCACAGACTGTCGAATGGGGGACACGGATGACCGCCTCCATGACATCTTCCCCTAATCCCAGGTTTTGTTTGCCATAAAATCGAAGCCGGTCAAGAATAAACGCCACAACCTCTGAACCGGTTTGAGAGTTGCCACGCACCATGCCTTGGCCTGCCAAGATCTGCAGCGCCTGATCCACAATAGAGACAACATTCAGCCGGAGTGGAGTTTCCGTGACAATCCGCACCAACCCGTAAGCGGCTCGACGTAACCCTAACGGGTCTTCTGAGCCTGATGGGGCCATTCCCGCCGCAAAAAAAGACGCGATGGAATCACACCGATCGGCCACGGCAAGAAGGACACCAGGCATCCCCCCCGGCAATTGATCATCTGGAAATCGTGGAAAATACTGTTCACCAATG
>JAOTTP010000121.1 GCA_029864405.1 Nitrospirota bacterium
TCAATGACGCGCCGGCCCTGGCCCAGGCCCATGTCGGCATTGCCATGGGAACGGGCACGGATGTGGCCATGGAAAGTGCCGGAATCACGTTGATCAAAGGTGATCTTCGAGGCATTGCCCGTGCCCGCCGGCTCAGCCAGGCGACCATGCGCAACATTCGTCAAAATCTGTTCTTTGCTTTTTTCTATAATGCCATCGGGGTGCCGATTGCTGCCGGCATTCTCTATCCGACATTCGGCATACTCTTGAGTCCGATGATTGCCGCAGCCGCCATGACGTTTAGCTCGGTGTCGGTGATTACCAATGCCCTCCGATTGCGAACCACGACATTATAAATTGTTCAAGACCAGAACAATAGGTGGGAAAATACCAGCAGCAGAGACAGGCCTCGTGGTCCTCACCCCGACTTAGAATTCTTCCGGTGAAGGGTTTCCATTTGGAGGTAGATGCAGGACGCCGTCCAGGTAATCAGGACCAACCCAGTGAGTGATTCTATTCCCGTGAGGAAACGAAGCGGGCCAGTTGGAATAAGATCGCCAAAACCTAAGGTCGTATAGGTGACAAAAGAGTAATAGACACAATCTTCAAATCCAGGGGTTAACGCGCCAACGAAAGTCCCATATTCTTTGGCGAGAATTAACCCATAGTACCCCGCCGCAAAAATCAATACTTCTATAATATGCGCGATAAGCGCCAATAAAATGCCCCAGATGACGCCCAACCTTGGTCGTCTGGATCGAGAGGGCATGAATATGAAAATACGGTAGACGACTTCATAATGAACCATGACGGACAGGCCTACGAGCAGCGTGGTGATCAATAAGGTCAGAAGCATTTAGGCCCGCGGTCAGCTTAGATTCATTCCAAAAGGAAATCAAAATCTTTTTGTGTGAGAGACGTTCCGCCACTATGAGGGCTCGCCCCTTCCAGGACGGCGTGATAGAGCTCCAGTTTCTTCTGCTTCAGTTCCATCATTTTTTCTTCGATGGTATGACGCATGAGCAACCGCATGATGGACACTTTCTGGGTTTGCCCGATGCGATGCGCCCGGTCAGACGCTTGATTTTCCACGGCCGGGTTCCACCAGGGGTCTAAGTGAAAGACGTAGGACGCTTTGGTGAGATTCAGCCCTTGCCCGCCGGCTTTGAGGCTCAGTAAAAAGATAGACGGGCTATCCCCCTCCTGAAATTCCTGAACCAGTTTTTTTCGCGTAGGCGTCGGTGTGGATCCATCCAATCGGACATGAGGGATGCCATGCGCATCGAAGGCATGTTCGACGATATCCAGAAACGAGGTAAATTGGGAGAAGACGAGCGCACTGTGTCCCTCATCGAGGAGTTCTTTGAGCCGATCAAGGAGACATTCAAGCTTCGGGGAAAGGTCCGTATGGGCCGGACTGAGCAATTGCGGCGACAAGCAGATCTGCCGGAGTTTGAGAATCGCCGTGAGCGCGATGATACGGGCCTGCGCGGGCGTTTGACTTCGATAGGCCGCAGCAATGGTCGAACGAATTTTGGCGACCGTCTGTTGGTACAAGGCCTTTTGGCGGTCCGTCAATTCCAGATAGAGATCCGTCTCGATTTTTGGTGGCAGTTCTTTGAGAATTTGTGTTTTGGTTCGGCGCAACACAAAGGGTCTGCTCCGCTGCATAATGGTCTCTAACAACGCCGGTGATGGCGCTTTCATTTTCCCTCTGACTTCTTCATAGTCTCCCAGCAGGCCCGGCACACACAAATCCATCAAGGCGTAATATTCCCCCACATGATTTTCCAAAGGAGTCCCGGTCATCACGCATTTAAAATACCCTTTGAGCCGCCTCGCGGCACCGGTGGTCCTGGCCACAATATTTTTCACCGCCTGGGCTTCATCGAACAGAATCACATTGAATGGGATCTGTTCGAGGATCGCAATGTCCCGTCGAATCAGGCCGTAGGTCGTGAGCACCACATCGGCTCCGGCAAATGAGGGCGTGCGTTCCTTTCCGGTATACGACTGAACAGTCAGTGTGGGATAAAACCGGGAGATCTCGTTCTCCCAATTGAATAAGAGGCTGGGCGGAAGCACCACGAGATGAGGGCCTTGAATCGGTTCCGGTGGTTGAATGATGCCTTCTTTGATCCCCGCGAATAAACAAATGGCTTGCAGGGTTTTCCCCAAACCCATGTCATCCGCCAGGCACGCACCCAGGCGATGTTGATAGAGAAACCCCAGCCATCGATACCCTTCTTGTTGATACGGTCGAACCGTCGCATCCAAGGCTTGAGGAAGGGGAATGGGTTCAATCTGCTCAAAGTGCAGCAACCGGTTGATCAAGGCTTCATCCGCTGGCGGGAGAATGACTTTCACTCCCCGCTTTCTCAAGGCCACCCAATCCAGGATTTGCAGTTTCGGCACACGAACAACGGTCTTTTGTTCCCTGTGTTCCAAGCTGGGCTTATTGGTGAGAAAGGCAAACGCGCGCAAAATGGCCTGTGTATTCTGGTCCACAATCCGGATGATTCCATCCGCCTCCAACATTCCCCCACGCTCAAGAATTTTTCCGATATCCTTGGCCTCGACCCGCACCCCGTCACACATCAGCTCCGGTCGTAATTCAAACCAGTCAATGGTCGAAGCGCGTCGCGCATCGATCGAACAATCCCATTGCGAAGTGGCAATCGGTTGATCTTGATAGAACAGCCCGATTCCGACTTCCTGTAATTTGGCATGAAGCTCGGGAAGCAAGGGATAGAGGGTGGTCAGCGGAAGGCTCATTTCATCATGTTCCACCATCCCCTCAAAAAGCGAAGGCCCCCACAGCACATAAGGAATGGCATACAGCAAGGCTTCTTTCGCCCAATCGTTCGTCACCACACACCAGTGCCCGTCGTGAACCACTAACCGCACACTGGGCTCCAGCGCTGGCGTGGAAAAACGCTGAAGAATCTGTTCGGCCTCCGCCTTGAGTTTGAATGGGCGGAATTCCTCCTGGGCGATACAGGCCTTCACGAGTTTCCTGGCATCCGA
>JAOTTP010000122.1 GCA_029864405.1 Nitrospirota bacterium
TGGTGGAAAGACGTACACCGATCTTGGGGTGTATTTTTGCTTCCTGACAGGCCTTATTGCCGGGCTTGCCGTGGGCTTGATGACTGAGTACTACACTTCCCATGACTTTGGGCCTGTGCGGGAAGTAGCCAAGTCGTGTGAAACGGGTGCAGCCACGAATATCATTTTCGGTCTGGCTCTCGGCTACAAGAGTGCCGTGGGTCCTTATCTCGCCATTGGTCTCGCTATCTATATCCCGTGGATGCTGGCAGGGATGTATGGTGTGGCGATCGCGTCTCTCGGCATGTTAGGGACATTGGTGATTGCTCTCACGATTGATGCCTATGGGCCGGTATCTGATAATGCCGGGGGTATTGCTGAAATGGCCGGTATGCCGGAACACGTTCGTAAACGAACAGACGTGCTGGATGCTGCCGGGAATACCACAGCCGCTATCGGAAAAGGCTTCGCCATCGGTGCCGCGATTCTCACATCGTTGGCGCTGTTTGCCGCGTTTCTCACCCGCGCTGATTTATTGCTCAAGGAACAACATGGCCAAGACTATGATTTGTTAGGCAGTATTAACTTGCTCGACCCACTGGTCTTTACCAGTCTGTTTATCGGGGCGGTGTTGCCGTCGTATTTTTCCGCGATGACGATGAAATCCGTCGGGTCTGCCGCGTATCAAATGATTGAAGAAGTCCGACGTCAGTTCCGCACCATTCCCGGCCTTATGGAGGGGAAAGCCGAGGCGGATTATGCGCTATGTGTCGCCATTTCGACCAAGGCGGCACTCAGGGAAATGATTGCACCGGGTATTCTGATTATGGGAACCCCGCTGGTCACCGGGTTCCTGTTTGGGATTCAAGCGGTGGCTGGTGTGCTTGCCGGGTCCCTTGTTGCCGGTGGCGTTATCGCGATCTCCTCATCGAATAGTGGTGGCGCTTGGGATAATGCGAAGAAATATATTGAGGCAGGAAATCTTGGGGGTAAAGGTACGGACACCCACAAGGCCGCAGTGGTCGGTGATACCGTTGGCGATCCTCTTAAAGATACCTCAGGGCCGTCGTTGAATATCCTCATCAAACTTTCAGCTATTCTGTCACTGGTGTTTGTGCCATTTTTCGTCCAGTACGGGGGGCTGTTGGTAAAGTAATTTCCACAGAGCATGGGCGCCCAACAAGGCCGGAGCTTTCTTCTGTTTTGTTGGGCCGAATGAGGCGATCCATGTGATGATGGGTGCTGCAGATGGTGTTTACATTAGCGGTCATACAGCAAGACTGTTCTTAGCTCTGTATTTCCTGTTTGCCTTTATCATGATGTGTTGTTCGTCATCATTTCGTTCCTTGTGTCATTTTCATCTCTCTCTTTATCCCGTTTTTCTCTCCTTTGTCGTGGATAGCCGAGATGTTCATCCTATCGGTCATTCTCCGGATGTTTCTGCTTCATTGTAAAAAAGATTGATGTCCTGACGTCTTAAAGGGCGAGGTTGCCAGTTTGGTGAAATGAGAGCAGCCACGAGGCACTCCCGTTTTTCTCATCCATGGTTGGTCCTGTTCTTTCAGATTTGAGGAAAAACGCTTTCAGGGGGATGCGGTGATCTCTCTCCATTGGCAGGTGTCCTCCTTGGATCTGGTAGTCAGGATGTTCCTCCGTAACTGCCAGGGATGGCTGACTGAAAAGGAGTGACCTCGTATGGAACCACCCAACCCACTCGATGATTTTTCTTTTCAGCGGAAGGGGGAATCTGAGGCAGTTTCCTCCCCAGACGTGGATCTGTTATTGCGTGTGATTTCTCAAGATCTTCGTGCCCCGATGGCGATCATTCAGGATACCTGTCAAAAACTCACCATGGAATGCAGTCGCCTGAATGAACTGTTTGAAGAGGAGGCCCTGTCCGGTCAGGCGCGAGGGCCGCTCAGTCCTCTCGTCACGCAAGATATTCCCGAGGCAGTACGGCGTATTCGAGTGGAGGTGGATCATGTGAGTTGCATCACGTCCGGTCTTCTCCAGTTTGTCCGGCTTGGGCAGATTGGCCTTCAGTGGGAGGGCCTGGACGTGAATCAGCTTGTGATCGGAATCGTGACTTCCATGGAGCGGCAACTCAAGGGCAAGGAAGTCATGGTGCGTATTGAGGATCTTCCAGATTGTATGGGTGATGAGGTGTTGGTCACTCAAGTCTTTGCGAATCTGATTGATAATGCCCAGAAATATCTCGATCCTGCTCGTCCGGGAGAGATTATTATTTCCGGGAAAACGATGAATGGATGGTCGGTCTATGCCGTTGGAGATAACGGGATCGGGATCGTTGCAGAGGATCATGCTGGAATATTTGAGGCGTTCTCTCGTTTGGCCCTGAAACCGGAAGGTCGTCAAGGGTTCGGTTTAGCTATTGTGCGTCGGATTATTGATCGGCACCAGGGAAATATTGAGATCGAATCGACTCCGGGTCAAGGCTCGACCTTTCGGGTGTACTTTCCTCGGGCAATCATTGTTGAGGAGGGAGACGGGGAAGAAGGATGAGTCGAAGGAAGTGAAAACATGTTATTTCCCATCGGGTCTATTTAATTTGACCACGTTCACTGAGTCAGCCCGTTGGCACAGGCCTTCGCTCGCTAGGGATGGTTTCAAGAAGTTGTCGTCGGTCATGGTGTGCGTTTGAGATCTTCTTTCGGTTCTCCACGAAACGACACGACGCGTCTTTTGATGAGTTGTATGAGACACCGGTGTGGGTCCTGATCTCTTGTTAGGCAGCAAGGCCCTGTGGGCTGAACGTTGTGATGTATGGCGTGGGAAGGAGTGTCCCAGGGAAAAGTCGTAAAAATGACGAGACAGACAGCGAGAAGGGAACAGTGGAAGGGAATGGTGCTGTCTATGACCAGAAACCGATGCTTTGGTCATGGAGGATCAAGGCGACCCTGACCGAAGAATTCCTTACCGATGGCGCCGGGATATCCCTGGGCCCCCAAGGCGTGTTCGTTTAGTCCTGTTCTGTTTTTTAACCGGGCTGCTTTTCTTTTG
>JAOTTP010000067.1 GCA_029864405.1 Nitrospirota bacterium
GCAGTGTAGGGGACAACGTCACGGCTGAGGTGATTCGTCGATATATCAAGCATCAACATGATCCCAAACAACTCGAATTGAATTTCTAAATCTTGAATGCCTCCCAGCTTGCTGGGGGGTTCTTTACCGAAAAAGTATGGTTTACACGCTTTCTGGGTGAGCAGGCCAGCTGATATGGCAAAGGAAAGTTCCCATTCCAAGAAAATTATGACAAAACCAAATGACACATTGACCTCAATTCTCGGCGTCTCGGCCTATTACCACGATAGCGCGGCCTGTCTAGTCCAGAATGGCCAGATTGTGGCGGCCGCCCAAGAAGAACGGTTCACCCGAAAGAAACATGATGCCGGGTTCCCGAACCATGCTGTGGAATTTTGTCTGCGGCAAGGCGGGGTTGGCATTGGCGACGTCGACTACCTGGTGTTTTATGACAAACCTTTCGTGAAATTTGAACGCCTGCTGGAAACCTATTTGTCCTATGCCCCAAAGGGCCTTGGATCGTTTCTGACCGCCATTCCAGTTTGGATCAAAGAAAAGCTCTTCTTGCGAAACTTGCTAGAAAAAGCGTTTCGTCAGGTGGGTAATCTCGAAAAAAAAGATAACTTGCCGCCTCTGCTCTTTGGTGAGCACCATGAATCACATGCTGCTGCGGCCTTTTTCCCTTCTCCGTATGAGGAGGCCGTCGTCCTGTGTATGGATGGGGTGGGCGAATGGGCGACGACTTCAGCCTGGGTCGGGCGGGGGAATCAATTAACGCCTCTATGGGAAATCCCTTTCCCTCATTCCATCGGTCTGCTGTATTCCGCCTTCACGTACTATACCGGGTTTAAGGTAAATTCCGGGGAGTATAAGGTCATGGGGCTAGCCCCCTATGGGGAGCCCAAGTATGTGAAAACGATTTTGGACAATGTGGTGGATGTGAAGCCGGATGGCACGTTTCGATTGAATATGGAATATTTTGATTACTGTACGGGATTACGGATGACCAACAAAAAGTTCGACGCCGTATTTGGCGGTCCTCCGCGTCAGCCGGAAAGTACCCTCACCCAGCGGGAAATGGATCTGGCCCGGTCTGTACAAGAAGTCACCGAGATGGTCATGCTTCGCCTGGCTAATAGTCTTCATCAAGAAACGGGCCTTTCCAATCTTTGCCTTTCCGGAGGGGTGGCCTTGAATTGCGTCGGAAACGGCAGAGTGTTGCGGGAAGGGCCATTCAGCGGTCTGTGGATTCAGCCGGCGGCAGGCGATGCGGGGAGCGCATTGGGTGCGGCGTTAAATGTGCATTACAGCTATCTCAATCAGCCTCGGGTACGCCAGGGGTCTGGTGATGCGATGCGAGGCAGTTATTTAGGGCCACGCTTTTCCAACGAGGAGATAGAAACCAGGCTCCAACAGCTTGAGGCCAGGTATGAGCGCGTGGAGGATTCGGACCTGTATCATCGGGTGGCGGAGTATTTGGCTGAGGGAAAGGTCATCGGATGGTTACAGGGGCACATGGAATTCGGTCCTCGGGCTTTAGGAGGACGAAGTATCTTGGGCGACCCTCGTAGCGAGAAAATGCAATCGGTCATGAATTTAAAAATTAAATATCGAGAATCCTTCCGTCCCTTTGCGCCATCGGTTTTAAGAGAACGAGTGTCCGAGTATTTTGAGATGGATACCGATAGTCCTTACATGTTGCTGGTGGCCCCGGTTGCCGAGAAGCGACGTTTAGCGGTACAACCGGATCAACAAAAACTGTGGGGGATTGATCTGCTCAATGTTCCCAAATCGGATATTCCAGCGGTGACCCATGTGGATTATTCCGCCAGGGTTCAGACTGTTTCACTTGACACCAATCCTCGGTACTATCAATTGTTGCAAGAGTTTGAAAAGCAAACCGGGTGCGCGGTGTTGATCAATACCTCATTTAACGTTCGTGGCGAACCGATTGTCTGCACGCCCGAAGATGCCTACCGGTGTTTCATGCGGACTGAGATGGACGTACTTGTGTTGGAAAATTGTCTCGTCTTGAAGGAACATCAAAAGCCGGTGCCTAAGGATGAAACGTGGATGAAAGAATTTGAATTGGATTAAGCGTGAAAGAATAACGACATGACATCAACGATTCATCAACCAACTGCCAAGGATCTTCGGTCGTTTGGCCTGTTAATGGGCGGAGTCTTTTTAATAGTAGCTGTATGGCCATTGGTCATTCATGGAGAAAGCCTTCGAGTATGGGCGAGTCTTATCGCCGGGGCCTTTGGGGCAATGGGAATGGTTTTTCCAAAAGGTCTTGAGCCCTTGCATCGAGTATGGATGAAGATTGGGGAAAAATTAGGCTGGATCAATTCCCGGATCATATTAGGCATACTATTTTTTGGGATGTTTACTCCCATGGCGTTTATTATCGGATTATTAGGTAAACGACCACTCCAACTTGCCTATGACCCCAAGGCGAACAGCTATCGCGTGCCCAAAAAGGCCCGAGCTGCGGACCATGTGCTGAAACCCTTCTAAGGAGGAAAAACAAATGACAGGTTTTCTTGGGGAACTCTGGGACTTTATGCGGGAACGAAAGAAGTTCTGGCTCGCCCCCATCATCATCATGCTCTTATTGCTCGGCGGTCTTATTATCCTGAGCGAGGGCTCGGCTGTTGCCCCCTTCATCTATACCTTGTTCTAGCTCGTGGTGGAGAATGATTGTCTGAAGGCCTACCATTCAGGGGTGAGATAGAGATCGTTTTGAAAAAGTTTAGAGGATAGATGGCGCATACCCCGATGAGCCGATGAAGTGGCGGCTCTAAGAAATCTGATTTTTAGCGACAGACAAAGGCATTCTTGGTAAATAAAAAGGAGGGAGCTTCAAGCCCCCTCCTTTTGAGAACCCCTGGCGTTCCCGATCGTTCGGGGACACATTGCGGACTTATTGTCACTTACTTGGTGGACTCACTCTTTGTGTCCATGGACTTTGATGTTCCAGGCGGCACAATATTCGGGCGTTCTTCCTTTCCAGGATTCATGGCATGCGAATCATGAAATCCCGAAGCTTGATGGAGCGATTCCTCCCGGCTGGGCGGAGACTGTCCCGGATCATTGGCCACCGATTGTCCTGTCACCGGAGACTTGGCGTCTCCCATGGGATAACCGGGATGGTCTGGCAGCATTCCCGGGTTTCCCAGGGCTAATGTACTTCCTAATACGACACTTCCTATTACGTTAATTGCGCATAGTTGACGGTTCATGGTCATCCCCTCCTTTTTGTTCGATACGATCGGAAACCAAGGGGTACAGAACGAGAACATCGTCTATTTATTTTTGTTGTAAACCTCTTTGCTTGTCTTCCACCTAGCGTCCCTTCTGTTTTAATTGTGGGCATTACCGACTTCGTTGGAACCGGCATTTGGGCCAATGAGGGAGATCAGTACTTCACTTGCCTTTGCCATACATCCTTCCGGTTTGAGGTATGAACAGGAAGAAATCTTAGACCAATGATGGAAAAGACTCGCCTCCTTCTCATCTTTTCTGAAACCAGAAAGGCAGATGTTCCGATTCAAATCTTTGCGGGACTTGATCTCGGCCAAATCTTGATTAACTTCTATAGAAGAGGATGAGGAGGGTTTCTGGATGGTGTACAATACAGCATGGGTTCACCGCATTGATTGAAGGGAAAATTAAGTCTCCATGTCTATGCTAAGACTGGATGATGGCAATGAGCAAGTGGCGCAAAATGGGGCATAATTGTTGAGTGATGTGGGTAAAAAATATCCTGGAAAAATGCTGATGTTCCAAGAGATTTTGAAATGTAAGCTCCCTAAAGATTAAAAAAGACCAAATGAAAGGAATGGCGATCCAAAAAGTTCTAAGCCATAGGAATAATGAAATTGCTAGAAGAGAATATAAAGCATCACCAGGTCGTGAATGAAAAAATGTGAGGGTGATTACCAAGCACTGGGCAAAAGTTCTCCGGGGATTATGCTTGTTGATGAGCACGTCGTGGGCGTGGGGAAGTTCCAAGCCGTATTCTCTATCTCATCCACCTGAGCCTCATCAGGGTAGTCGAAAGGGAAAAGGGTCTGTGGTTGCTCGTAAGAACTACCGTTTGTCCTCAAAACCCCTTGACTCTCAAAAATGGTAAATTATTATAAAAAAGAAGTTCTGAGACTATGCAAGATAACCAACTGAAGATGCCCCGGTGCCATCGAGTCAAGGGAATCAGTACTATGTTGACCACAGGAACCGACCTGGTTCAAATCAAGACGTATGTCTGGATCTGAACACGAGCAGATATCAAGGCTTCGAGCCTTCCTGAATCAACAGGTGATTGGACAAGAGGGCCTCACCCTCAGGCTGTTGATCGCCTTGTTGGCTGATGGACACCTTCTGGTTGAAGGTGCGCCGGGTTTAGCCAAAACTACTGCCATTAAAACGTTGGCCTCCGGGATAGAGGCTGATTTCCACAGGATTCAGTTTACCCCGGATTTGCTCCCCGCTGATATTACAGGGACCGATATCTATCGTCCCCACGACGGGTCTTTTCGCTTTCAACCAGGACCAATTTTTCACAATCTCGTCCTTGCGGATGAGATCAACCGGGCCCCGGCTAAAGTGCAAGCAGCCTTATTAGAGGCCATGGGAGAACATCAAGTGACGATCGGGCGAACCAGTTACCCCTTGCCCGAGTTGTTTTTAGTCATGGCCACACAAAACCCCATTGAGCAGGAAGGCACCTATCCGTTGCCGGAAGCGCAATTGGATCGCTTTCTTCTCTATGTCCGGGTGCAGTACCCCGATGTGGAAGGAGAACGAAAGATTGCCGAACTCGTTCGTCGCCAGGCGAGAGCGACTCCCGGAGATTTAACGACAACCCCCACCCCGGTTCCCCAAAAAGTGATTGTGGCGGCTCGACGGAAGATTTGGGATGTGTATGTCGCGCCAACACTAGAAGAATATATTGTTCAATTAGTGATGGCGACTCGTGAGCCTGCCCCCTATAGCTCTATGCTGAAGCGATGGATCCGGTTTGGAGCTAGTCCCCGCGCGACCATTGGATTGGAGCGGTGTGCCAGGGCGCATGCCTGGTTGGAAGGACGCGATTATGTCTCGCCGGAAGATATTCAGGCCGTGGCCCATGATGTGTTGCGCCACCGTGTCTTACTGACGTTTGAAGCGGAAGCGGAGGGGATCAGGACCGATCAGGTGATCTCAGAAATTTTGAATCATGTGGCCGTTCCGTAAACAGCCGGCACCATCCGAATTCCCTCTGAGCCGTTCTCCAGGATTTCAGGGAGTAGAGGTTCGGCTTGCCGATCTCATCAACATGCGTCACCAAACAGGGGTATTGGGGGTCAAGGCCAAGAAACGGGTGCATACCCTATTGGCTGGTGGAGAGCGGTCTCCGTTTAAAGGCAGAGGCATGGATTTTGAGGAATCTCGCCGGTATCAACCGGGCGATGATGTGCGTCTCATGGATTGGCGGGTGATGGCCAGGACCAATGAACCCTACCTCAAGGTATTTCGCGAAGAACGGGAGCGACCCGTCTTTATGGTCGTGGATAATAGAAGGGGGATGCGATTCGGGACCAAGGTGGCCTTTAAGTCGGTGATTGCAGCCCATGCCGCGGCATTATTGGGATGGGCGTCGCAAGAGCGAGGAGACCGTGTGGGGGGGGTCGTTTTTTCAGATACGGACCACGTGGAACTCCGACCCAGAGGAGGAAGAACCGGAGTGCTCCAACTTCTCAACCTCCTAGCTCAGGATAGTGTCTACCCGTCTCAGGTGCTTGAACGCCAGAGACCCTCTACCTCACCTCTTCAGTTAGCCTTAAATCGAGTCCTGGCAACGGCGAAGCCAGGAAGTCTCATTTTCCTCTTGAGTGACTTTCGCGAGTGGGACCAGCATGCCAAACAGACCCTCATCCGATTGGGCGGCCACCAGGACGTGGTGGCGATCTTCATGTATGACCAATTAGAACAGGAGCCGCCACCAGCCGGCCAATATCCTGTTACGGACGGAGTACGCATGGGAATCTTGAATACGGGATCTGCCAAAATAATCCAATCCTATTCAGCGTGCTTTAGAGAACGTTACGAAGATGTCCGGACGCTGTGCCTGACCCGCGGAATTGGATTCATTCCCTTGGGAACTCACGACGATATACTCTTTCAATTACGGGGTGGGTTACAGGATCTGGGAAATCGGCGAAGCGCCCATCACAGCATGGCATAACGGGAATGGGCTAACATGCCGACTTCGAGTTCTCCCCTACAAGAGCTTCGGGATGTGCATCTGCCAGACCCGATTTCCCTGTGGCCTCCGGCGCCGGGTTGGTGGATCATCTTCGGGGTGGTCGTTGCGGGCGCTATAGTGTCCCTGTGGATTCTAACGTATCGACGTCAGACACGGGCGCGTCGACTCGCGATGACTGAACTTGGTGCGATTAAACAGCACTATGACACTCACCGAGATGATCAATGGCTGGTTCAACGGCTTTCAGCCATTGTCCGCCGCTATGCCATGGCGACCTTTCCTCGAACAGAGGTGGCGGGGTTAGTAGGAATATCGTGGTTGCGGTTTTTAGATCGGACGGGTCGAACCAATCAATTCACGGACGGGGTTGGCAATCTGTTGAGTTCAGGGCCGTACCAACCTCAGGCGGCCGTGTCGGCTGCCGAGCTGGTGCCCTTGGTTGAACATTGGATTCGGCATGTAACTCCACCCACAGGGAGGAACACGGCATGATGACGTTGGCCTGGCCATGGGTGTTGGCGCTTGTTCTGCTTCCCTGGCTTGTGCGTCGCTGGGCACCCCCTGTGTCCACTTCATCCGGACGAGCCATGAAGGTGCCCCATTTTGAAGACATCATGACTCTTCAGTCCAGCCAATTGATTGAGGTGACCCGTTCCAGGCACTCAATATTGTTTTGGGGGGGGATAATCATCTGGCTCGCTCTGCTTCTGGCGGCAGCCCGCCCGCAATGGAGTGGTGAACCTGTCGGTTTGCCAACCAGCGGGCGTGATCTGATGCTGGCGGTTGATCTATCCGGCAGCATGAAAATTCCTGATTTTTCTGTGAACGGGCATGAGGTCACGCGTTTGGAGGTGGTGAAGGCAGCGGCCGGTGAGTTCATCGCTCGCCGAACAGGCGATCGTGTGGGCTTGATCGTGTTTGGCTCTCAAGCCTACGTGCAGACACCCCTGACATTTGATCGGGATACGGTCAATTCCATGTTGAGGGAAACAGAAATTGGCCTGGCAGGGCAGGAAACCGCCATTGGCGATGCGATCGGTCTTGCCGTGAAACGGCTCAAGGAACAACCGGCCGGAAGCCGGGTATTGGTGTTGTTAACCGATGGGGCCAATACAGCGGGTGAAGTGTTGCCCGCACAAGCCGCAGCGTTGGCTGAGGAACAAGGCATTCGAATCTATGCTATCGGTGTGGGCGCGGATCGAATGGAGGTTCCATCATTTTTCGGCACACAGACCGTGAATCCTTCTCGCGACTTGGATGAAGATACCCTTCGCGAACTCGCGCAACGTACCGGAGGTTTGTACTTGCGTGCCAAAGATACGGAGGGCCTCACGAGGGTGTATGAAGAATTAGATCGTCTCGAGCCGGCGACGACCGAAACGGAATTGTTTCGACCGACGACCGAATTATTTAAATGGCCGTTAGGATTGGCGTTGGCCCTCTCGTGCTTTATGGCCATGTCTTTCATATGGAAAAGGGAATGGGTTCTCAGACCGATATGGAAGGCGGAAGCGATCTCAGCACGAGCAGAGGCCGGACGATAAGATGTCCATGTTTCATTTTCTACGACCGGAATGGTTATGGGGATTGCTCCCCTTGTTCGGGCTCTTTCTGCTAGTAGCCAAGACAGGGACAACGGCTCAGGTATGGGAATCGGTGTGTGATGTGCATCTTCTCCCGCATCTGCTGGTGGGAACGGAGGGGGCTAGGCGTCGCCTGCCTCTCGTGCTTCTCGGAGTAGGTTGGACCGTGGCGGTCTGTGCGCTGGCGGGGCCCGTTTGGTCCCAATTACCCCAGCCCGTGTTTCGAGCAGAATCAGCATTGGTGATGGTCTTGGATTTATCCCGTTCCATGGACGTGCAAGATGTGACTCCTTCACGGTTGACTCGAGCCAAGCACAAAATTCTGGATATTCTCAAAGCGCGGGAGGAAGGGCAAACCGCCTTGGTGGTGTATGCCGGTGAATCGTTCGTCGTCTCGCCACTGACTGATGATGCCAACACCATGGTGACTCTTGTGCAATCCCTCGAGACGGAACTCATGCCACTGCAAGGTAGCCGCACGGATCTGGCCTTGCAAAAGGCGCATGAACTTTTTGAGCATCTCGGCCATGCGCGCGGAGATGTGCTACTGCTGACGGATGGCGAGGGAGATTCTGCCACATTGAAGGTGGTAGAAGAGTTACGCAGTCAGGGGCTGCGGGTGTCTGTGCTTGGTGTTGGGACGGTCGATGGGGCTCCTATTCCGGAGCCAGGCGGATTCCTCAAAGATCAGGAGGGAGCGATTGTGATTCCCAAATTAGATATTCCGTCTCTTCAAGCCATCGCTCGAGTGGGAGGCGGTCATTATGCCACGGTGACATGGGATGATCAGGATATTAATCGGGTGCTTCCTTCGGATGTGTCCATGAGCGCGTCGCCTTCTTCAACGTCTGAACAGCGAACGACCGACCTATGGCGAGAGGAGGGCCCCTGGTTGGTTCTCTTGCTCTTAGCTGTAGCCATACCCGCATTTCGACCGGGATGGTTAGGAATGCTGCTGGCCTTCATGCTCATTCCTCAGGTCAGCGAGGCCGTTTCCTGGGAGAATCTCTGGGCTCGTCCCGATCAACAAGGGGTTCGGGCTTTGGAGCGGCACGCTCCGGAAGAAGCGGCAGCCTTGTTTCAAGACCCGGGCTGGAAGGGCGTTGCTCATTACCGGGCCGGGAAATATCAAGAGGCGGAAAAAGTATTCTCCGCAGTGGATACGCCGGAGGGGCATTACAATCGAGGCAATGCCTTGGCCAATCTCGGTCGCTATGAAGAAGCCATGGCCTCCTATCAAACAGCCCTCACTCAGCAGCCGGATCACGCGGATGCCCAACATAATCTAGAAGTCATCAAGAAACTCTTGGACAAACCATCTTCCCCGGAACAGGAGGAACAACAATCCCAACAATCGGATGCCTCATCTTCCAAACAGAAGAATGATGGGAATGAGGCAGGAGGTGAAGGGGGAAAATCAGAGCAGTCCTCAGAATCGACGATTAAACAATCCGAGTCGGAAAAAGTGGGCCCACAAAAAGAGAAACAAGAAGAACCAGAACAGTTGGCGGAGTCCGGATCCGATCCTGCAACGACCTCCAATCAATCGGGTAAAGATCAGGAACCTTCTGGAGAAAATGGCGCGAGAGAGACGCAAGGGGTGGACCCTTTGAAAGCCGAACAATCTGAGAAGCCGCGGTCGGCACCATCTGCAATGGAAGAAAAGCTGGGAGATCAGGCGGAACAATCAGAAGTGGCTTCTGCCGGGTCCTCTGAGCAGACAGCGGAAATGCAGAAGTCTGAACAGGCTCTCCAGCAATGGCTTCGCCGTATCCCTGATGATCCTGGCGGATTGTTGCGCCGAAAATTTCTTTTGGAACATCGGCGGCGTCTTGAGGCGGGAATGGCGGTGGATTCGTCAGGGAGGCGATGGTGAGAAGCGCGAGAATGATGATTGGTTCATGGGATCGGGTGGTCAACGCGTAGAAGGGGCATCCGGTCCGCATAAGAAAAAATTTACATTGTCATTCCCGACATTTTTTATCGGGAATTCATCTTATTCATTGCCCGTCAAAAGCCGTTGGTAGGTGGAATACTTTGAATCCGTTTACCCATCAATATTGTCCAGGGAATTTTGGTATTGCCGGGTTTCGCGCCGGTAGACGAGGTTTTGCCTGATGCGTCCCGAAGGGCGCAACCTTTGTTTTGGAGCAAAAGGACCCAAAACCAGTAACGCCCCGTCCGGCCTCATAAAAATGGGACGGACGCGAGCCTTAGGAGGGCGGACCAACTCGCGGAGTCTATCCTGAGCTATGTCGAAGGACTCAGACAAGGCCCGCCGAATACAAAGAGCGTCCGACCCTGGGGCCGGGCGACAGGCGTCGGACATTGCGAAGAGGGAAGGGTGATGGAGGAGAAGGCCATTGGTGAATGGGTGCGGGATAGAGCAGCAAGAGATTCCGGCTAACGGCTTGCCGGAATGACAGGGAGAAGGATTTGAAATAGCTATGGTAGGCGAGCAGGGCAAAATGGGTAGCGCGTTGATGGTGGGTTTTTTCAACATTTCCATCCTGATTATCGTGCTAAGCGTAGTGAGTGGCATGACTTCCGTCTGGGCCCAATCGGTGAAGGCCTATGTGGATCGGAATCCGGTCATGGCGGATGAGACCTTCCAGCTCATCGTGGAGACGGATCAGGCTGCTTCAGGAGAATCGCCGGAGTGGAGTATCTTAGCCGCGGACTTCGATGTGTTGGGCACGACCCAAAGTCAACAAACTTCAATCATCAATATGCGAACCACCTCATTAGTTCGATGGATTGTGACGCTCGCGCCAAAGCGGACAGGGGCAGTGACCATTCCTCCTATCGCTGTAGGTGCTCACCAAAGCGACCCTATTCAATTGACGGTCAACGAGCCGAATCACACGAGGGAGGGGAACGAGAGTCAGGAAATCTTTCTCGAAGCGGATGTGGACGCACACGCTCCCCATCTTCAGGGGCAAGTCCTTCTGACGCTTCGGTTGGTTAGTGCGATTTCCGTGCAGGAGGGCCGATTGGATGAACCGGAAATTGATTGGGGCATTGTGGAGCGTGTCGGAAAGGATGCCTCGTACGAATCGGCTCGAAATGGGCGACGGTATCAGATCACCGAACGTCGTTATGTGATCACACCACAAGAAAGCGGGGCGCATGTGATTCCTCCGATCCTCTTTACTGGAATCGTGCAGGATGGACAAATGCGTGGAACGCTTTTTGAAGAATTATTCGGCAATCGGTCTGGGAGTCTGGGGCGTGATCCTTTCAAAACCTCACGCTCGATTCACAGGCGAAGTCCGAAGATTGTGCTTACGGTCAAAGACCTTCCCCCGGATCTGAATGGGCGATTTTGGCTGCCGGCGAAAGCCCTCACCCTCACTGAAACATGGTCGGCTAATACCGAAAATCTTCAGATAGGGGCCTCCCTTACTCGAACGGTCGTGATTCGCGCGAAAGGTCAGCGAGGAGAACAACTGCCCGAATTAACCTTGCCCACACAAGCTATCGTCAAGATCTACCCGGACAAAGCGAAAACCCAAACAGATTTTGATGGGACATGGGTTCTGGGGTCTAGAGAAGAACAATACGTGTTGGTGCCTACGCAGCCTGGGACGGTGACCTTGCCGGCCATTCATATTCCCTGGTGGAATATTGACACTTCTCGGTGGGAAGAAGCCCGCCTCCCCGCTAAGATCCTGACGGTTCTCGGCACGCTTCAACCTGCATCCTCAGCACAGATTTTCTCATCCGTTCCGGTCCCGTCTGATGCTGCTGTAGAGAGTGATCCACATGGGATGGAAGCCTCAAGGCCAGCCACGTTCGGCGCGTTTGATGGTGCCAAGACCTTTCCATGGCCATGGATTGCAGTGGTCTGTCTGACGATGTGGATCGTGACGCTGGCGGCCTGGTGGCGAGATCGTCAAAAGAGGAAGAGGGTGGGCAGCGCGGTGGCAAAGAAAGATGATGCGAAATTTGAGTCTGAACGGCAAGCTATACAAGGCGTCAGGGCGGCATGTTTAGAACAGTCAGCGGAAAAAACTCGAGCAGCCTTATTGCAATGGGCTTCCATCAAACAAGAAGGGGGTCCCTGTCGAAGTCTAGGCATGGTCGCGCACATCATGAACCAGCCTGTTCAAGATGCAACGGAGATCTCTGCCGCCATTTGGAACCTCGATCGGACCTTGTATACTACCTCAGCAGAACGGCAGACTTGGGATGGCCGGCAGTTTTGGGAAACGGTT
>JAOTTP010000123.1 GCA_029864405.1 Nitrospirota bacterium
GCCACCAATCAACATCTTCAGGAATTGGTCGACAAGGGTGCCTTCCGCGCGGATTTACTCTATCGGATCCGTGTCGCGCGATTAAGACTTCCTCCTCTGCGAGAGCGCCGCGAGGATATTCCGTTGTTAAGCACCGCCTTTTTCGAGCAAAGCCGCGTCGCCCTTGGCAAGATGCGTGTTCTCGATATTGCTCCGGAAACCATGCAGCGTTTCCTACGCTATTCCTGGCCGGGAAATGTCCGGGAATTAAAAGGGGCGTTGGAATATGCGCTCATCCATTGCCGTGGTGGAAGCGTCTTTCCCACCGACCTGCCTCCTGAATTGAACGACGTGTCTCCGGCTGTTCAAGCTTCACCTTTTGAGAAACCGAACGAACGCCAGCTTATTCTTGATGCCCTAGCCCAAACGAAAGGAAAGCGTGCGCAGGCTGCCAAACTGGTCGGTATGAGTCGTTCCACTTTTTATCGACGTTTAACCGAGTTGAATATTACTCAAGGAGATCCAGACCTCTGATTTCCTGATTCCAAGAATTTCCAGAAACGCGTGCGTGAGCTAAAAGAAGGTAAATTGGTTGCAGGATTTCTTCACGATTGATTACAATCGGCCGCCCGTTTGCCGTGGAATATCCTTTTGGGAAAAGAAAGGGTGAGAGATTCCCAGCCAAGAAATAGAAAAGTCCCAAAGAAAAAATCCGCGAAGTTCCCACCCCACCCCCTCTTATCCAAGTGAGAGAACAGCCTTCTTGGATCGGGTCAACGGAATGCCCACCGACCATTTCTGGCGGTGCATTTAGTTGTCTTTCAAAAATTAAGGAGGTTCAATGAGCAGGAGGCTAGCACTGTGCTGTGCGTTCTTGAGTCTAAGTCTAATGGTAGTTCCGGGTTGGTCCCTGGCCGGTCCCCTGGGGAAAATTACGTTGAAAGACGGCAGTCAAATCTATGGGGAAATCGTGGAAATGACCGAGGGGATGATTAAGGTTCAAACCTTGTTCTACGAGGGAGATCCTTTACAGATTAAATGGTCAGAGGTGAGTGGAATCGACACGGAGGAGCCGATGACCTTTGTGTTGAGCAATGGAACCACCTTACAGGGGAAACCAGCCATGATCCAGCCGGGGACATTGGGAGTTCAAACGGACTTGTTGAGGGAACCTATACCGGTCCAGGTCGGTTCCGTGCTAGCCGTGAATCCCCCGGTCAAAAAGGCCGTGGTTTTTATCGGCAACTTCAATTTTGGCGGGTCGGTCACTTCCGGCAACACGGATGTGAAAAATTTTAGTTTTGTTGGTGAACTGATTGCGAGAAGCGAGCGGTTACGGTTGACCTTGTTAGGACGTTATTTGTATGGCGAGAATGATGGTGAGTTAAATGCCCGGAATGCCTATGGCACGGTCAAGATGGATTTTTTTGTGAGCAAACGGTTCTATGTCTATACCGGGGCCTTGTTTGAACAGGATACGTTTCAAGATCTCAATCTTCGTTCGTCGGTGTTTGCCGGTCCGGGGTATCAATTCATCGAGGTGGGAGACTATGCAAACCCCTATGTGAACAAATTGCAACTCCATGGTGAAATTGGGTTGGGGTATTTTAACGAGGACTTTAAACGGGCCGAAGACACCAATTATTTTACCGGTCGTTGGGCGGTGAATTTTCATTGGCCTGTCCTGCCATGGCTGGCTGTGTTTCATCAGCATCAAGGATTTCCCTCCCTGGAAAAAGCCAGTGATTGGTACGTGACCTCTCAGCAAGGAGTACGTATGAATATATGGGAAAACTTTATTACGACGTTTCAGGTTAATTGGCGGTACGACAACACCCCGGCTCCTGAAACCAAAAAAGCGGACACGCAATACATCCTGACGCTCGGATATGCCTTTGAGTCATAAGCCTCAGTTCTAATTGGAGGGCCCGGACATGGCGAGTGTTCGGGCCCTCAACCTTTGCTTCCCTTCCTGTGTTCATTCTTTCTCTTCTCTCCCTCACGTGATTCAAAATATTTTTCCCTGAAACACCTTGAGACAATTTGATGTCTCATAATGGGAAATATTTTTTTGCCACAAACATAAATGATTGAAATTTAAAAAATTTTTATCCGGCATCATTATTGATAATAGATATTGGTAACCAATGGGAATGTGGGAACCAAACGATGAAGATTCGAAGGCCTCACGCAATTTTTTTATGAGTCTCTGCAGTGGAATCGGAATGATAGGCATGTTGATTTCCACTCTGGGAATAGAACCGGAAAGGCTGGAACCACGAACCGTGTGGAATGGGAGGGACGTTGTTCCGAGGCTAGCCATCCTTTGGGAATGGGACGGGAAGGTCCAGGAGAGGATGTCAGTTGTCAAAGTGGTCAAAAAAGATAAGGGAACGGTCATCACGGTTCGGAGTTATGTTTCCGGGTTTTCAAGGGATCTGCTCTATAAAGCGGAATTCACATCTGATTCATATGAACGTTGGCAAAGAAAAGCTTTGTGCTGGCATAGGAATAGACTAGGCAGATCAGAAACCGGTGAGTCAGAACGAGGATGGGGGCCTGTCTGAACGCGAGGAGGGAATTGTGCCTATTCCAACAGAGGATCTCCTTACGATGAAGATGGAAGAATTGACTCTGAATGAGTCGTGTCTGGACAAGACGTTTCTGCCAAGTCTCTGGGAAGGAAGTAGCCTCATGCGAACGCCGAAAGATGAAGTTTTCAAGTCGAGCGCCAGCTTAGGTCGCGTTCTGATCGTCAGTGGAGATTCCATAATTCGTGATTTCCTGGGACAGATGTTACGACTGCACGGGTATGATTGCGAATACCTTGAGGAGTTGCCAAAGGTCATGATGGAGCATTCTTGGAAGGGTTTTGATGCACTATTCATTGAAAGCCAGTTTCTAGAGCAATTCAAACATAGCAGGGAAAATCGAGACGACAATGTCACAGGTCCTCCGCAGGTAGTGGTATTGGGAGATCTTCCTCCATCGGATGAAGCGGGGTTTTT
>JAOTTP010000019.1 GCA_029864405.1 Nitrospirota bacterium
TGTTCCTCATCAAACGACAGATGGCCGGTGATGTGATTGAGAGGAAGCCTCTCTGCGGAGGTGGAAAGATGTATTCCGTCAAGCACGAGTTCTCCATCAAGAATATGCAATTGAGACGGGTGAGTCAGAGGGCCGGTTATCCGTGTAGAGAGGTGCATGTTCCCTTGAACGCCATGATAGAGGGACAGTGGTTCAAACAAAGATTGACTGCGAGGGTCGCGGAGCAGGGCCTGATGCACATCATGAGCCGACAAAAGTCCTTTCCCTTGCAAGTCCATGAAGATGTCCGAGTCTTTCCATTCCAGTGTCGCCTCCTTCACAAGCAGCTTGGAAGTCTCCATTGTGGCTTTGGCATTTAATACCCGGACGAGATTGGAATCAAAGACCACCTCCCCAGAAAGATGGGTTAAAGGGGGATGGTGGGGATCGACCAGGACGTGCCCGTTGGCCACACGGATCACTCCTTCCGACATCACGGTGTTGGCTTCATCCCCTATCCACTTGACTGAGCCGGTGAGGAGTTCCATCTTGCCATCAATGTCTCGTTCCGTCAGTATGGTGTGAACGGAAACAGGGCGCCAGGGCTCAGGTAGAATGTTGGCAAGGTGTTGGATGGAGATTGGCAAGGCCGATCCCGAGACCGTCACCGCGGGGGGTTCATTTTGACTATTGATGAATGCGGCTGTCCCATTCAGGTTCCAGTCCTTATCGGAAATCTGAAATGCTGGAATCGAAAGTCGGACGGTCTCCCCTTCAAGGGCAAGTTTGGCTTCCGGGGCTGTGATGGTTAACGGAGCGATGGTTCCGCGGACCTGAGAAATCTGAACAACAGAGGGCGCAAAGGTGACGGTCGCAGACACATTGGTAATAAGGGGTTGGCCTGGGGCGGGAAGGTATTGGCCTCCTTTCAGACCAACTGCTCCATTCGCTTCCCAGGAACCATTCCCGTCCAGTGGCCCACCTAAAGATCCCCTCTGAAGTTCTATCGTTCCGGCGACTTGATGATCTTTGAGAAAAGGCCTGAGTTGTGGCGGCGTCCAGTCATCGGGTATCAGGTCCGGGAGCCGTTCGATGGCCACGGGTTGCGTTGATCCTGAGACTTTCAACCAAGGCGACTCATGGAGGACGTTCGCGATACTGCCCTGGCCGGCAAACGACCATTCGTCCAAGGCAACCTGAAAACTTTGAAAGTCGAGGAGATCCTGTT
Source organism: Nitrospirota bacterium (assembly GCA_029864405.1). Classification (GTDB taxonomy): domain Bacteria; phylum Nitrospirota; class Nitrospiria; order Nitrospirales; family UBA8639; genus Nitrospira_E. The sequence continues at coordinate 1,208 of JAOTTP010000019.1, forward strand.
CTTTCTGGACAGTAAAGGAGAAGGTTCCTTGAAAGTTTGCTTGTGTGTGAATCGGTGCTTCCAACGCTCGTCCCCTCAGAAATTGGACAAGTCGGCCAAGATGAAATTGTGAAATTTCAACTTGCCCTTGGACTTCCACGGCGGGAAAACCGGACAGTTCCTTTTGGTCGGAGGAGGGGTCATCCTTGTCGAGAAATGTCATCGTCCCATTGAGGGTGAGGGCCGAGGAAGGCTGAGGATCTGGAATCTGAGCCGAGAGGTGAATGAGTGCCGATCCTTCTGATCCCACCTCCATGACCGAGAGTTGAATGGCTTCCCAGTCGAGTGCCATGTTCTGCGCTGGCAGGGGTGAGGTGTGGATCAGATGGAGTGTTCCGTTACGAATGGCGAATTCCTGAATAGCAGGAAACTGCCTGGTGATCGGCTCTTCTTCTTTTGTGACCAGGGGAACTTCAAGAGTCAACTCCGGCTGATCGATCACGGCGCGATTAATGAACAATTTCTTGTCCCAGAGCGATTGCCAACCGATGCCCACTTCCACCTGGTTGGCGCGAAGGGCAACAAAGCCCGGATCATGTGTCTCGAATGATAAGCCCGCCACGTGGATTTCAGGAGAAGGAAAAAGATTCAGGTTTAAAGTTTCAATCTGAATGGGCCCACCGGCCGTACCTTCCAGGATAGAAATCAAGGATTCTTTGACCCACCTGGTATCCGACAGGACGGTAAGGGTGAAGAGCAGAATCCCCATGGCGAGGACTCCACAGGCCACGATACTCCATAGTATCCGTGGAAGCCAGAATGACACGGGGAAAGTTCGAAATCCGGACGGCACCATTACTCTCATTCTTCCCTGAATGACTAGGAGGGGATATGATTGATCACGATCGAGGGCTATTCATCTGTCGCGTGTTCCTGATTCGTTCCCACGGGTATCTGATCTTCAAACGGACCAATCAAGTTGGTCGTGTGAAAGCCAATAAAAAATAACACCGTGTATTCGTTAAAATAGGTAAAGGCTTGCAACCACGGTGTGGAACGAACGAATATCCCGGTCGTGGTTTCGAAAAAGTCCAGGCGAAACCGGGAATACCCGTTTTGTTTTTGAGCCTTATACAATGGAAGTTCTGGTAACGCGAAAGGCAGTAGCCCGCCCTGAACCGCTGGCATGCCAAAAAAAGATTGGCTTTGTTCCGTTCCCAAAGCCTGGATGAGAATATGTACCCGGTAGGTGGCCTTTTCATCTTTGGGTTGAATATGTAATCCCTGTTCACCCAGCCATCGGCCAACCGCTCCAAGAAGAAAGCGCTGTTCCACGGTGAGCCCTGTCGTCTCCAGTGTGACTGTTGTTCCTTTCGGCAACGGTATGGCCTGGACGTCTTTCGCAGTAAGACTCAATTCTATCGCCTGGGTAAGGAGTAACTGATCGATGGCTGATAAATGAGCCGGATCTGGTAAATCGTTCGTCGTGGCACAGCCTGGCAGGATTGTCAGGCTGAAGATGGCAATGAGCCCTAGTGTTTTCAGCATGTGACGGTTCATCGCTTTCTCAGCAGGCTTTCCCGCTGAATGAGGGTGTGGCTTACGTTTCATGTCATCATGAAATTCCATATGGAAGTCTTTCGTGTCCTTCCCCTTTACATGAAATTGACCAGGGAATTTCGTTTGGCAATTCCGCGCAAGAGTCGGCCTAAAATATCGGCGCCGGTAATAATCCGTTTGTGCGTTGGTGTCCAAATCAAAATCAGATCGTGGTCAATGACGTCATCCTCAAGGTGTTCGGGGTTGACCTTGAATTGCGTCAGAAGTTCCCCGAGGGGAATATGGGTGTGTGTAAGAATGATGGGCCGGTGACAATGGCGAAGAGGTTTGTCTCGATGTTCCACCAGGAGTTCCCGCAAGAACCCGTCCGCATCTAACACGATATGAGGGACGTGCTCTTCATCCGTAATCACCACCCATTTTTCCTTTGACGCATGGATTTGTTGAACGAAGAGGTCAGAGGCGGAAGGCGTGATTGGTGGAAAACACACCTTTTCCCCGTCAAAGGGGAGCGAAATGATGCTTTGAGGATGGAGCGGCGATCCTTCCTCAAGGGCGGAGATATCATCAAGATTGAGAAAATTGGATGCTCCATGTCCCTCGACTCCGCTGATATCTGTTTCAGGAGCTTGCGCATGAATTTTTATTAGGGTATCGAGTTCATGTTCCTTCAGCCAGGTGATCCCTTCTTTCCCGACCAAGCGATCAAGGAGGAGAGCCGATGGTTTGGCCACGGGATAGAAGATGAGTTGCAAGAGATGAACAACAGGGGTGAATTTCGCCCCCAATCTCAACGCATTTCTTGAAAAATACGCTTGTGGAAGAATTTCTCCAAAAAGGGTGATCCCAAACAACGAGAAGAAAAAGGCCAGCAGACCGACCATTTGTTTTTCGGCGAGAAGGGTCAGCAGGACATTGACGGCTACGTTACTCCAGAGAAGCGTGGCAAGAAGGAAATTGGCATCCTGCCGGATTTGTAAGATCGTGTTGGCGGCGTTGTCCCCTTGTTGGGCTAAGAGTGCCAGGTGAATGCGGCTTAGACTGAAGAAGCCAAGGGTCAAGCCTGAGCACATGGCCGATCCGGTCAAACAGAGAAAAATGCCAATCCAACTGAGTAGTGAAATCGTCATACCTGAAAGTCTATACGCATCCCTAAGTGTAAGGGAGATACATTACCTACTTTGTCCGGAAACAGAGTTGTCGTCCGGGTAAGGGTGACGTATTGGGGCTTGGACAATTGACGCGCCCGCCAAGTTTGGCCAGCGTCACAATCAGTCGGGGCCCAATCCCTATATTACACGATAGTTTCACGCGGGTGCCTATTCTAAGAGAGCTGAAAACACCGTAGCCAGCCCTAAAAAACTAAAAAATCCTGCCACATCGGTCACGGTGGTTAAGATAATCGATGATGATTGAGCCGGATCTTGTTTCAGGGATCGAAGAATGATGGGAATGATCGCCCCCGAAAACCCCGCCATGACCATGGAGATCACCATGGAGACGCCGATGACCATGGTCAAGCCCCATGATCCGCTCCAGAAAAACACGGCCGTGCCCGTCGTTGCGGCAACCGCGACGCCATTCGCCAAGGCGACATAGGATTCTTTCAAGGTCACGCGAAGCCATTGGGAAGGACGGATATCTCGCAAGGCTAATCCTCGCATGACCACGGCCAGCGCTTGAGCCCCCGTATTGCCTGATTGGCCCGCCACGACGGGGAGCAAGATAGCCAAGGCTGTAAATCGGGCAATGGTGTCCTCAAATAACCCCACGACAAAAGCCGCCAGAAAGGCGGTGAGCAGATTGATTTGCAGCCAGGGTAGGCGTTTTCGAATGGCGAACCCTGGCGGCGACAGGGCTCGTTCGTCCTTGCTGGCACCCACCATGGTTTGCATGCTAATGGTGGCTTCTTCTTTTTCAACCTGAATGATATCTTGACTGCTGATAATCCCGAGTAGGCGTCCGTCCAAATCGGTGACTGGAATAGTCAGCACTTTCCATTCGTTACAAATTTCCACGACCTGTTCCTGATTTTCCAGGGGATGAATGGTCGGTAATTCTCGCTTCATCAAGACCGCAAGGTTCTTCTTTGGAGAGGCTAAAAACAGATCTCTGAGAGATAGAGTCCCAACGAGGACCTGGCGGCGATCAATGATATAGATCTCATTGAGATGCTGGGTGGCATGCGTGCGAATCTGTTGGATCGCTTCCTCGACTGTCAGGTCTTCCGGGAGGGCAAAGAATTGGACATCCATGAGCATGCCGACCGAATCCTCCGGATACTCCATGAATGGGCCAATATCGGCAGAGACGTGCTGGGGTAGAGCGCCCAGGATGGCCACACGGGTCTCATCGGGCGTTCGTTGCAGGAGAGAGGCGGCCAATGAGGGTTGAAGATGAGAAAGAGCACTCAGCAGTAACGGTTGAGGAATGATTCCGAGGAGGTCAGCGGCCAATGATGGTGACATGACCGAGAGGACTTTCGCGACAATAGTGGCAGGGAGCTCGGCAAGTATGTGGATCACCTCCTGGGGATCATAGGACTCAAACACATGCGCGGCTTCATCGGGAAATTTGGCAATAAAGGCCTGATGCATCTGTTCGGTTGGTGCAAGCGTCGTCATGGTGTTTCCTGTTCTTCCCGGGCAGGGACGGGAGGTGTCGTCGTGGTCAGGGCGTCTCCCAAGGCGGTCATCAGTCCGATACCGGAAAGCGAATAGGCTTCCCACAGTTGCAGGAGGGCGTCGGAGAGAAAAGCCGGTTGATAGTCGCGAGATCGTGACTGGAGAAACTGTCTCAGTGTTCGATGTCGAAGAGCGCCAATAAACGTGTGGTCCTGATCAATGACCGGAAGGCTGTCGTATTGGGCCCATGCGGGGTGGGCGACAATGTCGAGGGCATTGGCGGAGGCCGGTATCACTTTGACGTCCTGCTGCATGATGGAAGACAGTGTGAGGGTGGGCTCGGCTCCAAGAAGCTCTTTCAGGAGGATGACTCCGCGCAAGGTCGTCCGATGATCAATGATGTATAAATAGTAGATGGCTTGCCCGATGGTTTGGGACACGCGCTGTAAGGCCTGCGCGACGGTGATATCCGGGGGGAGCGACAGGACATGCGGATCGGCGAGGCTGCCGGCAGTATGATCCGGAAGATTGATTGATCGACGAAGATGCGCACTGATGGCCGGGTCAACCTGATCCAACAGAGAGGTTTGTGTGGGTGGGTCATATTGCCGGAGCACGGCCCGTGCTGCACGGGCGGATAGTCGGCTGAGTATGGCGGCGCTGGTTGCCAGTGGATACTGTTTTAGAATGTCCGCCGTGGGGCCGGGAAGACAATACTCCAGGAAGGCGGCGACATGTTCTGGCTTCATGGCGTGCAACATTTCTCCCGCTGACTGAGCCGGAAGTTCTTCCACGTATCGTGCGGCCTCTAAGGGGTGTTCCTGTATAAAGGTTTGCCGAAGCTGTTGGGTCAAATTCATCGGCTACTCCTCCGTTGGAGAAAGAATGCTGGTGACTTCAGTAAATTGCGCGGCAGGAATCACGACCCGTCCTTTCTCCGTATCCAAGACGACGACCATGGGAGTCACCGCCGTCACGGTGCCAAAGTAGGCGCCGACCTGAATTTTTTCCCCTATTCGGACAATGGATTGAATGTAGTGAGCGGCAATCAGGTTTTTGACTGCTGAACGGGAACCGATTCCGAATGATAACGCGGCCCCGGCAATGAGTCCGGCAATGACGATGACGATGATTTGGTTGAGGAGCGACGTGTCAATCCCCAACTCATTGATGGCCGTCACCAGAACAAGCAGCGTGGCTGCCACATAGACCGTTTGGGCGATGATGGTGCCTTGGCGGATTCCAGAAGAATCGCACGTGACAGAGATGAGGTCGCGCACGAAGTTTGCGGCGAGGAGACCTAGAACGAGAATAAGGGTGGCCATGCCGAATTTCGGCAGATAGTGGACCAGTGCTGTCAAGGTTTCAGACAAGAGGGCCAAACTCAAGGCTTCGGTGGCGGAAATCAGAAAGAGGAGAAAGACCAGCCAAAATCCTAGGAGGCCAATAATCTGAGATATCGTTTTTTTGCTTCCGATTTTTTTGAGCAGCGACAGAATGCCGGTCCCGCTGAGTAAGCGATCGACGCCGATCATGTTCAGCACGCGGCTCGTTCCAGCTTCAACGATTTTTCCCAATAGGATTCCCAGCCCTAACAACATCAAGGCCCCAAGGCTTTTAGGGAGAAAGGCCATGAACAGCTTAAAACTGTACTCAAACGATTCCTGAAGGGTTGCGGTCCAAAGGGATATATCCATGGGAATAACCTCCTTAGAAATAAGTAAGCAGAAATAGGGTAAACGCTCCGACCAAGAGCTGGACGATCAGAAGGACGACATTCCTCATTGCGCCTGTTGGACTGATGAGTTTCACGTTGCGTTCGATCACCGTGAGAGGTTTTCCCCACCGGAGTGGCATCCGGCCTTGTTGAGCCCACCTGTTATTCCGTGGCGGTTTCCTTTTCTCCTTTGCCCTCAACCATTAATTGAGGGGGAGGTGAGATGGATCTGTGTTCTCAGATGTCTCTCCAGATGCAGGTGAAGGGTTCAACTGAGAGTCCGAGAGAGGTTCGGGTTCCATGGAAGAAGGTGGGGCTGGTGCCGGGACCTGCGGTGTTTGTTTGTTGACTTTGAGGACCGGTGGGTCAGTCACAAAAGGTTCATATTGCTTGACGTTCAACGTGACCGAATCCTGTTCCTCGACAAGCAGGTCAATTTCCGGAACCTGTTTACGAAAGGTCGCCAAGATGGTGCCATCTTGTGTGGTGACCGTCATTAGCAAGCGATCCTGCTCGCGTTCTTTATGTGTGACAGTCCCCGTCAGGGGATGAACCGTTTCTTGAAAAAACTGGGGTAGATAGGGTTGGGCATATCGGGAGGCGAGGAAAGGTGCTCCTAACCCGAATCCTACTCCGAACAAAAACAGCGTCACGTAGACGATCAAAGATTTCATGTATGTATTCTCCTAGGTTGAAGAAGGACTTTTTGGCTCATCCTTTTCAGGCGAAGACTCCGGCGAAGACGATTTATCCTGGCCGCGAATAAAAGACTCGAAGCGACCGAGGGCATCCGCCGTCAGGTCGCGCGCGCCTTTCGTGGCCTGCTCACTTTTTTCACTCAAATCTTCCATTTGTTTACGGAGATCGTGAATGCCGCCCGTTCGCTGAAAAGCCAACACGGCAATGACTAACGCCGCAATGGCAATCAAAAATGTTAAAAATTCCATGTCAGCCTCCTTAGAATAGAAGAATTTTCGGATTTCCCTCTTGGGAAACGCCCATCACCTTTTTCAAATATTTCTTTGAATCTACAATCGTATCTCTGACTCTATAACGTAATTTTTCGATGTCATTGATGACCCTGCTAGGGTCAGTCCGTTTTATCAGAAGGAGGACTATGTTTAGATTGATACGGCTCTTTAGGCGACCTTCCCCAATGATACCAATTGAGGATAGCGAGAAAAATGGCTAACAACAATACTCCGGCTAATACGATGAGCATAATTGTCATGTATGTTTTCTCTCTAGATTACCCGAACATTTCTCCATCCAGGGCGATTCCTCTCATGCGTATGACTGCTTGCTCATAATGAGAAGATGGTTGTTTCGAATCTAAAAAGGTGAGCCTTATCCCCTCACTCAAATTCTATAGGCTCTGGTCATGGGCAGGGTTGATGCCACGCCTGCGGAGGGCCGGCGTTGAGCCGCACCCCGAAGGTGCTGCTCAACACTCGTTCCACTCTTTCTTTGAGAAGGGCCCCCTGAGGGCCAAGAAAGAAATGCACCCCATGGGAAGGGCAGAGGAGGTGGGGGACTCTCTGCCGATTGGTCTGTGTGTGATTTGTCTTGGAGAACAAATCAATATCTTCCTAGGTCTGGAAGTTTGAGTCTTATTTCACGGTGATGCTATTTTTGACTAACACCACACCCTTCACCTCTCGAACGAGTTCTTCGGCTTTGCTGGATTCCGTGATGGAATCCACCAATCCATTTAAATGAACCCGGCCTTTAAAGGTCTCCACATGGATATCTAGACCACTTACCTCAGGATCACTCAACATCGCCGTTTTGACTTTGCTCGTAATCATCAATCTATGTCCTTCTAGCTCGTCATAGGATGGCCTCGTTCACCGGTCACGGCCATTGGGGGCAAACACTCCCGCCAGAATGGCGACGCCGACCAGCATAAGTATCAGGCCGACAATCCATCCCAGTAGTGCAGGGTGAACGATGACCAACCACCCAAGGATGATCAGTAACGCTGCCAGGACGATGGAGACCACGGGCCCCAGGCCTTGGGTCATGGCCGACAATGCTGACAAGAGGTTATTCACTTGGTTTTCTCCTTTTGGCAATCCTTAGCGAACCCGGGATTGCACTTTTTTCTTACTCTTTTCTAGTGGGGCCATTTGGGTTTGAATGTGTATCCCGACCACATTTCTTCCTAAATAGCGCTCGACGACTTCCTTCGCACGCTCTTGCACTTGAGGACCAAGTGAATTGGCGCTTGATTGTGGCGTCACCGATAGACGGCAATGGAGATGAATGCCATCTGATGATTCCTTGGCCGTTGTCGAACTTTCCAAGACGCCTTCGATCTTCCCCGCTTCCCGATTCACAAGGTCTTGAATGCTCGTCACGGATGCGCTGATCTGTCCCAGGTCGTCCTTCTTGACTGTTACCGCAGATTCCTTTCTGGAATGTGGCACTAACTCCACGAACAACAGACAGACGCCCAGACACCACAGACCAAAACACATGCCCACCACACTCCACCAATTTGTCCCCTCTAATTGCGTCAATGGGGTGAAGACCTGGTGCCATGGGGATGGCATCATTTGCTCAGGCGCCCACATGCCCAAGGTTATCAACAAAACAGTGCTGCACCCCATCAGTAAAAGAAGGATGCCGAGGATCACCAATATTCGATTAAATATATTCATATTCTTATTCTGTTACGTGAACATCAGCAATTCGGATATTGATCCACCCTACCCGTTCTGAAGTGAGGGATTGAATTTCGGCACGTACCATGTCGCGCACGCGAGCCGAGATTGCTGGTATGGAACTATCTTTATCAATGGTCATGACCAGCTCAATAGCAATATTCAACGTTTCTCTTTCCCGATGAACGGCAACGCCCCATACGCGCCATCCTGGCCCTACCGTGGAGAAGTTCGCTTCCGGACCGGTGAGGATGGCTGTTTCTGGAACGCGAGACACACTTCTGGTCACCGCTTCCGCAATCAGGTGTTCGTCAAGTGGTGAAATCGATTGGGTCATGTGAACTCCCCGTTCGTTTTATTCCACTCTGCGGGCACTGGCCTCGGCAGGTTTGTCATCGGGATAGAAGAGCCCACTGATTTGGATATTAACTTCTTTCACAATTAGGCCAAGATACCGTTCAATTCGATCAATAATAGATCGCCGGAGATTGATGGCCAGGTCGGGAACCTTCACCCCGTAATCCGCGATGATACGCAAGTCAATGGCAACTTCGCGTTCGCCTACTTCCACCACTATCCCTTGCCCTGATTGCCATTTTCCCGACAACCGTTGGGTCAGGCCGGTGATTTGTTCCCCGATCCCTTGTTTCGCAATACCATGGACGCCCTGGACTTCCTTGGTCGCTATTTCCACGAGTTGGGCCACCACCTCATCGGCTATTGTGGTTTTTCCTAATTGGGGCACTCTTTGGCCCGGATTGTTTGTGGTCGTGACGCCCTCTGTCATAAGGCAGATCTCCTCATCAAGATGAATGTCCTGGGTTGTAAGTACGTGGATGTGAAACGAAGCCACACGCAATGGATGGGGAATGAGCTCACGCCCCATACCGATTTTATGCGACGCGTGGCTCCGGTCGTTCGACAGGCTTGTCTTTGGATTCTTCGGCGAAATACAGACCGGTGACGTCAATATTCACTTCTTTAACCGTGAGTCCCGTCATGGTGTTGACACGACTGGCGAGATTCCGTCTGATGGCCGCTGCGAGCTGAGGAATGCTCACACCATATTCCACGACTATCTTGACATCGACCGCCACTTCACGTTCCCCCACTTCAACATTCACGCCTTGGGTACTCTGTCCTATTTTTGATGCTCGTTGGGCCAAACCCGTGAGCGTATCGCTTAAGCCCAATGTTCCCATTTCATGGACCCCAGCTATTTCCTTTGTGGCAAGAGCGACAATTTTGGCCACGACTTCATTCGAGATGGTGGTTTTCCCGTCTTTGGTGACTAATTCTGAATTTCCTCGCTGGGTTTCTTTGGAATCTGCCATGTTCTACCTCCCCCTTTAAATAGTTGTGAGTTGATTGTGAGAAAATCTATGTTGCGAGGAATGGCGCCCAGACCTTTCCCCTTTTTTTTGGGATAATATTGGTTATTCTTTTTGGTTGTTGCTCGTTATTTCACTTATTTAGACAACTGAGAGTGAAAAATCGTCACATAATTATTTTTATCAAAAAAAACAATGAGTTAAGGAGGATGTGTGAGAATTAATAGAAGGGTTATGCCTGGTTGATGAGGTACAAATAACGACAAGCTCATGCCATGACAAGGAAAATTCCGCTATCCGCTCCGTGCCAGCATTTCAAGCAAGAGGAGCGCGTATCGCACCATTCTGTGAAGCGACTTGCCGGTCGCCTGAGAGATTGAAGTCGCTGAATCCTATTCTGGGGTGGGACATCTCAGAGGGAAACGAGGGCGAGGGGCGTACGGTCAAGCCAGCGTCTTTGGGATTGTCCAACGGAATAAGCAGTTTGACACGAACTGGTATCCGGCTGCCGAAAACTCCCCGCGGCGGTTAATTATTCGTGGCCATGTCGCCCTTGATAGTGTGATCTATTTGGATGGGTGGCTAGTGTCCTATGGCGCCACGATAAATTTGTGCGAGACCGAGGGTATGTGAAGGGGCTTGAAGAGTTAGGGGTTTTTCTAAAATTCGCCTGCTCCGCTTCCGAGGTATTCACAAATAGTCCTTAGAACTTTTTCCGAGTGCGCCCCTCCAAGTTGTCTTTGCGCATGAGTGATATCCCGTTTATCGTTTTAGGCTGGCTTTTGTCTGAGCTTCTGGCGCCGCCGCCCCGCTATTCTTTAGTAGGGGTTCCCTCGGAGATTTTCACGGTCAGCTGGGAACGTGCAATACGCCGCGCTAGCTTGAAGATCCCGTCGAGTATCTCGATCAGTTCAACCTCGCGAACATAGCTCGTGAGCCCCGCTTTAGGGGCCGTGGAAAGCCGCTTGACGCTTTCCGATTCAATCTGCTGGGTCATTAAGCCAACTTCTCGCTTCATCGCGCGCACCTCGGCAGCCAGCACATCATCGTTGTTGACCACCGCTTTGACACTCTCGCGTAGCGCGGCGGCGACTTCCCCGTGCAGTCGCATGACCGGTTTCAAGGCGGTTGGCGGCAACTGAACGCGCGCCACGATCCGTTTTCGTGCAGAGGTGACGATATCGGTGGCGATGCGGTCGGCAACGTGTTCAAGATCGTTCGCCACTTCGGCCAGTCGCATGAGCGTTCTTCCCTCTATCGCCGAGAGGGAGGTTAGGGAAATTTTACCCAGATACGCGAGGATTTCCCGATGCAGGTCGTCGGCTGGTTTATCCAATTCCTCCAATACGTCCAGATCGCGCGACGATTGGGAAACGGCCGCAGGCATTGCTTTCTGAAGCATGTCATGAACATATTCCCCAAGCCTGCCGATTTCCAGGCGTACATTGCCAAGTGCAATGGCGGGGGTCGAAAGGAGTGAGGCGTCGAGAAATCTCGGCGGGAGCAGTTCCATCTCCGAAAGCGGGCGATCCGGTACGATCCATTCGACCAATCGCGCGAATTGGGTGGTGAAGCCAATGAAAAGAAGGGTGTTGGCGATGTTGAAGATCGTATGCGCGTTCGCTATTTGTCTGGGTATCTCCGCGGCATGGCGTGTCGCGGTCGACAGGCCATCGACTGTTGGCGTAATCAGCCGCGCCAAATCGGCTAGTTGCGGAATGAAGGAGACCCAGACCAGCACGCCGGCAACGTTGAACAGCACGTGAACCACCGCCGCCCTAACCGCCTCGCGTGGTTTGCCGATGACGGTCAGGCCCGCCGTCGCACAGGTTCCGATATTGGCGCCGAGCGCGATCGCGATCGCTGTCTCGAGCGTCATCAGGCCCTGACCGGCGAGCATAATAATGATCCCGGTTGTTGCCGCCGAAGACTGGATGACTGCTGTGAACGCGGTCCCCACCAAAATCGCCGCATAGGGATTCAGCAGGGAAGCAACGAATTCGGTAAACGACGGGTAGGACCTCAGCGGCGCCATCGAATCGCTCATCAGGCCCATGCCGTAGAAGACGAGCCCGAACCCAAGCAGCATGTGCCCATAATCGCGCCAGACGTTGCGATTGGCTAGTGCAGCGATCAGGACGCCGACCGCGATCAGAGGCAACGAGAATTCGGTGACTTTAAAGGCAAGGATCTGAGCGGTAACGGTGCTGCCGATATTAGCGCCCATGATGACACTAATGCTTTGCGTCATCGACAAGAGCCCGGCCGAAATGAAGCCGACCAGAATGACCGTGGTCACCGAGGACGAATTGACGATCCCCGTGATAAGGGCTCCGACGCCAACTCCCATGAAACGGTTGCGCGTCAGCCGTCCCAGGATTTCCTTCAGATAGTCGCCCGCGGCGCGTTTCAGCGCGCCGGTCATCAGATCCATGCCGAACAGAAACAGCGCCAGCCCGCCAAACAGACCCGTCCATAACGCGTAATGATTAATGGACAGTTCCATTGCCCTCCTCATGTCCCTTGACTACGACGACTGGCATTGGCGCGAGCTGTACGACTCGCTCTGCCACCGAGCCGAGGAGGATGTGCGTCAGACCGGTGCGTCCGCGGCTGCCTATGACGATGAGGGGTGCGTTGATCGATTTGGCAACCTCGACGATGCGGCTGGCAGGGAGTCCGGTCACCAGTTTCGCCTCAGCAGTGGCAAGGGCTGTCAATGAGGGATGTGCTGCTCGTGTTTCTCTCAAGAAAACATCCATCATCTCTCGGGCCAAGTCGGCCATTGGCCGGAGCCAGTCCACCTCCACATGTCGATAGAATCCTGGGCTCGAAGCCGGGTCGTGGACGACATGCAGAATCATGAGCCCGCACCCCAGATGTTCGGCTTCCCGGCTGGCCCATAACACCGCCTCACGGGAATCCTTCGAGAAATCGACGGCGACCAGAAGGGTGCCCTGACTGTCTCCATTGACGCCGCCCTTCCCCCTTGTCTCAGGTTGGTTGGCGTTCGTCATGGCAGCATAATCCCGCGGATCATGAAAAACAGCCCCGCTGCAATCATGGCCGTGACCGGCACCGTGATCAGCCAGGCAGCAGCAATTCGCATCAGGAGCGTGCGCTTCACTAACTCGATCCGATGGATTTTCCGCAGGTTCTTACGTTCGGTCTTGTGCAGGAGGCCCTCACCCTTTTGCGCCTTCAGCTCAAGGAGCATTTTGCTCCGTTCGGGCACCGTCGTGGCTTCGAACCGCATCAGAAACGCTTCGACCTCTTCGGGGCTGTCGTTGGAATGATGAAGTTTAATCTCCTCAATCATGCGCGAGTAGTTGACTTTGATATATTCGCGGAGGAAGCCAACGCCGAACACGCCCCCGACGGCGATGTGGGTTGAACTGACCGGCAGCCCGAGCTGCGACGCGATAATCACGGTGATGGCCGCCGCCATGGAGATGCAGAAAGCTCGTGTCTGGTCTAGCTCGGTAATCTGAGAGCCGACCGTATGAATCAACTTGGGACCGTAGAGAGCCAGACCCAAAGCAATCCCGATCGCACCGACCAACATCACCCACATGGGAATGGGTGCCTCCGAATGTAATCCGCCACTTATGATCGCATCATGGATGCCGGCAAGCGGACTGACCGCGTTGGCGACGTCGTTGGCCCCATGCGCGAAGCTCAACAGCGCCGCTGCGAAAATCAACGGGATCGTAAAGAGTTTATTGACGCTTTCCTTGGTATCCGACAGCCGCTGCGCCATCCGATTCACGTACGGTTTGACGAGAAAATAGCCAATGAGGACGGCAGCGATGCCTCCGCTCAGCATGGCTGTCAGGAAACTGACATGAATAATCTTCCTCATTCCCTTAAGCATGAGGTAGGTGACGAAAGCCCATGCCATGAGCCCGACAAGGCGCGGGACAACCCGACGGGCGGCCGCGAGCACGCTTGGCTTATAGGTTATCGTATGCTTGATCACGTAAAGGAAGCCGGCTGCGATCATGCCGCCTAGGACCGGCGAGATGACCCAGCTTGCCACGATCCGAGAAACCTCGCTCCAGTTCGCGATCCCCCAACCGCCCGCCGCGATGCCTGCCCCCAGCACGCCGCCGACGATTGAATGGGTCGTCGAGACAGGGGCACCGATGGCGGTTGCGAAATTGAGCCACAGCGCGCCTGCCAGCAGTGCGCCGATCATCAACCATATAAAGGTCTCGTTGTCTGGGAGCAGCGTTGGATCAATGATGCCGCCCTTGATGGTTCGGACCACATCGCCACCAGCAATCAGTGCTCCAGACGTTTCGAATATCACGGCGATAATGATCGCTCCGACCAACGTGAGGGAGTGAGAGCCAACCGCCGGTCCAACATTGTTGGCGACATCGTTCGCTCCGATATTCATTGCCATGTAGCCGCCGACCATGGCGGCAACCACAAGCAGTACGCTATTCGTCCCTCCCTTGCCCTGTACGATCGTGAACAGCATAATTCCGACGATGAACAAAAGCGCCGTGCCGAGCCGGAATAACTCGTCACGATTGGCCAGCGTGGCTTTCTCGAGAGTCTTGACGTTCAAAATGCTCAAAGCAACCTCTTCCCCTTGACCAGCGCGGTCAAATAAAAATTTCTAGATATTAACATATCCACCAAACATCAGTTGACTACCTTCTGTCGTGGTACACAGATTCATCACCGCACTCTTTGTATTTTTCATGGTGACTTCCGCCTTCCCTTTGCCAGTGCAAACTCACCTTCTGCGGCCACATATTTGCCTGCAAAGTCAGGCACCTTGGTTAAATGGTAGACCTCTCCTTTGAAAACACTATCGATGGTGGTTCGAAAGTCCCTCCTATTGATCTCGTTGAGATTGATCTCCTTTAGACGGCTGTTTGTGGGTAGACGTGATTCGTCCCAGAAGGAAGCCAATGACTACGCACATCGCGATTAATACAATCCGACGTGCCTCAAATGTCCAGATAAGAAATGTTAATTCCACAGAGGCCATATTCTGAAAAGCGATTAGCACTACAAGGGCTCCTAATAGGATGGCCGCAGTAGATTTCAATTTCTTCATGACACAACCGTATTCGAAAGCTTGTATTTTCTTATGCGAAATACTGATGGGTCGTTGGGAGAAAACAATATCCGTTCCGGATAAACGTGCAGGTGGTCGGTAGGGGAAAAAGAACGAAGAGGGAATGGGATGAATGACACGCCTTCAACTCACAGTTTCCTCTATTACTGTGTTCACTGACAACACGGAGCTTTTGGCAAGGTGGGAAATGGATCGGTTCAGGATATGTAAAAGTTCAGGTGGGGTGAAGGGTTTATAGAAGACAGCAAGGGCCCCATCCCGCAAAGCTTGCCTGCGGAGGGAAAATGACGAGTTCTCGGTGAGCAAAATAAATGGAATACCCCTCGTTTTCGGGTTGTTCTGCAGCGTTTGGAGTAGTCGAAGACCATCCATTTTTGGCATCTGAAAGTCAGACAATATAAAGTAAGTGGTTGGGTGCTGATGGATGAGCGCGAGAGCCTCCATGCCGTCACTCGCTTCTTCGCAGGAATATCCGGCTGGTTCAAGAATACTTTTCAAAAGGTTGCGAAGAATTGGATCATTTTCCACAACTAAAATCGTTGGGGGTTCGAGAGTTTGTGGAAAGGCGCCTTCGGAGTCTGAGGATGTCATATCAGTCCCTTCTTGTTAACCCTCATGAAAAGGAGGTATCAGTGTCAGCATCACCACTCTGCTTACCCTATTGACCGCTTGTTGGGCCAAACCGGTCAGGGTATCGCCAGGGCCCAATTTTCCTATTTCATACACTCCAGGAATCTTCTATGTGGCAGGAGCAATAATGTTGGTCCCGACTTCATCGAGAAATGCTGGTTTTCGCCACATTGGTGACCAACTCTGAGGTGCCCCCTTGGTTGTTTTTGATTCCGCCCTGTTTTTTGCTCACTATCTGACCAATTAGTAACTGGAAATTCATGCTGATTATGAACAAGTGGGATGATCCGCTCCTGTACCTGGTTTTCGAAAATCGGATTAATTCTGTTCGGTTGTCCTTCGTTGTTTTAGTTATTTAGACAACTGAGAAGGGGAAATGGTCACATTGTCATTAAAATCAAGAAAAGCAATGGGTTGAGGTGATGCAGTACGCAACAATGGAATATTTTATGTGGGGTGCTTTAGGAGAGATTAGAGAAGAGGGATAGAAATTAGTTTTTGGTTTAGAGAGAAGGGGGTATAGAGTTCCGCCAAATGGATCTTCTTTGAACCGTCTTGCCTAATATGTCGATCAGGCTCAGGTGGAAAAGCCTGTCGTGAAGGGGCTAAATCGTCGGGGAATGGAGGTTGTGCATTTCAGAGATTTTCGGATTTCCGACTGTTGGATCCTTCCTCAATGATGCGTGCATTGGGAATGTACAACTTTTCATCATCCTCTGTTTTGATGACGACGGAAACAGGGGTAAGCTTAATGATGGTTCCTTTTTGACCGGCCAGCGACACTTTATCTCCGATGTGAAAGAGTTGGGCGATGTAATATCGCGCAAGGACATTCGAGATAATGAATCGACTTCCCAAGCCAATTGATAGTGCCATGGCCAATACAATGCCAGCAATGATGATGGTGATATTGGCGCTGAAGATCGTCATGTCCAATCCTAATTCGGTCAAGGCCATGACGATGCCAAAACCGACAATTAGAATTTCCAACACCGAACTCAAGGCTCCCGCATAGGCAATATTCAGGTTTGAGGATGCCGAGACGATGCCTTCTTTGATGACTTTGGCAAGATATAACGCAATGATCAGAATCAAAAAGGCCCCAAGGACGTGGGGAAGATAGGCAATTAATGTGTTCAGTGTGTTGAGGACCACAGTGAATCCCAAGATCTCAGAGGCCGAAATGAGCACGATGAGGAGGACCATGTAATAGATTAAGCCTCCAATAATTTGATCGAGGCTACTGCTAATCCCGATTTTTGCCAGCATGTCATTGAATTTGATCTTCTGGCTTAATTCCACAAGGCCGCAGACGCGTAACACTTTTGAGGTGAGCCCTCTTAACATTTTTGCTCCGAGCCAACCTATAACCAGGACGATGATGGCGCCAAGCACCTGGGGTAAATATCCACCTATTTTTTGCAGGAATTGTTGAAAGAAAACCAGGACAACCCTTCCCCATTCCATGAGTTCATTTTGCGTCCCTACCATAGTACCTCTCTCCTCATCATTCACTTATTAAATCGTCAAGTAACGTTCCAGGGATCGATGCGTGAAATGCGCCGATTTCCTTTGCCACGCTAAGGAAAAATACGGCCCTCATGACTTGTTCCTTGGTCCTCTGGTCAGGTTCCGGTATATGTAAGGCATCCAGTACCTGTTCAAAGACCAGATCTTCCTCGTCATTCATGTGTTGACCTCCTCTCGGAGTTTTGTGATCAATCGTGACACCCGCATTTTGGCTGCGCTGACACTGATTTCGCAAATGGACGCAATTTCTTCGTAGGTATATTCGCCCATAAATTTCATAGCCAGGATGGTCCGGTCTTCAAGGGAAAGTTTTTGAAGGAGATGATGAACGTCAATTGTCGAGGTTGAGTCCTCGTGAATGAGTTCCTCAGATGTCTGTTGCGTCCCTGATTGCTCAGAATGGGCCTTTGATTTGATGTAGTTGAGGCAGTGGTTGGTGGTCAGGCGATACAACCAGGAGGAAAATGCGGCCTGCTTCTTGAAATCATGGAGATGAAGGAACACTTTAATCCAGATTTCCTGCATTAAATCAAGGGCTTCTTCCTGATTGGCACAGATGAAGAAACAACGTTTTAAGACTTTGCCGGCATAACGATCATATAAACCTTCAAAGGCTTGAATGTCGCCTTGCGTGATGGCATCGACAAGATCATTGTCCGGAGAGTGTTCGTTAGACGACATGGAATGAATGGTCAAATTGCTCCAATATTACCTGGGCCATGTGATCGTGCCACTCGGTTTTCCTCTGAGAGAGGAGACATGAAAAGGCGGCAGTGTAGCAATGCCGTCAAAGCTTCTCAAACACCATCATCTTGTAGGGCTCCGTTATTGCTCGATGGCTAATGAGGATGCCGTGGCGTCGGGCGTATGGTCCATCAAACAATGGACACAATCCTGATATGTGGCAACAAAATATGGAGGGCGCTAAATCTTCGGTTCACCTCAAACGGTTTTCCGCAAAGCGGCAATCAAGACACTAGTCCGGAAAAGTCCTAGAGCCCTCATGTTCCCGTCGAGGAGATGGGAAGAGGTAAAGGGGTACGTAAGTGCAGGTCCCTTTGAGGAAAAGGAATTTCCACGCCATTCTTCCGAAATTTCTTGACAATGGCGCAATTGATCTCGGATTGAACCTGCCTCCGGCCTTGGGGATCTTCTACCCAGGCCAATAAACGCATGTTCCAGGCGGAATCTCCAAAACTCATGAGCCAGGATTTTGGCTCTGGGTGCGGTAAGATCAAGGGGTGCTCTTTCGCTGCTTCCAAAAGTGAATTCATCACTTTGTCTAAATCTGAATTGTAAGAGACTCCCACCTCAATCTCCAACCGAGTTTTGGGATCTCCGTGCGACCAGTTGATGACCGTAGAAGAGATAAATTCGGAATTAGGGACCACGATGGCAACGTTGTTCAGAGAGCGAATGGTGGTGGATCGAATATTGATTTCTGTCACATCCCCCTCGTTGTCTCCCACGGTGATGCGATCCCCAACTTGAATATGTTGTTCGAACAGCAACATGAGCCCGGCGATAAAATTGGACGTCAGATTTTGCAGGCCAAATCCGATTCCGACAGAAAGAAATCCAAAAATGACGGCCAGGCCGCTGAGGTCGATCCCGATGATTTGAAATGCAATCACCGTCCCGACAAAGAGCAGAACATATTGAATAATGCGGGTTAAGGTGTATTGTGTCGCCTTGGGCATCTTCGAGTGTTTGAGTAATTGGTTGCGGAGAAAACGTCGTACCAGGGTGTTCATCATCCAAAAGCCACACATGATGAACGCAAAGAATGACAGAGACGAGAGGGTGATCGGGGTTTGATTGATGGTAAATAAGGGATAGGTGAAAAAGTGATCCAAGGTGTTCAGGATCGTTGAAAGATCCATGGTCGTGCTCCTTTGAGACGTTGTGGATTTACTTCCACGTTGTTATTGGTGAAGAGACTGTTTCGGTAGCTTCCCTGTTCATTGCTGTGAGGTTAGGTGAATAAAACAGAAACGTGACAGAAAAGATAGAGGTAAAAAGAGCTTAAGGAGGAGCATGCGATGACTGGGGCATGCCTCTTGAGATCAAAGGATTGCGAGGGGCCAAGGAAATGTAGCCTAGTGCTTAGGCCTTATTGGACTAGAGAAAAGCCAGGTAGAACAGAGAACGATTCCCTCGCGCCAGAGCGGAGAACTGCGAAATGTCCGATCAGGGATGGGCGTGGTATGCAAATGAGGTGATGCCGTCCAATTTTTGATTGTTCGAGACCAGAGAAGGTTTTTTTGTGTGATGAGCAGACAAGAGCTTTCTACTGAACCGTCTGTTGAGACTGAAGATTGGGTTTCTCGGTTTCCTCGTGAGGAAATGTGAAATGGAAGGCTGTGCCGACTTGAGTATTGGATTCCACCCAAATGCGGCCGCCATGGAGTTCGACAATTTTCTTGCAGAGCGCGAGCCCAATGCCCGTGCCCTCAACCTGGCTTCCCGTATTCAAACGTTGAAACACGCCAAAAATTTTGTCAAATGATTCAGCAGGGATCCCTATGCCATTATCCGAGACGGTAATAATCCATGTGAATCCTGATGAGCGTGCCGTTACATTGATCTGGGGTGGGTCTTCTCTCCGGAATTTTATGGCATTCCCAAGAAGATTTTGGAATAATTGATTAAGGAAGGTGCGGTTTCCAGAAATCGCTGGCAGCGAACCCACGCTAATGTTGGCGCTCGTGCAGCCAAGGGGAAATTCCATCTGCGCTACAATATCCTTTACCACGTGCTGTAATTCCACGGACTCAAAGCCATGGGAGCCACCACCGACGATGGCATAATCCAACAAGTCTTGAATGAATCGTTGCATATGCTGGGCACCCTTTTTGGCTCTTTCCAAATAATCCCGTGAGCGTTCAGTCAACTGATCATTGAGATCCATCTGGAGAAGTTCCAGGAATTTCGTGATACGACGTACTGGCGCTTGGAGATCATGAGACGCGGTATACGCAAATTGTTCCAACTCTTTCTGGGAGCGTTCAAGTTCCGCCCGTTGTTTTTCATTGGTCCGGAGAAGCGACGATTTTTCAATCGCTTTCGTGACGGCCCGGTAAATTCCCGTTGGGGTGAGTTTCCCCTTGACTAAATAATCGGCAGCACCGTTTTTCATGGCTTTGGTTGCCACGTCTTCATTGCCTTGTCCGGTTAACATCAGGACGGGAAGAAACCGGCGACTGTTGTCTTGGGACAGAGACTCGATAAATTCAAGCCCATCCAACTCAGGAATTTGGTAGTCAAGTAACACGCAATCCGGGTGTTCGGTTTGACATAGTTCCAAGCCTTCGATGCTGGAGTCGGTCTCAATAATGCGAAATGGCTGATCGGCGTTCTGCTTCAAGAATCGACAGAGCATTTCTCGATCCTCAGCGCAGTCATCAATGATGAGGACGGTTGTGCTCCCCGAATTCATTGCGCCCTCTCCATCTGTTCGGGAATAATGACGACCTCAAACCAATAGTCTCGTACGCGGGCCATGGCCTGGATGAATTTTTCGAAGTCTAACGGTTTTTGAATATAACTGTTGGCTCCTCGAGCGTAACAATCGTGAACATCGCGCTCATCAGCAGAGGTGGTGAGCACGACGATAGGAATAACTTTCAAGTCGGGATCCTTCTTAAGTTCTTCGAGGACTTCGCGGCCGTCGGTCCCCGGCATATTTAAGTCCAAGAATATAATCCCCGGAACCCATGAGGCGTCATGCTCGCAATAGGCGCCACGGCGATATAAATAATCCAAAGCGTCATCGCCATCTGTGCAGTGGACAATAGGATTGTTCAGCCCTGCCATCCGCAAGCTTCGAACGGTGATTTCAAGGTCTTCTGGGCTATTTTCCACCAATAGAATTGGTCGACCAGGGACTCGTCCCATGTCATGCACTCCTTTGTAACGTAAAGAAAAATGCGGTGCCCTCTCCCAGGGTCGATTCAACCCACAGCTGTCCTCCATGTCGTTCGATCAATTTCTTGGCTATCGTCAGGCCCATTCCGGTTCCTCCTCCAAATTTTTCTCGTCCATGAAGCCGTTTGAAGAGTCGAAAAATCTGTGATACATGCGTTTCCTTGATGCCGATTCCATTGTCTTTGACAAAGAAGACGGGAACATCTGATGGAATGGCCTTCTTCTGAAAAAGAGGGTCACTTCCTTTCTGATACCCAATATGGATCCATTTTTCCTCTTTATCATTGTATTTTATGGCGTTGGTAATGAAATTTCGAAAAATCTCTCCCACCCGTATTGAATCGCAATAGATGGTGGGTAAAGGCTCTGGAGCATCGATGAGGATGCCTTGCTCCTTTAAGCTCACATCGAGAGAATCCAGGATTCCACCGAGGATGTGGTCCAGATTGGTAGGTTTCATGGCCAATTCTGTTCGGCCGACCCGAGAAAAATAGAGGAGCGCGTCAAGTAATTCCTCCATCCGGCGCGATAAGCGCAGGATGGTTTGGCAGCGGGCTTTGGCATCCTCATTGAGAGACGGGCCATGGTCCTCGAGCAGGATTTTTGAATAATTAAATATCCCTCGTAGGGGTTCCTTGAGGTCATGGGAGGCAATGTACGCGAAATCATCTAAGTCTTTGTTGCTTTTTTCTAATTGGGTCATATGAGTGCGCAAAAGGTCTTCTGCCATTTTTTCTTTGGTGATGTCCCAATTCAACCCGATTATCCTGATCGCAGTGCCGTTGGATATCTGGTCGACGATCCCGGCTCCTTTGAGGTAATGCACGGATTGGTCTGGCCAGATGACTCGAAATTCGGTCGTGAATTCCTGTTCTCCCCGAATGGCATTGTGAAGGGTTGCCTCTGAAGCTTCTCGATCTTCCGTATGGAGAGCATTAACCCAGGTGGCGTACGGTTCCTGTTTGGAATCAGGGGGCAGACCATATAAGGCATACATTTGGGAATCCCAGGTTAGTTCGTGCTTCCTTAGGTCCCACTCCCATATTCCGATATTGGCGGACTGCGTCGCTAATAACAATCGGTTTGATATTGCCTGAAGCCGTTCCTCACGGATTTTCCTTTCGCTAATATCGAAAACGGAGGCTAATACGAATGGCTCCTCGTCTATAGAAAGGGGGCTTAAGCCGATTTCAACGGGAAATTCCGAGAAGTCCTTACGGAGTCCATAGAGATCTTGTCCATTGCCCATACGACGCGGTTCCGGTGAGGCGAAGAAGGCTGTCCTCCCCGCAGGGTGGTGTTTCCGGAAACGTATCGGCACAAGAGTTTCAATGGATTGCCCCAGCAGTTCTTCACAGCTATACCCGAACTGCTGGGCGACCAGTTGATTGGCCAAGACGATGGTCCCCTGAGTATCAATCATGACCATACCGCTGGGGACCGCTTCCACGATGGATTGAAAATAGGATTTGCGTTGGTTGACGCGGAAGAGTTGCTGGCGTAATTCTAGTTGGGAAATGACCTGTCTGGATAATGCGCCCAACGCCTGTCGTTGTTCTTGGGTCAGAGAACGGGGAATCTGATCAATGACGCATAATGTTCCTATGGCTTGCCCATCGGCTGTTTGCAAGGGTGCACCTGCATAGAACCGGATATGAGGGTCAGTGGTGACCAGGGGATTGTCAACGAAGCGAGGATCTTGTAAGGCATCAGGAATTTCAAACACTCCAGTTTCTAAAATGGCATGGGCACAAAAGGCGATGTCTCGAGGTGTCTGGGTGGCCGTGATCCCAATCTTTGATTTAAACCATTGACGATGGGCATCGATCAAACTGATGAGGGCAATCGGTGTTTGACAAATGTGAGCTGCTAGCATGGTCAGGTCATCAAACAACGCTTCCGGCACGGTATCTAAGAGTTGATACCGTTCGAGCGCGGCGAGACGCTGGACTTCATTGTGAGGCAATTGGGCTGTGATCACCTACTGGACTCCCGTAATAACATTGTTGTTCTCTTTCGGTTCATCTCCATTTCTTCTTGAAAAGTAACTCCCTTTGGGTGTGGTGGTGCAGGCCGGTGTTGGGATTTTTGCGGGGGGACTCAAGTGGGTCGTGACGTGTCCCGTTCTCCGGTTACCTAAAGGGAATCGAATGGACCCAATGGCGTTCCCTTGCATGCCAGCCCTGGTGGCCCAGATTCGCCTTAAGCTTCTATTGGTTAGACCGATAACATTGACGTAGCGTGAAAAGAGCAAACCATCCGTAAGGGTGGGACGCAAAGCCAAGGGACCTTCTTCGTCGTTCGTCATGGTTGAAGGTTTGCCAGGTTGCCACGGAATAAATTGTTGTGGTGAGGTTGCGCCCATCTTCCAGGAATGAGGATGGGCGTTTTTTTTTGATTTGGTGGTCGTCGTGCATATTTTGAATATAAAGGATAGTGCAGTGATTCAGACGAAAGATACGGGGAAACTCGCGGGTGGACGACGGGTGATCGAAACGTCGTGGGCATCATGATGCCCTCCTGCTTTCTCCCGTTGGGTTCCCGAGAGACAACGAATCGCAACTGCAGCCGAAGTCATTTTTGGAAGGAGGGTTGTTCAATATGCTACGACATGCCCCCCAATGGTTCTGATCGCAGAAGATAATTCTGATGACTGTCTCATTGCGATGCGAGCCTGGGAAGAAAGCCGTTTAGGGTTTGATGTGCGTTTTGTGCATGATGGTCGAGAGCTCATGGATTATGTGTATCGTCGTCGAAAGTGGCATGGGTCGTTGGATCTTCCCTTACCGCAACTCATTCTTTTGGATTTAAATATGCCGCGAAAGGATGGGAGACGGGTGTTGGAAGATCTCCAGGGTCATCCCGAATGGAGTCAGATTCCCATCGTGATTCTTTCAGGGTCTCGGCACCCACGAGATATTCAACAATCTGAAATGTTAGGAGCCTATGATTTCATCACGAAACCTGAGACCTTTGACGAATATCAACGAATGATCACTCAATTAGGTCAAGCGGTGCTAGAGAAGAATAAGAGGCAATTCGCGTGAACAATCCCACCGACAGGGACGGTAAGCTCAAAGTGTTGTTGATCGAGGATGACGAAGATGACGCGCTGATTACTCGGAGTCTTCTTGAAAAACTCTCGAATCCCCTCGTGGACTTGGAATGGGTTCCGTCCTATGCCGAAGGGCTTGAGCAGATCAAATCGCACCATCATGATATTGGCCTTTTGGATTATCAACTTGGTTCACGGACTGGACTGGAATTGCTTCAGGAAGCCAAAAGCCATGGCCTGCATCTTCCCTTGATTATGTTGACGGGCCAGGGCAATGAATCACTTGTGATGGATGCCTTGGAGTTGGGCGCAATCGACTATATTCCAAAGCGAATCATTTCCAGTGAAAGTCTCCAACGGGCTATTTGCCATGGGATCGAAAAGGCTCGTTTGCAGGCGGCAATAGCTGCCCATCAACGGGAGCTAGAAAAAACGAATCAAGAGCTGCAACGGAAAAATGAAGAAATTCAGCGTTTCTATCATGTGGTTGCCCACGAATTGAAAACGCCGTTGACGGCCGCCTCAGAGTTTGTGGAGATTCTGCTCGAAGGGATTTCTGGATCGTTAACCGCAACCCAGGAAGAATACCTTCGGCTCATCCAGCGGTGTTGCGGTCATCTAAATCGTAATATCAATGACTTGTATGAAATTACACGCTTTGAAACCGGTAAGTTGAGCATCCATCCTCAGTTGGGCTCATTGCCTGAGTTAATTGACTATGCGGTGAAGGTGTTCACTCCTGATGCGCAGGCAAAGGGCATTGCCCTGAACGTGTGCGTGGCACCTGATCTTCCACTTCTGGCAATCGATCCCCAACGCATTCGACAAGTGTTGTTGAATTTGCTAGGGAATGCGCTAAAATTTACTCAGAGGACAGGGAAAATCCTGGTCTCGGTGTGCGTCGATTCGTCTTGTGGAGGGAGGGTGCGCGTCTCGATTGAAGACACCGGGATTGGGATTGCTCAGGATCAGTTGGAACGTATTTTTGAACGGTTATATCAGGTCAACGAAGACGCGTCTGCTTCCGCCTCTGGTTTGGGTCTCGGATTATTTATCTGCCGAGAAATTGTCAAGTTACATGGTGGGACGATGATGGCCACAAGTGACTTGGGAAAAGGTAGCATTTTTAGTTTTACCCTGCCCTATCAGTCTGTATAGGAACTGATGTTTGTCTTTGATGAGCCTCACCACCGGAGAACGATATGGAGAAGACACTGTTAATTGTGGAGGATGATGAAAACATTTCCAAGGCTCTTGAAGTTCGGCTGAGTGCCCGCGGGTTCAATGTTGTGACAGCCTTTGATGCGATCATTGGGATGCAAAAGGCGGTACAAATGATTCCTGATGCCATTGTGTTGGATATCACCTTGCCTGGGGGAAATGGGTTGGCCCTGGCCCAGCGATTAAAGGAGTCGGCCAAAACCAAGGAGATTCCGTTCATTTTCTTGACGGCGAGTAAGCAAGACGGCTTACGTCAACAGGCCACCTCACTCGGCGCAGCGGCTTTTTTTGAAAAGCCGTATGATTTTGAATATCTTTTGGCGGCTATCCGGGCTGTCGTTGAACATCCTCATGCGCGATTGTCGTTGTAACGCCTTCTCTATGATTGATCAACCCAGGCATCCTAGGAACCCCTCATTCTAAGTGAATCAATATATTCTTGGAGGATTCATGACAGTTGGGATTAATGCAGATGTTGATAATGTTCGCGTCTTGCTGATCGATGATAGTGAAGACGATGCGATTATTGCTCGAGCCATGCTTTCCAGAGTCCGTGGGGTGATTTTCGAGGAAGAATGGGTTCCGACATTTGATGAGGGTGTCAGGAAACTTAAAGAAAATACCCATGATATTTGTCTTTTGGATTATTGCCTTGGCAAAGAAACGGGTCTTGATCTGTTGCGGGAAACCATTAAATTTGGATGCCGGGTTCCCATTATTATGTTGACGGGGACCAATAATCAGGAAATTGATGTCCAAGCGATCAAGCTGGGTGCCGCCGACTACGTGGTGAAAGGCGAAACCAATCCCGCCTTACTGGAGCGGGCTATTCGCCATGCTCGTGAGCGGAAAAAGGCGAGGACGGAACGCGAATTACTGAATCAACAGTTGGTCGAAAGTTCCCGCTTGGCGGGTATGGGAGAAGTGGCTTCGCATATCCTGCATAATGTGGGCAATGTGCTCAACAGTATCAATGTGTCAGTGGGGTTGCTCTCGCAATACCTTCACGAGATGCCGATTGACGATGTCTCACGCGTCGCTCATCTTTTCGAAGAGCATAAGGAAGACGTTGGAGAATTTTTGACCTCTCATCCCAAGGGGAAGCGGATTCCCTTGTTTTTAACTCAAATAGGGACGCATTTGGGGCAGCATTTTACTGCCGCGAACAAAGAACTCGAGGGACTGGTTTCGCAGCTTGATCATGTCAATCAAATTATGGCCACGCAAAAGACACTTGCGAACGCGGCTGAGGTTGTGGAGCCAGTGATCTTAGGTGAATTGATAGAGCAAGCCCTGCTTATGAATCAGCCTGGATTTGAAACAGATCATATTGCGATCAAGCGGGAAATTTTCAATATCCCACAAGTCATGATTGACAGGCATCAAGTCTTGCAAATTCTGACCAACCTCATTGGAAATGCCAAAGACGCGATGCAGGCTCAGGGGGGGGACTCTCACCGATTAACTGTGCAAATGGTGAAGCATCCCGACCGGGAAGGGTTGGTGCGGATTCAAGTGAGCAATACGGGCATTGGGATATGTCCAGAGCATCTGACCCGGATCTTTGCCCAAGAATTTGGCGTTAAGAACCAGGGGTTAGGGCTTCATGCCAGTGCGTTAGCTGCGAAAAAAATGGGTGGTTCTCTCACGGCATGGAGTGCTGGAGAAGGGCGTGGTGCGACGTTTACCCTAGACCTGCCCATGAAGACTCTTGAGGTTATTGCACCTAATTAAGTAATAATGGCTCATTATAGTGGCTTCATTGGAATGGCAAGTAGGGTCTTATGAGATCCGAGGGATGTGGGCGAAGCAAAGAGTTTTTTCGTGCTTGGGACGAGAGCAACCACCACGAGTTGATCGAGTTGTGTGTGGTCAATCCTGGTGAAGTCTTTTTCCTCATTCCTCCAAGAGACTATCACTGAATAAGCATTGAGACACATATCCCCTTCTGTCTCAGTTTTTTGGAAAGCCCCAGAATTCATGTTGCCTTTTTGAGAACCGAGATGCCTGTCGGTGTCGCGTGTGACCACGAGTTTCAACTCGCGTTGAACGGTAGATCCAAGCCCTTTCCCTTTGCTCGGTTGCGCGGATAAATCGAGTGCGTAGAACTTGTAGCGGGAGTGTTGTTGAATGTGCTACCCCTAGTTTTTCCCTGTGAAAACCAGAGAACAAGTTGTCCCATCCTGCCTCGCATAGATTCCTACTGATTCACAATTTCTTGACCCTCTACAAGAATTATCTTGGATAGTGGAGCCCCTCAATGTTGAGGATCCATAAGATTCAGGAGTTTAACACCCGCGGAGAGACAAGTGGAGACGTGCAGGGATGGATTGTTGGTGAGAGCATGGACAGAGAGCAACAGGCACGGAGTCGAGAAACGCCGGTTGCGAATATTTCCCCCAAGCCTTGCAATGTTCTACAGGTGAATCAGGTCAGGTTGTGCGTTGCGGTACTCAAGGAAGGAGGAGGTAGCTATAGGGTGTGACCGAAAAACAGTCACAGGACGAGAAGGGCCATCATGCTGATGGTTCGGATGCGGGCTCCAAGACTAGGCGTCGATATAATCAACCCAGGTTTCTTTTTCCGCCAAGTATGTTTGGCCTTTGAAATTGAGGCGAGTCCGCATGGTGGTAAAGCCTAATTCGCGCAGTTGATCGGTGATGTCCTTCAGGGTTTCCTGCACGGTTCGATAGACTTGTGACTGCAGGTTCAGCGCTTCGTACATGACCGTTCCCGAGTATCCGCGTTCCACTCGTTTGATCGGGATCATTCGATTGAAATATCGGTCACTGGGGTCCATGCCCTCCAATTGATGCTTTTCCACGACGGCATTTTTGACTCGAAAGGATAAGGGAAGCGATGTCATATGCTCTAGCTCCAGCTTAACGATGGATAGCGGTGGATTTTCTATCCTGATAGCCACGGATTATAGGCCGCACCGATGAGTGTCGCAAGCGTGGTTGACTTCCTTCAGAAACCCCGCGTAACCTTCCCTACGCTTAGGATAAAATACGGTGGTGAGAAAGGCGTTGTGTCGAAATGGACCGCGAGTCACGGGTTGCCGACAATCCAATCAACCTTCCCAACAGTCTCACGGTCCTCCGGATTCTGCTTGTTCCGGTCTTCGTTGGGTTTTTGCTCTACGAATACTTTGATTATGCCCTCGTCACGCTGTTAGTCGCGGCGGTGACCGATGGGCTGGATGGGGCAATTGCCCGTATCACCGACCAGCGCACTCGCCTTGGCGAGTATCTCGATCCTCTGGCTGACAAGTTACTCCTCGTGTCGGCCATCGTGACTTTATCCGTTCTCCATTTTATTCCTCTCTGGGCAGTGATTCTCGTCGTGAGTCGTGATGCCATCCTCCTCACCGGGACGGTATTGGCCAATTTGACGGAAATAGATATTGATATTGCTCCCACCTGGCTGGGAAAGGGTACCACCTTCGCACAAATTTGTTATGTCATTATGGTGATTCTCTTTGCGACTGAGCGTGTTTCTGCCGAACACGTCATTCCTTTTCTCTCCGTTATGGTAATCCTGACGACGGGTTCAGGAGTGCATTATTTGTTCCGGGGAATTCAACATCTCAATTCCTCAGGTGAGAAAAAAGGGTAGAGGGGAGGTTGCCGGTGAATCGAGAGCGGGTCGGACTACAGTTGGTGGATGCGAAGGTGATCTCTTCAGATGATTTGTCCCAGGCACTTGATATCCAGCAGGGAGAAGGCGGACGCCTCGGGAGTATTCTCGTTCGGATGGGGGTCCTGTCCGAATCCACCTTATTAGAGTTTCTCAGTCAGCACTATGGGGTCGCCACCGTTGAATTGTCTACGTGTTCGATTGACGGGAGTCTTCGAGGACTGGTTCCTTATGACGTTGTCCACCAACACCTCGTCTTGCCGGTGCGGAAAACCACTTCACGGCTGAGTTTGGCTATGGCCGACCCCACGAATGCGTCTTTGCTCGATGATTTGCGATTTCGTACGGGACTGCACATCATCCCGATGGTGGCCACGGAGTCGGATTTACGGACAGCGATTTCCCACGTGTATGGCCAGGGGCAGGATGGATCTTCCTCGCTCATGGAAGCTTTTCCAAAAGATGAGCGGGGTCATTCCAACAGTCGGGGAGATAGCGACCGGGTCTCACCCAATTCGATGGGGAAGTCTGGTGGCCGTGTCTCTTCCTTTGCTAACGAGTTAAATGATCAAGAAAGACCCATGATTCTTCAGGATAAAGCTGCGATGTCTCTCGGGAAGCTTCATATCAAAATTGATAAAGACTCTTCGGCTGTGGATGTCGTGAATCGCCTTGTTCAGCAGGCCATTGAAATGGAGGCGAGCGATATTCACCTTGAGCCGATGGAGAACATGATCCGGATTCGCTTCCGGTTGGATGGTGTCTTACGCCCGATTCAAAATCTGCCTAAAGATCTTCATCAGGCATTACTCGCCAGGGTGAAAATTCTTTCTGATCTGGATATCGCCGAGCGTCGGTTGCCCCAAGATGGACGGATGAAGATGGAGGGTTTTCCCCACGTCGATATTCGAGTGGCCATTCTCCCGTGTTTGTTTGGCGAAAAAGCGGTCTTGCGTCTCTTGAATCAGTCGGGGCTAGCGTTGCATTTGACGAATATTGGGCTCGATCAGCCTGATTTGGATCGGGTGACGACGGCCCTGGAAAATCCCTATGGCATGATTCTGGTGACGGGGCCTACGGGGAGCGGGAAGACGACGACGCTCTATAGCGCGTTGCAATTTCTGAATACCCCTCAGATGAATATTGTCACTGTCGAAGATCCCGTGGAATACCAAATCCAGGGCATCAATCAATTGCAAATTCATGAAGAGATCGGATTGAATTTTTCCGCCGGGTTGCGTGCTTTCCTACGGCAGGATCCCGATGTCATGATGGTGGGGGAAATTCGTGATCGGGAAACCGCGCAGATCGCGATTCAGGCTTCCCTGACCGGCCATCGAGTCCTTTCGACCTTACATACGATGAATGCTCCAGGAGCGATTACCCGGCTCATCGATATGAGCATTGAACCGTTTTTGGTGTCTTCTGCCGTTTCGCTTATTGTGGGACAACGATTAGTACGGAAAATTTGCGATCATTGTCGGGAGCTCGATACGGTTTCTCAGCTTCAGTTGCGGGAACTGGGGTTTGCTGAGAATGTGCTCGGGGCGGTTCAAGCGATGAAAGGGCGTGGGTGTGTGTTCTGCCATCTGACCGGATTTAAAGGACGTATGGCGTTATTTGAAACCTTGCCTATTTTTGAAGGGCTGCATGATAAAATCTTGGCACGGGCATCGACGCATGAATTGATAGCCTGTGCGATAGACGAAGGATTTCGCACACTCAGGCAAGCGGGGATGGCAGCTGTTCAAAATGGTTTGACCACTGTGGGCGAGGTGTTTGCCGAAACGAGATCTGATGTTTCTGTGTAAGGATCCCAGAAGACAGGTGGTCCGATGGAATTGACAGAACTACTTGGTGAATTGTGCCGGAAGGGTGGCTCGGATTTGCATCTGGTCGCGGGTAGTGTGCCCCGACTTCGGGTGGACGGGCATTTGCGGCCTATGGAGTCTCGGACGTTGACCAGCCAGGATATGTCTCGGTTGACAGAAAGTCTGTTGACGGAGGCACAGCACCATCAGGTCACGCAGACCGGAGAGTGGGATGGAGCATACAGCGTTCCTGCTATTGGCCGGTTTCGGATCCATGTCTATACCCAACGAGGATCATTGGCCATGGCTATTCGTACCGTGTCCGGTAAGATCCCGACGTTTGAAGAATTAGGACTACCGCCCATTGTTGAAGAATTGACGAGAAAGCCCCAAGGGCTGATTTTGGTGACGGGGCCGACGGGAAGCGGAAAAAGTACGACATTGGCCTCAATGCTGGATCATATTAATGAAGAGCGGCCTGCCCATATTATTTCGTTAGAAGACCCCATTGAGATTCTGCATACGCACAAAAAGAGTTTGGTATCTCAAATGGAAGTCGGATCCGATGTCCGCGAATTCCAATCCGCACTGAAAGGTATTTTACGGCAGGATCCCGATGTGGTGTTTTTGGGAGAATTGCGAGATCTCGAGACCATTCAGGCGGCTCTTATCATGGCCGAAACCGGGCATCTGACGGTGGCCACCTTGCACACGAATTCTGCGATTCACACGCTGACACGATTGGTCTCGGTGTTTCCTTCCCACCAGCAACAGGAAATTCGCATTCAGTTGTCCATGGTACTGGAAGGCATTCTGGCTCAGCGGCTTCTGCCTCGCTCAGAAGGAAAGGGCCGAATCCTGGCTTTGGAAATTCTGATTCCCTCTCCGGCCATTCGGAACCTGATTCGGGAAGACAAGATTCATCAAATGTATTCCATGATGCAAACGGGACAAGCGCAATATGGCATGCAGACGATGAATCAGGCGTTGGCCGACTTAGTTGGCCAAGGAGTGATTTCCTCTGAACTGGCCATGGGACTCACGACACTGCCTGACGAGCTAGCCAAACTATTGGAACGCACCAGCCGGGTTCGGTCTGGGGCGATGTCCATGGCCAGGTTGCGTCCTCGGATGTAAGTGATGGCCTGCCTGATCTCTCAGAGAGAAAGCGAGCAATAGTTCGAGATGCCTAGGTTTGAATACCGTGCAAAAGATGGCGCCGGACAGACGGTGCAAGGGGAAGTGTTGGCTGCCACTTCCGTGGAGGCATTACAGCTTCTGCGTGGGCAGGACGTGTTGGTGACCTGTTTGCAGGAAAAAGTTGAACGGGTATTCAATCTCAGCGACCAGCTGACCGGCTGGAGCCGTCAGTGGAATTTGCGAGGCGTGAGTAGCAAGGAATTGGTGGTTTTTACCCATCAGCTGGCGACGTTGATTCGTGCGGGCGTGCCTCTTTTGGAATGTTTGGACATTCTCTCCAGCGAAGGTGAAAACCCGACCTTGCAGCAGGTGGTCAAACGTATTCGAGCGGACGTGGAGGGCGGGACCTTCTTGGCCGATGCTTTGAAACGCTACCCGACTGTCTTTCATGAATTTTACCGGAGTATGGTGGAAGTGGGGGAGACGACGGGTCGCTTGGATGAGAGTTTGACTCAACTGGCGGTGTACCTGGATAAACAGGCTCAGCTGCGGGCGAAAATTTTTTCTGGATTAGCTTATCCAGCTTTGCTCGTGGCTGTGGCGATGATCGTCTTGGTCTTTTTACTGATTTGGGTGGTCCCTCTTTTTTCGGGCTTATTTCAAGATATGGGCGAATCGCTTCCCTGGTTGACGCAGGTGGTGATTGACGTGGCTGAGGGGGTTCGACATCACTTTTTTCTGTTGGTGACTCTGTTGGGAACCTTTGTTATGGGTATCCGGTGGATGCTCAAAAATCAGAAAAGTCGACAGGCCATTGATGGGTGGGTCTTACGAGTTCCCCTTTTGGGATCCGTGATCCAAAAAGCCGCAACTGTGCGCTTTGCCAGAACATTGGGGTTTTTGGTCCGTCGTGGGGTCCCGTTGTTATATGCCTTGGGTGTGGCGGGAACGGTGACTGGCAATAAGGTATTTGAGCAAAGCATCAAGTTGGCGACCACAGGGGTTCAAGATGGAAGGCCTCTCTCCGAAACCTTACGGGCTCGCCAGATCTTCCCTCCTATGGTGCCCCAGATGATCAAGGTGGGTGAATCAACCGGTTCCATCGATGTGATGCTTGAAAAGATTGCGGATCTCTTTGAGCAAGAGGTCGATCGAACGGTAGCTACTTTAACGTCGGTTCTAGAGCCCTTTATTATCTTGGTGGTGGGCTGTGGGATTGCCCTTGTCGTCGTGGCGATGTATCTTCCCATCTTTTCAATCGGTTCAGTCATTGGATGAGTTTGGAGGTTTTTCGACGTGAGTGAGAGCGCTATGTCAGCTACCGAAATCGTGGTACGGGCGCCAGCCAAAGTGAATCTGTTGATTCGGGTTCTGGATCGATTGCCCAATGGGTATCATAAATTGTGGTCCCTCATGCATACCGTCGATGTCTTTGATCTTCTTCGAATCCGGCTTAACCCTGCTCGAGAGGGTCTTTTCTTGGCATGTGGAGATGCCCCGTTGCCATTGGATAAGGGAAATTTGGTCTATAGGGCGGCTGACTTAGTGCTTCAGCGCGCTGGAAAGTGTGTGGGTGTTGAGATTGAACTGACCAAAGTCATTCCCTTGTCGGCCGGTCTGGGAGGCGGGAGTAGTGATGCCGCCGCCACACTCTATGGTCTGGCTCACTTGCTGCAGTTAGATTGGACTGTATCTGACTTATGTGAGGCCGGTGCCGCTCTCGGAAGTGATATCCCCTTTTTTTTTAGAGCTCCCTGTGCAGTAGTTCAGGGGTGGGGCCAGGAAGTGACCTCCTGTTCTCTCAAGGGGGAACGGTGGGTTGTTCTCGTCAATCCTGGCTTTGCAATTCAGACCAAATGGGCCTATGAACAGTTGGCCTCCCAACGGTCGGCTGTCCTGCCTCTTGGTGAATTTCCGAGCAGGGTAGATCGTGAGTTGAGCCTCTCTTGGGAGGATGTGATCGGGGTAATGGAGAATGATTTTGAAGCGCCGTTGTTTCCGTTTTATCCGATTTTGGGGTTCATTAAAGACACCTTACTCTCTCTCGGGGCTCAAGCCGCATTGTTATCGGGTAGTGGAGCCACTGTATTTGGGGTTTTTCACACTCAAGAAGAAGCCAGGCAGGCTTCGACCCGATTACGTCGTGATACCAGGTGGCGAATCTTTGATACCTCGATGGGTTCGACCGAATTACCTCATGACCCATTCCATGTTGCCTCCTCTTCCAAGGCTTCCAAAATACAGATTCAGTGATTTGAGTTGACAAGTCGCAGAACGTAGAATTACCTTTCCTCTGCTTTTTTTTTGAAAATCTGCTACGGTTCATAAATACCTAGGTAAGTTGAGATCACCACCATGCTCCGAGATTTAAAATTGTTCACGGGCAACTCCAACCCTGCGTTGGCCAGAGAAATTGCCCAGTATATTGGGCAGGATTTGGGTCAGGCGACGGTTACGACCTTTAGTGATGGGGAGATCAGGGTTAGAATTGATGAGAATGTGCGGGGAGGCGATGTCTTTCTCATTCAATCCTGCTGCCACCCGGTGAATACCTCGATCATGGAATTGTTGCTCCTGATCGATGCGGTTAAACGATCCTCGGCTTCTCGGATCACGGCGGTTATTCCTTATTACGGATACGGGAGACAAGATCGAAAAGATCAACCGCGAGTGCCCATTAGTGCCAAATTAATTGCGGATTTGATCACTGCCGCCGGCGCGAATCGGATTCTGACCATGGACCTTCATGCCGGACCCATTCAAGGATTCTTTAATATTCCCGTTGATCACCTTTATGCCATGCCGGTGTTGTTGGACTATATTAAAAAGCAAGATGTTTCTGATTTGGTGATCGTTTCCCCTGATGCGGGAGGGGTGGAGCGTGCCAGGGCATTTGCCAAACGACTGAATTCTTCCCTCGCGATTATTGATAAGCGGCGGGAAACGCCCAATCAGGCTGAAGTGATGAATATTATTGGCGATGTCCAAAACAAGCATGCGTTATTGTTTGATGACATGATAGATACGGCCGGGACCATTGTCCAAACGGCTCAAACCTGTATGGATAATGGAGCTCTGTCGGCTTGGGCGGGAAGTACGCACGCGGTTCTATCTGGTCCTGCTTTGGAACGGATACAAGCGTCCTGTCTCCGTGAAGTGATGGTGACCAACACCATTCCTTTGAATGGGAAAGATCAGCAATGTTCCAAACTGAAAACCCTCACAGTTGCTCCTCTATTAGGTGAGGCGATTTTGAGGATTCATCGTGAGGAATCGGTGACATCCTTGTTTGTGTAAATTCGCTAACGCATGGTTCATTCACTCTCAATGAGAAGAGGTCAAGACGATGAAATATGAGCTTGAAATTGAAAAACGGGAACAGGCTGGAAAAGGTGTGGCACGGCAGCTTCGGCGACAGGGGAAAATTCCTGGAGTCTTCTATGGAGGGGGGAAGTCTGAATTTGTGGCCATGGACCATAAGATTGCCCGTAATCTGGTGCTTGCTCAGGCTGGCCATGCCGGTCTGCTGGCTGTTCGGATTTCCGGGGCAGAAGAACGGATCGCAGTTCTCCAAGACCACCAAATTGATCCGATCACCGGGGCAATTTTGCATGTGGATCTCTTTGAGGTTTCGATGACGAAGCCCATTCGAGTCAATGTTCCCGTGATGATAATCGGAGAAGTCCCAGTTGGAGTGAAAGAGGGTGGTATTTTGCATCAGCCTATGCGCGAATTACATATTGAATGTCTGCCGGCTCAGATTCCGGACCATGTTGAAATTAATGCCTCAGGGTTTGGGATTGGTGATGGTGTGCATGTCAAGGAAGTTGAAGTCCCGACAGGCGTCAAGATTCTGGATGACGAGGATCTCATGGTTGCGCACGTTGCCACTAAGATGTCTGAAGCGAAGTTGGAGTCCCTGCTGGCTCGCGAGGCGGGTGAGGGAGTGGCTCCTGTTGCCACAGCAGAAAAAGCCACAGTTGAAGGGGCGGCCGCTGGAGCGGCTGTGGCGGCGGCAGATAGTAAAGCGAAGGTTGCGCCAGATAGTAAAGCGAAAGAAGGCAAGAAATAAGCCTTGCATGTGGTAGTAGGCCTTGGGAATCCCGGACGGTCGTACGAACACACGCGACACAATCTAGGGTGGAAGGTTCTTGAACAGGCGGCCGATCGTTGGAGTGTCGCCTTGGTCAAACAGGAGCACGGGTTTCTAGGGCAAGGTGCCGTTAAGAACCATCCGGTTTTGCTGCTTCTTCCCCTGACGTGGATGAATCAAACTGGGGTTGTCGTTCAGTCTGTCCTTCAGGCTTTTTCTCCTGTATCGCCGGATCTCATTGTTGTGCATGATGATCTGGACCTGTGCCTTGGAGCGATCAAGATCAAAACCCGTGGTGGCGCGGGTGGACATAATGGCCTGCGGTCGATTATGTCGTGTGTGGGGACGGAAGAATTCTCTCGGGTCAAAGTTGGAATAGGACGTCCTCAGAACAATGAGGACGTTGCGAATTTTGTGCTTTCGCCATTTCCAGCAGAGGAGTGGAAAGAGGTTGTTTCAACTCTTCCGAAAGCCGTCGATGCGCTGGAATGTCTTATTTGTGAAGGTCCGGACGTGGCTATGAATCGATTTCATGCGCGGTCTTCTGAATAAGGAATACAATAAGTTTGTAGTTATTCGTGGATTGATCAGTTTGCACGGCGACAGCGGAACAATCCATTTATTGTGTTCGCATGGGATTGAGCCCAATACAAAGGAGCTCATTGCGCGCCCTTTACATTGGGAAATCACCTTTGGTAAGTCAAAAGTTTCTGGCGTGCGGATGTAACCATGCCGACATGAATTTTTATGCGTAATGGAGCCTAGGTAGATGAAAGGTGAGCAATCTTTGACTGATCAAAGTGTCCGGTTTCCCATAGGGGCTTGTTGAGAGTTTTTGGTGGGAATATCTGAGGCCGATGTTCTTCGGTTGTTTTAAGGTCTGAAAAGCCCATCCCCACTCAGAAAAAATATCAGATTTTTTACTTTCTGAATCAGTCAGATGCTTTTTCTGAGACGAGTTTGACACTCCATTTTACCCTATGGTAGCTTGTGTCCCCTTTTGTGATACAACACGATTGCTCTGCCTGAAAACTAGAAAAATCCTTCAGAGGGAAAGGTTACTATGAAACTGTATGAATCGCTGTGTATTCTTCGTCCCGTTCAAGCGGAAACAGAAAATGAGCGGGTGATTGAAAAAATGAAGGAAGTCCTGACTCAGGCTGGAGCGAATATTTTAAAGCTCGATAATAGTGGGAAAAAGAAATTGGCCTATGATATTCAGCACGAGCGGAAGGGGACCTATATTACGGTTCAATTTGAGGGCCCTCCGACCGTCGTTTTTGAGTTGGAGCGCTTTCAGCGTATGGAAGATCAGGTCATGAAGTTTATGACGGTACGGCTGAACCCAAGCGACCTGGTAGCCGTAGCTGAAGCAAGTGGAGAGGATCCAGAAGAAGATGGTGGGATTCAATAAAGTCATTTTAATTGGAAATCTGACTAGAGATCCTGAGCTTCGGTATACACCAAGCGGAACACCTGTGGTGAATTTCCCGTTAGCGGTCAATCGCCGATATCGTCAGGCCGATGAGCAAAAAGAAGAGGTGTGTTATGTTGACATTGTCGTGTTTGGGCGACAAGCCGAACATTGTGGCCAATACCTCAATAAAGGTGACGGGGCCATCGTTGATGGTCGCCTACAGCAACGGCGTTGGGAAACGGACGACGGGCAGAAGCGAAGCAAACATGAAGTCGTTGCTCAAACAGTGACGTTCTTGCCGAAAAAGTCCTCCTCTGGCAGCTCTGGGTCAGGAGTGGCTGAGGAATCTACTGATGATTCGGAAGAGTATTATCCTGACCCCATGCCCTAATTTTTAGCCGAGGAGAGGTTTCTAGTGGAAAAAGGACGATTGTTTCAGCGGAAAAGAGTGTGCCGCTTTTGCTTCGATAAGACGCCATTGGATTACAAGGATGCGAATTTATTAAGGAATTTCCTTACAGAGCGAGGGCGAATTATTCCTCGTCGAACTTCGGGTAATTGCTTGCGGCATCAACGGAAATTAACCCAAGCAATTAAGCGTGCCAGGCACGTGGCTATCCTTTCATTTGCAGAAGAACACTGAGGTCACGTGTTTTCTTCGAAATTTGGCAGTAGGGTAGAATAACGTGGTTGAATGTTGTGATATGTCGTTAACTATCAACCTACTCGATGTTCCCCCAACCGGGCTTCAAATTCATCATGAGGTGGAGCCGTCGGCTTTATCGCTTTCCCATGATGAGGGAACTCCTATTGGGAACCTAAGTTGTGACGGAAGTATATTCTTGATTGACGAGCGGACGGCATATTTTCAAGGGGAAATATCGGGAAGATTTTGCAGGGAGTGTGTTCGCTGTCTAGATCAATTTGAGGAATATCTATCCTTATCGTGTGAGGTGGAATTTAAAAAAGCTGTGAAAGCGGTCAATGTTATTGTACCGCATAGGAATAAAGACAAAGGGGTAAAGGGGCATGACAAATCCCTCGATGAGGATGCGACTGACGAGGATATCTACCCTATTTCAGAAAATGACATCGACCTTCTTCCAGCTATTCGAGAGCAGGTCATACTTGCTACCCCACTTCAATCCTTGTGCAAGGAAAATTGCCTTGGGTTGTGTCAAGTATGTGGAGGCAATTTAAATGAAGGCATATGTGGGTGTTGTACGCCAGTTACGGGTTCAGCACCAGTGGCCAACTTTCAGCAAACGGTATCAAGAAAGAACCCATCCAAGCGCTCCTCTGTTTCTGTTCGAAGGGGATCGTGAAGGCACCAGTCACCTCTTAACTCAAAAGTTGGACTATTATGGCAAATCCTAAACACAAAATCTCTAAAGCCCGTAGAGATAAACGGCGATCCCATCTCAAGCTCACCCCGCCAAATTTGTCGACGTGCCCTCAATGTCATGAGCCCAAGCCATCTCATATGACCTGCTTGAATTGTGGAACCTATAAAGGGATCGCCATTATTGCGGTTGAAGAGGGATAACGGCCTCTTCCTTCCCGAGTCAGTCATCTTTTAACACCAATCCCATGAAAATAGCCGTGGACGCGATGGGGGGAGATCATGGTTTATCTCCCAATGTCGAAGGAGCCATACAGGCTACAAGGGAATCGTCTCTCTCGATTATCTTGGTCGGAGACGAACCCTCTCTCAAATCTCACCTGGACAAACTAGGCGGTACAAAAGCCAATATTGAAATTTTTCATGCCTCACAAGTGGTGGATATGCATGAATCTCCAGCGTTGATTGCCAGAAAAAAACGGGATTCTTCCATATGGAAAGCCACAGAGTTAGTTAAAAATAAGCAAGCCGACGCGCTGGTGAGTGCCGGGAATACCGGTGCGACGATGGTGTCGGCGTTTTTTCTTTTGGGGTTGATTCAAGGGGTTGAACGACCAGCAATTGCAGCGACATTGCCGACCCGCCAGGGCAAAGCGATCATGTTGGATGTCGGCGCGACTGTAGATTGTACAGCTCGACAACTCTTCCAGTTTGGAATCATGGGGCATGAATACGGCAGGCATCTTTTGGGAACTGATCGACCCCGAGTGGGTCTGTTGAGTATTGGGGAAGAAGATACGAAGGGGAATGAAGTCACGAAAGAAACGTTTAAATTGTTGAAGGACAGCCCTATTAATTTCATTGGCAATGTTGAAGGGCGAGATGTGTATAGTGGGAATGCTGATGTGATTGTGACGGATGGGTTTATTGGAAATGTTGCTTTGAAAATTTCTGAAGGGTTGGCGGATGCGATAAAAAAAATGCTGATGAAAGAAATTGCCCAGTCAGCTCTTGGTCGGCTTTCATACCTGTTTGTGGCCGGGCCCCTCTTGCGGTTACGGCGAAAAACCGATTATGCCGAATTTGGCGGCGCTCCTCTTTTAGGAGTCGAGGGCATCAGTATGATCTGTCATGGTCGCTCCTCCTCAAAGGCGATCAAAAATGCTATTCTCCGGGCCCAGGCTTTGGCGGAAGGCGGCTTAATTGAGGCAATCCGAGGTGACATTGCGCAAGGGTGTCGTTGAGTTCAACGCGGTGTCTCAAGCATGAATAGTCTGATTCTAGGAACAGGGGCCTATGTTCCCAAGCGAATCTTGACCAATGCGGATCTAGAGCGCATGGTTGACACTTCTGACACCTGGGTGGTTGAACGAACAGGGATTCGGGAACGCCGCGTAGTTGAGCCGGGGCAGGCCTGTTCCGATTTGGCCGTTGAGGCGGCTCAGCATGCGCTAATTGCTGCTGATGTGGCCCCATCGGAGATCGATTTGATCCTCTTAGCCACCTGCACCGGGGATTCTCCTCTTCCTTCAACAGCCTGCCTCATCCAACATCGCTTAGGGGCTAAACGGGCAGCGGCTTGTGATATTTCTGCGGCCTGTTGTGGGTTCATTTATGCGTTGGCCATTGCAGATGCCTATGTGAAAAATGGTATGCGGCACGTCTTGGTCATTGGTTCCGAAGTCATGTCAGCGATTACCGATTGGACCGATCGCAATACGTGCGTCTTATTTGGTGACGGGGCTGGGGCGGTTGTGGTAGGGCAAGGTACTGAAGGATCGGGGATCCTTTCCACGCATTTGCATGCCAATGGCGGGCTCTCTGACATGATTCAGGTGCCTGGAGGCGGATCGCGGGAACCGGCTTCCGAGCAGGTTCTTCAGGGAAAACGATGCTTTATAAAAATGAAAGGCAATGAAACGTTTAAAATTGCCGTTAAATCAATGGAAGAGGCTACCAAAGAGGCGTTAGACGCCAATAAATTGCACATGGACGATGTAGATCTGTTCATTCCTCATCAGGCCAATATGCGGATTTTGAATGCCGTGAGTCAGCGATTGGGCCTGGCTCGAGAAAAGTTGATGATAAATTTAGACCGATTTGGTAATACCTCTGCAGCATCGATTCCCTTGGCGCTCGATCAGGCTGTCCGGGAGGGAAGAATTCACAAAGGGAGTGTGGTGCTGTTGGCTGCATTTGGTGCAGGTCTCACCTGGGCTTCCGCTGTGGTTCGTTGGTAATGTAACGGACGGCGGGTATCCCTTTCCTGATTGAGAACATTGCCACAAAAGCAGAGGAAGAATCCGAAGCTTCCAACAAGAGCAAACCAAATGTTCTGAGAGGTTTAATAGAGAGGGGAATTATGTCTGGAACGACCTCATGGGGTGAAAATGATTGGGCGCTGATTCTTGGAGCCTCTAGCGGTTTTGGAGAAGCGGCAGCATTGGAACTGGCCAATTTAGGGTTGAATATCTGCGGTGTGCATCTTGATCGAAAATCAACCCAGCCGAATGCTGAGCGCATTGCCTCACAGATTCGTTCACTCGGGCGGGAGGTCATGTTTTTTAATGTCAATGCGGCTGATCCTGAAAAGCGTGCTGACATTTTGAAGGCGATGAAGCAGCGCGCGGAAGAATCCGGGAAGCCCGTCTGTGTGCGAGTGTTGTTACATTCGTTAGCTTTTGGGACCCTGAAACCGTATATTGCGGAATCCCATGCAGAAGCCATTAATAAAGCGCAGATGGACATGACGTTAGATGTCATGGCCAATAGCCTGGTGTATTGGACACAGGATTTAGTAGCACAGAAATTTTTGGGATCAGGGAGTCGAATCTTCTCCATGACCAGCGCCGGAGGCGCACGAGTCTGGCGAACGTATGGCGCGGTTTCCGCCGCGAAGTCGGCCCTGGAGTCTCACACCCGACAATTAGCGCTGGAACTGGCTCCTCTGGGTATCACCGTGAACTCGCTGATGGCGGGTGTAACCGATACCCCGGCTTTGCGTAAAATACCCGGTTCTGATGAAATGCTGGCCTTAGCCAAACGAAAAAATCCTTCAAACCGACTGACCACGACCCAAGATGTCGCCGATGCGCTAGGACTGTTAAGTCATCCGAAAGCTCATTGGATCACGGGAAATGTGATCTGCGTGGATGGTGGAGAGTATATTGTTGACTAGTTCGTGCAAGTGAGATCAGCCATGTTGTGGACTGTCGCTGAATCATGGCATTTTTCAGATCGTGAGCGAAAAGGATGACGCCAGTCTTCGGTTTTCTGTTTCCTGGTCAAGGCTCTCAGTCTGTTGGCATGGGCAGGCCTCTTTTTGATGATAGTCCCACGGTTCAGGCCCTCTACAAGGAAGCCACGGATATCTTGGGATATGATGTCGGAGCCTTGTGTTTTGAGGGGCCGTCGGAGCAACTCAATCGAACGGAATACACGCAGCCGGCATTACTGGTGACCAGTCTCGCGGCGTTTCAACTGGTCAGCGGTGGTCCGCTGATCCCTGCCGCGGTTGCCGGTCATAGCTTGGGGGAATACACCGCATTAGTGGCGGCGGGAGCGCTGAAATTTCGAGAGGCGCTCAACCTTGTGCAGAAGCGCGGGCGTTATATGGCGGAAGCAGTGGCTCCTGGGAGCGGGTTAGTTGCCGCGGTCTTAGGCCTTTCGGAAGGGGATGTTCGAAGCGTCTGTCAAGAAGCGGGATCTGTGGGAGTTGTGGCTCCAGCCAATTTCAATTCCCCAGGCCAAACGGTGATTGCCGGAGAGAGAGCCGCAGTGGAGTATGCGGGGGAATTGGCCAAAACACGTGGAGCCAAGCGGGTCATGCCACTTCCGGTCAGTGTTCCGGTTCATACCCCCTTGATGCAGATTGCTGCCGACAGGCTGAAAAAAGATATTGAT
>JAOTTP010000124.1 GCA_029864405.1 Nitrospirota bacterium
AGAAATTGTCATGCCCGACATTTTTATCGGGCATCCATCTTGGTTCGTATTAAAGAATGGGATCAACAGAGCTGGGACTATGGTCCTAGCACGTGTCGAAACATGGACTGTTGAGACATGTTGCAGCTCACTCATTCTGAGTTCGACTGACTGTTGGAGTGCGATGCCGGTCAGAAATGAATGCGAAGGTCGGCGACGAGCGGAAGGTGATCTGATGCGACGAGGGCGGCGCGAGATTTGGGAAGATGCACATGGTCGACGTCAATCCGGCCTTCATAAAAAATATGGTCCAGATGCAACAGAGGCAAAAATCCAGGATAGGTCCGGCGGCGTTTGACAAAGGGTCGAATATCTAAGCTCTGAAATCTCGGAGTCAGGATGTCGGTGGTCACACCGCGCCCCCATTCGTTGAAATCTCCGAGAATAATTTTTGGACCGGCGCCTTGATGTTGGTCCAGGATCATGGCCAAGCGTTCCGCTTGATACTTCCGTTCCCGCAATCCGGTGCCCAAATGCACATTGTAGATATGTAATGTCTGATCACCCAGCTGGAGATCAGCGCGTTGACAACATCGGCCGCGCCGGGTTCTCCAGGTCAGGTCATGTCGCGCATCATCTACGATCGGGAATCGGCTAAGAATCATATTCCCAAAGGGATACCCGTGACGTAGCCTGGCAGATGCCATGACCCATCCCATGCCCAACAAGGCCCCAAGCAGTTCGTCTTGTCCTCGGCCCTTAGGGCCAAGCCCCAGGACTTCCTGGAGGGCAATAACATCAGGCTGAAGGGCAGACAGGACCTCCGCGATGCGTCTGGGCATGACCCGACGATCCATCCCGCAACACCGGTGAATGTTATAGGTCACGATCCGAAGGTCCAGAGGTTTCTGCAGGTCGGGAACGTATGGTAATGCACGGGCCATGGGTGAGTGGAAGCGTGATCCTTTGAAATGACTGAGGGACGGTTAGTAAGGAGACAATCTTATGAATGAAAAAAAATGATTGAATTCATGGAAAATTGCCGCATTTTTGTAATTGGCAAAATGTAGACCATCGTAGAAAAACACCGTCCACAAATTTTGTGGATAACATGGTGGCTACTGGCAACAATAGCCGTATTTCTGAAGAATTGATAGAGAAATGAGCAAAATGCATATATTTTAGGCATTGTGTAGAATTTATTTTACTACACCAAATATAGGGGTGAGAAAATTTTGGCGTAGTCGTAAAGGTAGATTGCTGATTTTATCTTGACTTTTTTGGTTTGGTCGATCCTCACGAAGTTCTTCCAAATCGCCTAAAGATCTTTTAGCGAGGGTTTATCCACAGAATTGAATTTGCCTTGTTGATAATCAACAAAATGAGAACGGTTTTCGTCCGCTTCTATAAGGCCTTTTCGTCTGTCCAATGAGTGTTCGCCTGTATTCATGCGGCAGTTCTCAGGCATAGAAACGTTTCCCAGGCAATCCACGACTCTTCGTCGGTTCCGGCCACCAGCAATTCAATGGCGGATCCCTTACTGTGAATGGGGATGACCTCACCTGGTTGCACATCGGAGGCCTCGATATTTCGAGGGTCATCCAGTGAAAGACCACACCAGTCCATGCCTTGACAGATTCGAGAGCGGATGTCTGGAGCCCGTTCACCAATGCCGCCCCCAAAGACGACAGCATCGGCGCCACCCAAGATGGCCAGATAGGCTCCCAGGTATTTCCGCGCCCGGTGACAGAACACCTCAATGGCCAGAATGGCACGAGGATCCTGTTGCTCTCGGACGGCCTTGAGGAGTTGGCGCATGTCGGAGGTCTGGCCGGACAAGCCTAACAATCCTGATTGCGTATTCAACTGATGGTCAATCTCTTCAAGCGAAAGCTGTTCATGCTCGGCGATGTATCCGATGATGGCCGGATCGATATCTCCACATCGTGTCCCCATCACGAGGCCTTCTAACGGGGTGAACCCCATTGAGGTCTCGACCACGGCTCCATTGTTAATGGC
Organism: Nitrospirota bacterium; assembly: GCA_029864405.1. Taxonomy (GTDB): domain Bacteria; phylum Nitrospirota; class Nitrospiria; order Nitrospirales; family UBA8639; genus Nitrospira_E. The sequence goes on from JAOTTP010000124.1 coordinate 1,999, forward strand.
GGTAACGGAGCACCCTTGTCCCAATTGGAAGGTGATGAGACGGGTTTCCTCCAACGATCGACCGGAATAGCGGGCGTAGCTGTGAGCCAGAGACGCATGGGCAATCCCATGGAAGCCGAAGCGCTCGATGCCATGCCGCGTGGCCCACTCCTGGGGAATCGCATAGGCGCGGGCATGTTCGGGAAGGGTGCGATGAAAGCTGGTATCGAACACCGCGACGATCGGGATGTCAGGGCCTAACAGTGCACGAATCTGATAGATGCCTGCCAGGCATGGTGGATTATGGAGCGGAGCCAACGGGCTTAATTCTTCGATTTGGCCCAGAACGGTTTCATCGATCAGTACAGATTTTGTAAACCGGTGGCCGCCATGGACCACCCGGACGCCTACCGCATCAATAGCGATCCCGGGTCCTCCTAAGGTTTCTCCGTCTCGCGCAATCAGGTCTTGAAGGCTTTCCCATACCCACGTCACCGCCTGCCCATGATTCAGGATGTCTTGCCGGGTAGAGGTGGACGGCGTGCGTCGGGAAGCGGTGATTTTCAGGAACGCCTCTTTGCCGATACCCGTCACAACACCTTGCAGCATAGTTGTGGGATCGATGTCGCCCCCGGCCGCTGACGAAAGATATTCGACCAGCCGGAACTTCAGAGAGGAACTGCCGCTGTTCAAGATAAGAATGCGCATGGCGGGGCTAAAGAATGATTGCTGGAATGAGCACGACACACCGTAGCACACGTTCAAGGAGATGAGAAGAAAGAGCCAGCACCATCGGCAGGCGAAAGCAGAACGAAGGGGCACATTTGGGGGTCCGCGTTAATGGAAATATCAGACATTGATTGTTCGAAGCTCCGAATTAGCCCCGCGCAGGACGAATAACGCTGATCGGAGAAAAAGAGCCGCTAGTCCCAAACCCACGAGAATGTCAGGCCAGCCTGAACTGGTGAGCCATACTCC
>JAOTTP010000068.1 GCA_029864405.1 Nitrospirota bacterium
TTTGGGAAACCGTGCTGCCTCCCACGGATGTGAAAGAGGTCAAGGAATATTTTCAGACATTTCTCCGGGGTCAAGCATCGAACGTTCATGAGAACTACTGGATCACCAAACAGGAGCAGCTGCGCTGGATTGCCTGGTCTAATACGCTGCTGAGGGATAAAGACGGTCTGGTGATATTCCTGATTGCCTCCGGCGTTGATCTGACAGAACAACGGAAGGTGCAGAAAATCCTGGAGAGGGAACAAAAGTTTATTAGCCAGGTGCTCGACACCGCAGGCGCCCTTGTGGTCATTTTGGACTCTCAATGGCAGATCCTCCGCATCAATCGGGCCTGTGAACAGATCGTGGAACACTCCTTTGAAGACTTGAAGGGTCAACCATTTTGGAATCTGTCGGTCATTTCAGGTGAGGATGATCAAGGAGCAAGGCAGGTATTGGAGTCTTATAAAGCGGGGCAGTTACCTGCCGTGTTTGAGTCGGCCCTGGTGAATAAAGCCCGTCAGCTGAGTTGGATTCAATGGACCACCACCGTGATCTATGCTGAAACAGGCGTAGTGGAATATTTTATTGCGACGGGGACGGATATCACCGCCCGCAAGCAGGCTGAACAGAATCTTCGGGTGACGCATCAACAGTTAGAACGGCAGCAGCAGGAGCTGAGATCGCTTGCGGCCCAACTCCTGACGGCTCAGGAAGAGGAGCGTCGGCGTATTTCCCGTGATCTTCATGATGATGTCAATCAACGGCTCGCGCTTCTGAGCCTGAAGCTGCAAACGGCGGAAAAAGGGCTTCCGGATAGTCATCCCGTCCTGCCAATGCTCCGGGAGCTCTATGAGAATGTCGCGGATCTGTCTGATGATATTCGACATTTGGCCTACCAATATCATCCGTCGATCCTGGATGATCTTGGATTGGGCACGGCTCTCCGCTCGTTGTGCGAAGACTTTGCGAAGTATGAAGCCGTGTCGGTCACGTGGGAGTTGCCTGAAAGAGGGCGTAAATTTTCCCAGGCGGTGGCCACGTGTTTGTACCGGGTGGCACAGGAGAGCTTGCGAAACGTGTCAAGGCATGCTCAGGCTTCGAAGGTTCATCTCGACCTGAGGGAGGACGAACAGGAGATTATTCTTTCAATCCGCGATAACGGCCGGGGCTTTGAAGTGGGCGGGCTTCTTTCACGAGGCTTGGGATTCGTCAGTATGAAGGAACGGGTTCGCTTGGTGGGCGGGACGCTGTGGGTGGATGGTCAACCTGGCCAGGGCACAACCGTGAGTGCCTCAATTCCTAAAGGCACATCCACGTGAATGGGCATTCCCCCCTCTGTCATCCCCGCCGGTATTAAGCGGGGATCCATCTGAAAGGAAATCCGGATGGACTCCCGATTATCACTGTCGGGAGTGACGGGAGCAGATGGAGTCCAGAAAAAATGGCGGGCAGGACTCTATTCTCCGTCATCCCCGCCGGTATTAAGCGGGGATCCATCTTTACGATATGACCAAAAACCCTTGCGTCTATATTTTGGCCAGTAAACCTCATGGCACCTTATATATTGGCGTGACCAGTCATCTCATTAAGCGAAGCTGGGAGCACCAAAACGGATTCGTGAAAGGATTTACCAAAACCTACGATGTCCATAGATTGGTGTATTATGAACTCCACCCGGACATGATGTTGGCGATTACCACGGAAAAACAACTCAAGAGGTGGAATCGCGCATGGAAGATTCAATTAATTGAAAGACGTAATCCTGATTGGCATGATCTTTGGGAAGAAATTGTCTCATGACTGGATTTCTGGTTGCATAGACATAATAAGGATACAGACAAGATGGTTGCCCGATACACACTGTCGGGCATGACCCATGTTTTCCGTCATCCCCGCCGGTGGTGAGCGGGGATCCATCCGAAGAATTTCAAAGATAGATTCCCGATAAAAATGTCGGGAATGACAGGCAAATAGACAGGCAGATGAGCAAAGCCAGCCTAATTTTCCGAAACAGGCTGTCGGGAATGACGGGAGGGGATGGATGCCCGATGAATAATGTCGGGCATGACGACAGGGGAGAAAATGGCAGAGCATGAGAGGGAAGAACGAATGTCTATACGATCAAGCCAGTTGTCAGCCAACATAGGGCATATTTCATGGTGACCAGACCTCGCGTCCTGTTAGCCGATGACCATTCATTGGTTTTGGAAGGCCTGGCCAAACTGGTCACGGATGACTGTGATCTCGTCGGGAAAGTTGAGGATGGGCGGGCCCTCATTCAGGCTGCTCAGAAGTTGGAACCGGATGTGATTGTCTTAGACATTTCCATGCCCAAATTGAATGGATTGGATGCGGGGCGTCAATTGAAGAAGTTGCTTCCGTCAATCAAACTGATTTTTCTGACCATGCATGCGGATCCTCTGTATGCGAAGGAAGCCTTTCAAATCGGGGCTTCCGGCTTTCTCTTGAAACGTTCCGCGGCGTCCGAATTGATGCAAGCCATCCATGCCGTCATGAAAGGGCAATTTTATGTGACGCCGGCCATTGCCAAAGATTTTCTGGGTACGTTCACTCAAGAAATGCCGGCGCCCCAGGCCGAGACGGACTCGTTGACGCCGCGGCAGCGGGAAGTCCTTCAGCTCATCGCCGAGGGGTACAGCACCAAAGAGATGGCGACGATGTTACATGTGTCTCCCAAAACCATTGAATTTCATCGAACCCAGATTATCCGGGAGTTAAATCTGCATAGCACGGCGGAGTTAACGAAATATGCTATTGCCCATGGCCTCGTCGCTCCGGAATAAACCGTTCTTCGGATTTCCCTGGGGATTTTGCTCTCTGAAACTAGGGGTTTCCCTAGTGGCGATCTGATTTTTCCTCTGTACAATAGGCTATCCATAGCCGGTATCAATTCTCCGGAAACAGTAGTGATGCTCATGAATGCCTCTCAATCTACTCAAACCTTCTCTCGAGAGATGTCCCCTATGAACCTTCCCCGTGTGTTGTTGGCGGACGACCACCCTATGGTTTTGGAAGGAGTGGCGAGGCTTGTCGAGGATTTTGGTGAGGTCGTGGGAAAGGTTGAGGATGGACGAGCGCTGATTGAAGCTGCTTCACGCCTGATCCCGGATGTGGTGATCATGGATATTTCAATGCCGAATTTGAATGGCCTGGAATCGGCTCGCCATCTCCAAAAGCTTCTTCCCCACTGTAAAATCATTTTTCTGACGATGCATGCGGATTCCGCTTATATTACCGCGGCGTTTGAAGCCGGAGCTTCCGGCTACTTATTGAAGCGATCTGCCGGTTCAGAGCTTAAACAGGCGGTGAAGACCGTGTTGGCGGGCCGTCAGTATGTGACGCCTCTTATCCTATCGGGGGATGACCAACTTAGGGATCCCTTAGGAAGGGGGGCGCCAACGTTCAAACAGCTCACCCCTCGTCAACGGGAAGTCCTGCAGTTGATCGCCGAGGGCCATTCCACCAAAGCCATTGCCATCCTTCTTAACATTTCCACCAAAACCGTTGAATTTCATAAAGCCAAGGTCATGGAAACCTTAGGGATGCATACGATTCCCGAGTTGACCAAGTTTGCCTTTGCGCACGGCCTGGTTGTGAAGTAACAGTGAGGAGTGAAAAAGTAAGGAGTAAGGCGTAAGGGGGGGTAAGGAGTAAGCCGGAAAGAATCCATGACTGAATTTGCTGATTGCATCTTCGTTTTCCTCCTCCTCACTACTTACTCCTCACCCCTTACTCTTTACCTCTCATGCCTCGCCCCATACTCCTAACGATCCTCTGAAGCCTTCCCTGACCTAGGAATTTTTCCAGGAAGAACTAGGGATTTCCCTAGTTCTTTTTTTTTACTCCGATCATTATCTTTTCAATTAAGCGGCCAACCCCCTCCACCTGATGGTTTCATGTTTGAAACCGATTTGAAAGAGAGGCCCTCTCTATGAACCATCTTTCTTCATCTCCCACACTGGCGAAGGAACTGACGAATCCCGAAATAGAAACCCCAAGTCCATTCCATGACCATTTGGATGTCACGAAAACCCGACCCTGTATTTTGGTGGTGGAGGATGATCCTTCAGTGGCAGGGTTACTGAATAATGTCCTCGGAGATTGGGGATTTCACGTGCTTGTTGCGAGAAATGGTAGGGAAGGCCTGGACATTGTAGGCTGCCGTTCCGTGGATGGGATTCTGCTGGATATGCACATGCCCATTATGAATGGGCGGACCATGCTCGATGAATTACGATGGTTGGGGTATCAGATGCCGGTGGTAATGATGTCTGGCGGGTTGGACGAACGAGCTCTCCGTCAACTGTTGCAGGAAGGAGCCCAAGCCTTTTTTGTGAAACCGTTTCGTCTCTCATCTCTCAAGCAAGCCTGTCGACAGTTTTTTCAAAAGAATGAGGTCGAGGCACAGGTCTCATCTCACTTCCAGGTGGCCTGATCAAATAATGGAAATTAGCTTGAAAGGCGATAGATTTTTCAAAGGGAGCGTTTCGTGTCTTCCGATAGAGAGGAACGTATGAATACAGATGAGGCCGGTCATGTGAATGGAATCCTAAGAAACGGGAAGAGGAAAGTCTGCGCCCATCAGCGCATGGTGGATGATCATTACAACGAGCAAGGCGCGAAAACAGGGCACCTGGTCTGTCGGGAATGTGGTGCGGTCATTCATGAGTCAGTGAAAGTTTGAACTCGCCTGAGATGAATTCTACCTTCACGAGCCTGCAGAAAGGCGGAAGCCCTTGATACTTCTTGTGACTCACGAAGTTGAATTTGCCAAACATGTGGGCCGCTTGTTGGAAGCCCAAGGCTATCCTGTCATGTTGGCTTTCCAAGGATCCGATGTGCCGACTTTGGTGACGCAGGGGAATCCTCAGCTCATCGTCGTCAATTTGTATTTACGAAATCCCAGCGGGCTTGAGGTCTTGCGGGAACTTCGCGCAAGGGGATATGCAGAAAAAATTATTGTGTTAGCCGGTCATTCCGTGAGCTCCGAGATACCTCAGGCGTTATGTCTGGGTATCGATCAGGTCCTTGGGCAACCGGTGTCCTTTAACCAGATCGTCTCAGCTGTTCGTGTGGCCATCGGTTCTCCCGTCAAAAACGAAGATCACGCGGCGAGACAGATCGAATCCTATGCCCAGTTGGCCAACATACCATGAGCACCAGCACTGGTTTGGTTCCTCAGAGACAGAGATCCTCTTTCATGCCGCCCATTTGTCTTGAGGCGCATCGAGGGGAGATGAAATCATGAACGTTTAAGATGGAGATTAATCTGATGCAAGACCCATCATCAGTTTCGAGCCGGGATGATGAGCCCCAAGGTCGTTCCTCTTCTGTTATTGACGAAAAGAAGGTGAATCCTGCGGCCTCCTCAGAACCGTTGGAGGTCCAAATCGCCAATCGCGCCTATGAAATTTCTCAGCGTGGGAGCGGAGGCCGTAGCCAGAGTTTAGCGAGTTGGTTGGTCGCCGCACGGGAAGTGTTGTCAGGGGATCCTGAAGGGTCACCCTCACACTAGATTGTTGGCGAGGACACTTTTCCTGATCATGTCCGACAGATTCCCTCGGGTCTCCATCTGCTCCCATCACTCTCGCCATTCGTTGTCGAGAGTCCACCTGTAACGCCGTCATGCCCGACATTTTCTATCGGGCATTCATCTTTGACCTTCTTTGGATAGATCTCCGCTCACCACCGGCGAAATGGAGCCCGCAACCATCTTGTCATCCTGAGCCTACGGCGAAGGATCTGAGCCCAGGGTGACGGTGCCACGGCTCAGCGAGATCCTTCGTTTCACTCAGGATGACAAACATGGGGGAAGCCATCCCCACCGCGATCATGCCCGACGTTTTTATCGGGCATCCATCTGGATTTCCTATCGGAATGAATCCCCGCTTAATGCCTGGGGGGTTGACAGAAAATGTTGGTCATCTTCGACACCAACCGGTATCGGGCATTCATCATGAACCCTAGGAACTTTTCCTGGCTTTTCTAGGAAAACCCCTAGTATCTCTCCCTCATCTTTCAGGTTATAAATTCCCCCCATGAACATTCATTCCTTTCATCCATGTTGCCGGCTTTCAGGAAGGAGTTCAGACTGATGGCTAAATCTCAACCTCATGCCTTGTGGTCCATTATTCTCGCTGGGGGGGATGGGGAACGAACCCGTCCGTTTATTGAGAAATGGTTAGGCTATCCCAAGCCCAAGCAATATTGTACGTTCGTGGGAACCCGGTCCATGCTCCAACATACCTTAGACCGGGCGGACCGATTGGGGGCTAATCATCAAAAAATCACGGTGGTGTCTCAGGCCCATCAAGGGTATGCCAGCGAAGCCTTAGCGGGTCAGCAGGCTGGACAAGTGATTCTTGAACCAGACTATTGCGGCACCGCGGCGGGGCTGTTTCTTCCTCTGACCTATGTCCGGGCATGGGACTCGAAGGCCACTGTGATCATCTTCCCCTCTGATCATTTTGTGTTTCCGGAGGATCGGTTTATGGAAGCGGTTGAGCGAGCCACGCGTGCGAGCCAAATTCTTCAGGATCGCATTCTTCTGTTGGGTGTTCGTCCCACTCATCTTGAGCTGGACTACCACTGGATGAATGTGGGCGGGATTCTGGATTGGAGTGGAGGATCTTGTGTCCGGCAAGTCGATTCCTTCCTTGATAAACCAGACCGCATCGAAGTCCTCAATGCTTTGGCCAGGGGGGCCCTGTGGAACTCGGGGGTGATCGTGGCAAAAGTCGAAACCCTCTGGAAGCTTGGCTGGCAATTTCTTCCTGTCATCATGGAACGGCTTGAGCGGTTGGGAAAAGCCATCGGGAGTTCTCATGAAGGGCAAATGCTTCGCCAATTGTATCAAAAGATGCCCATACTCCATTTTTCTCATGAATTGCTCCAGCGCATCCCTGAACGCATCGGGATGATTGAAGTCGAGGGCGTGCTTTGGAGCGATTGGGAACGACCCGAACGCATTCTTGACTCGCTAGATGTCCTGGGAAAAGAATCGACGTTCTCCTCTGAAACTGTGACGACTCGTTCGTCTTTATCTTCTCTTTCTTCGATGGAGGTGAATTGATGAGTACTCAACGCGCATCGACAAGCGATCGCAAAGAACTGCAAAAACAATCTCTCTCCACTGGTTCAGGCAAGGGAGTGTCGGTTACACCGCCACGTGCCAAGAAGTCTTCAGGCGTCAAGACTGACAACCCTCTTCCGGCGGTGGAGGAGCAAGAGCTCAAGACTCCATCCGCGAATGGGGATGTTCAGCCGCGAATTGCTGAACGGGCCCATGAGCTGTACCACCGGCGAGGAGGCCATCATGGCCAGGATCTCGACGATTGGTTCCTCGCTGAGCAAGAGATATTGGCCGAAGATTCATGGGAGGACATTGAGCCCTAGGAGCCCTGTCGGACTTAGGATGAATCGGCTGCAAAAGTGCCTAAGCGGTCCATATTTCGCCGCTTCCTTGGACCATAGTCCCACTATGGGCCGGCGAAATCGTCAAAATCTGACCTCGCTCAGCCGCTTTTTCGCTCTCGATCCCCTAAGTCCGACAGGCTCCTAGAGCGAAGCCTCGAGCCTGACACCCGTGCCCCGTCATCCCCGCCGGTTGGTGCCGGGGATTCATCCGAACAATCTCCTTACCCCTAACGCTTCACGCCTGACGCCTTCTTTCGATGGACTCCCGATAACCAATCTTGGGAATGGCCAACGGGTCTGACTCCCGCTTTTCCCCAATCGTTGTCGCAATCTCCAACAGTGACTCATTATTGCGTGTTGCATTTCTCGCCAGTGGACGTTATCCGGCCTGGTCATTTCCTTACAGAACACGTTGCGAAGAAAAGAGAATTTGGCAAAGGTCCCACCTTGGCATAGTCTTCGCAGAAAAGGGTTTACGTTGGAGGATATTCCAGTGGTCACAATACTCCGGGCAAGGTGAGGGCGCAGCCGGAGGGTAGGGGAAAAAAGATGCCTAAAGCCATAACCGGGTTTTTCCTCCCTGGAAAATCAGGAATGATGGCCGGCAGACAATTTGTCTAGTGGAATTAAAAGGATAAGGTATGTATCGGATTTTAGATGGTAGTGAAAATGGGATAGTGGGAATACGGGTTGAGAGTAAATTGACTCCCGAAGAGTATGATTTATTGAATTCCTACTTGGAACAATTGATCCAAGATGTTGGACCGATTAATTTTTTATGCGATATGGCAGACGTTGAGGGATTGAATAGTCAGGCCTTATGGGAGGAGATGAGTAGCCATCTTCGTAATTTTCAAGATTATCAAAGGATTGCGGTGGTGGGAAACCGACAATGGTTGGGGGGTGAAACCAACGTGTTTGCCTCGTGGGAAAAGAGTCAATTGAAAAAATTTACACCCGACCAGACCGACGAGGCCTGGAATTGGGTGAAGGGATGAGATGCTTAAATTGACGGTTAATGTGTCAGATCTGGATGTCGCAGAGAACGCTGCCGTGAATGAGTTTGTGGCTATCCTCGGAGAACAACAGTTTGAGCCGAAACCTCTTCTTCTCTCCAATCGAATTCATCGGACCTTGGAGGGGACGATTGTGGTTCCCGTCTCGCTCAAGGGAAAGGCACCCTCCCTCTCTTTAGCACTCCTGATGGGCCACAAGTCTGAGCAACTCTACAAGCAGATGGCTTGCCGGATGGTCTTGGCTCAATGCCCCCTCGAAGATCCGGAAGAAGCCATGTATGTCTGGGGAGGGCAGAATTGGCAAGCGCTCCCCTAGGAGGATAATGAGGTTCCCTTTCAAAGTAAAGTTACAGGATTTTTTTTAAAAAAAGGAGTTGAGATGCCAAAGAATACTACCAAATTTTCACCTCAACAACGGGCTGATCGGTTTCGTGGGCAACGGGATAAAATAGAGGGTTTGTCTCATGCTCAAGCGAGCCCAGCCGCTTGGGCTGCCTTTGATGCCGAGACAGAACAGCTGTTGCGGGATACGTATGGAGAAGCTCACCAGTATCTGGAGGCGTATGCCTATGCATGCATGGGGGAGGCTGAAGCGCTTGTTAACATGCCAGAATCCGCACAGGAATCGTTGAGCGAGGATCTCCCCCAAAAAGCCTTCCAACAACGGAGACAATTACTCAACGCGGTGTTGGCCGAACTCGAGGCGTTGTAAGCTGAAGAAACAGACTGATCCTGTCACTCCCGAAATGTGTGATCGGGCGTCCAGGTTTGCGTAGGTCGCCTCAAGATGGAGCCACGCTGCCAACTGGCGGGGATGATCAAAGGGGGCCGTCATGCCCGACGGTTTGTATCGGGCATCCATCTTGATTTCTGTTTCCCCATCTTTGCCCCTCACGCCTGACGCCTCACCATTTACGTCTTCTACTGATGGACCCCGACCGCCAACCGGCGGGGATGAAGTCGCCCTCAACCAACTTGTCATCCTGAGACCAAGGCGAAGGATCTGAGCCAAGGTTGACGAGACCACGGCTCAACTAGATCCTTCGGTGCACCTTGCCCTGAGCCCCTTCGACTGCGCTCAGGGCAGGCTTGCCGAATGGGTCAGGATGACAGAGATAATTGGCTATGCCCGCCATGGTGGACCGGGCTTTCACCTTGAACCCTAGGAACTTTTTCCTGGTTTCCTAGGGAAATTCCTAGTTTCCTTCCCCTGTGTATTGTTTTACAACAGACTATCCATTCAGATGAGAAACCCTATGCTGCTTTGTCATGGTGTACCCAAAAAAGGGAGATGGAGAACATGAGAGTCGAGTCTAATCCGTTGTGGTCCATTATCCTAGCTGGTGGGGAGGGGGAAAGGACCCGTCCGTTTATCGAGCAGTGGTTGGGCTGTCATAAGCCCAAGCAGTATTGTACGTTTGTCGGGAATCGATCCATGCTCCAACATACGCTGGATCGGGCCGACCGGTTGGTCAGGCCTGAACACAAGGTCACGGTGATCGGGCGGAATCATCGGGAGTTTGTCAACGAAACCCTGGAGGGGCATCGGTCTGGACACGTGATTCTTCAGCCACGCAATTGTGGGACTGCGGCAGGAGTGTTTCTTCCACTGACTTTTGTTCGGGCCTGGGATCCAGAGGCCACGGTGGTCATTTTCCCATCGGACCATTTTGTCTTCCCGGAAGCTCGCTTTCTCGAGACGGTCAGGCGAGGGATTCGCGCAAGTCATATTCTCCAGGATCGTTTGATCCTTTTTGGCGTTCGTCCTTCACATCTCGAATTAGACTATGGGTGGATCAACGTGGGGGGAGTCCTGGGCCGGAGCGGTGGATCGTGTGTCCGTCTGGCTGGTTCCTTTCTGGAAAAACCAGACCCCATGGAAGGGTTACAGGCCATGGCCAATGGCGCCCTTTGGAATACGTTGGTGATTGTGGCAAAAGTGAGCACTCTCTGGAAATTGGGTTGGCAAAGCCTGCCTGGTATTATGGAGCGGTTTGAACGGTTAGGAGCCAGGATTGGGACCGTCCACGAAGGTGAGACTCTTCAGGAGATCTATCAAGACATGCCTAGTCTGGACTTTTCTTGTGAATTGCTTCAGCGGGTTCCTGAACATCTGGGAGTGATGGAATTAGAGGAAGTTCTTTGGAGCGATTGGGGAAAACCCGAACGCATTGTGGAGACACTCAAAACTCTCGGAAAAAAACCTGCATTTCCTTCTGAAATTTTACAGAGGCCAACTTCTCCACTGCATTCCATTTCTCACGTGGAGGTAACTTGATGGCGAAAAACCCATCAATCCAAGAATCTGGGCACGATATTATTCCCAAAAAGTCCTCCTCGGCAGGCAACCTCAAGGGTTGGTTGATTAAGAAGGCTTACAGGAGGGAGGTCATGTCAGGAACTGAGGAGTGTCTGCCATCTGGCGTCACTGGGTCGGTGAATCCTCAACCGACAAATGGGAATGTGCAAGCGTGTATGACCCAGGGGGCGTAAAAATTGTTTCACCCCCGAGGGCGGGCACTGTGGCCAGGAATTCGATGATTGGTTGGTGGCTGAGCAAGAGGTATGAGCTGAAGATTTTCCAGGAGAGTCAAACCGGCTGTTCACCAGGGGAGCCACGAGAATTCCCGTTTGCACATACCCCTATTTGATCTTTTCGTCATCAAAAGATGTCCCGGTTTCCTGGGACATTTCTCCCTTGTGAAAATTAAGGGCACAGTCTTCTTGAACTCTTGGTTCAAGATCCTTCAAAGCTCCATTGCCCTTGCGGGCTTCTTTCCGAAGAAAACCGAAAGATTAAAGCGAGGGTGAAGGCTCATTTGATCCTTCAACCACTATATGTCTCAGAGATATCAAAGTGAATCGTTCATCAACTACTGATTAGCACATACACCCATTCACCAAGCTTCAAAGGGTTAGAACGAAACCCCTGCAATCTTGCATGGTGTATTGAGAGGCTGACTTTTAGGCACAAATTTGTTGCCTTTTTTTTTAAGGGGGGTAATTATGCCTGGTTTAATAGGTACCCTGATGACAACAGGAATTTTTTGTTTGTCCCTTAGGGGGTGTTTGCCCACGCCAAAAGTGAGTGGGGAGCCAAGTCTTTCAGGTCAATGGTCTGGCAGAATACTATTGGTCCGAATCGCGCACCCCGGTTCTCAAGTCTAAGGATGAATTCATTACCGGCTCTTCCAGAATCCTTCTGCGTCCGGCGTATCACTGACGACATGATCTTCCTGGTCATTCGCTGGCATATCACTGATGAATAGCGCTTTCGGGATCTGGTGGAGATGATGGACAAATAAGGCCTCTCAAGCGCTCACTCCCATCATTCTTCGCCAGGTGCAGCGTTCTCTCCCCGAGTGTGAAAAACGATGGCACAGCACGTACCCAACCAACCATAAGGAGTGATGAAACGTCCTGCAAAATGCAAGGC
>JAOTTP010000125.1 GCA_029864405.1 Nitrospirota bacterium
CTCAAGGACATTCCTCTGTTTGGCTCTTTAATGAAGGGAGAGCGGAAGGGCCTCATGACCGCGTTATTTGAAGTCAAAGGGCCCAGGACCAAACCGGACATTACCTACTTACCCTTGGAATCCTTCACCGGAGGGCTGAAAGGGTTAGCGCAATTTGCGGTCGATGTCCTCAAAAATGTCGTCACGCTCCCTATCCCGGACAAGGAAAACCCGAATAAAGATCCCTCAACCAAGTAAAACATCCTCAGGGAAAATCCTAAGATGCGTTTAAGTGTCACAACAAATAAAAAAACGCCAATGGCTAAAGGAGCGAGACAAGGTGCATAAGAAAAAAACTCAGTTCTCTTTTTTGTCCTCCACCATTCTCTGGAGTCTGCCTTTCATTGTGTCCGGCTGTATATCTCCCAAAGCTCTGGAGCATGTGGTGGTCGCGTATGACTATTCCGTGACCAAATCCCTGGTCGAACAATTGCTGGTTAACATCGCCAGATCCCATCATCATCAACCCGTTCATTTCACAGCCATCTCCAACATTGCCGCCACCTTTGACTATCGATACATGGCAGGGGCTACCCCACCGCTAGGCGGGTTAAATGGCGGATTTTCATTGGCACCAATATTTGGGGCCACCATCGCCGAAAATCCCACGTTCAGCATTAACCCTATTGAAGGAGAAGACTTCACTCAACGGCTCTTGACCCCACTTCGAGAAGCCAAAATGACGCTCCTGCTCAGGCAGGGAGTCGACATTGATTTACTCCTCCGACTCATGGCCGGTGAAATCCGAATGGCAACCGATAGCCGAGAAACCGCCTACTACAATCGGCCCTCGGACACAACCGGCTACCCACTATTTCGACAAATCGTTCTCCACCTTTCTCGTTTACAAGACAACAATCAACTGTATGTCGAACCACTGGTGTATGACCGGGAATGGATCCTCCCTCTCGCCTCTTTGTCCGGTGAAGGCTTTCAAACCCTGGAAACCAACTATCAGGTTATTGTGGATACAGAAAAACAAATGTTTACCCTCAAAAAACGGTCGGTCGGACATACCGTCATTACGAACTACGACCCGACCACCATCTCAAATCAAGAGCGATTGGCTCTGCAGGCCAAGGCGGATCGTTGGCCGCCGAACGATATCCTGGTCGATATTCGACCCGGCAATCCGGGAGGGGAATACCCGATGCAAGGTGCCTTTCGGCTCCGGAGTTTTCATGGCATTCTCAATTTTCTGGGTCGAACCATCGAAGAAGAAACCGAATACCATGTCGATCCCGACCCGCGAACGGGGATTGTGGCTGAAAACCCTGTTCGGACGATGGATATTCAAGAAACCTCTTCCACCCCACCGAATGCCAGTCTTTCGGTCACCCATGAGGGTCATGTCTACTCCATTACTGATGTTGAACGACGCTCGTGGAACCAGGAGGCCTTTCGTTTGCTATACCAACTCTTCCAAATGACCGTCACTGAAGCTCCTAGGGGGAACGTGCCCAGCATCACCATTGCCAAATGACCTCTCTATACGATGGATATGAGAGCGAACTTCCTCGAATACCTTTTCTCCGTATTGAAAAGGAGAGGAATCCGTTTTCTAGAAATGTCTAGAGAGTCCTGGGCAATGAGGAGCTGATCGTATAACTTCGTGAGTGGGCGGTCGGATAAATTCGGAACGGTGTAACGCAGTTGAATCAGCGAGAGAGAGCGACGGAATTGAAGGGCTTACGAAGGAATGGGAACGCCAGACAACCATTCGTGGATGAGCTGATGTCGTCGGGATGGCAAAGCGCTTGAGTGTGAAATCGGCCTTGCGGCAGCATGCCCGGCCGAAAGAAACCTAAGAAATAACTCCAGACTCCTTTTCCCAGGTGATCACAATTGGGAAATACTGGAGCAGTTGGCTAACATTTGACATGAGTGGCAGCCAGCCAGCCTCGCTGGTTGGCTGTCCGCTCGATGAAAGGGTTAGGCAAGCCGCAACTGCTCCAAAGAAGCAACCGCCTCTCCTCCACTCGTATCGGGAATGATGTTCAACTCGAGCACTGTCACCGCCGGGAGATCGACGTGATGGTCTTCCGTCTCGCCGGTTGCGCCTTGGGGACTGAAGTTCCACTGCTGCCGCACGATTTCCCGGAACGACTGCCCGCCATCCGCCGACCAACGCAAGACGTACTCTTGATGGCGCTCAGTTCGGGTTTCCACGAAGTTCATCCAGATCCGCCGGAGCCGTTGTGGATGGGCGAACACAAGCCGGATCGTCTGCTTTCCAGACCCTGCGGCACGCCACCCCGAGGCGCTACCGGGCACCAACGCGAACTCAATGGGATGAGCGGCGTCCTCCGAGGTGATTTCCACCTCCGCAAGCCCCTCCACATTCAACCAGTCCCCGGGTGGTTCGGTTCCTTGTTGAACCTGGCCGATAATTCGTTTGCGCATCAATGTGTCTCCTGATTTCAAGTTAAAAAAAATACCCAGCTGCCTCACTATGGATTATCTGGGTCCGTATAAGTTAACCGGTCTGGTCTGCCACCAGCAAATGCCTCTGAGGCATCCGAAACCACCAATCGGGTCCTCCGCCACACCAAACTCCCTTCGCGCGCAATGGAATAATCGAGATGGGTTTTTTGGTTAT
This sequence comes from Nitrospirota bacterium, assembly GCA_029864405.1. GTDB lineage: Bacteria > Nitrospirota > Nitrospiria > Nitrospirales > UBA8639 > Nitrospira_E. The sequence goes on from JAOTTP010000125.1 coordinate 2,639, forward strand.
TTAAGGAGATAGGTCAAGCAGTGGAAGAGGATTGCAGACGTTCACGGGGTGGATTCCGGAAACCGGAAGGAAAGAAAATCAATAAAGCAATGGGGATAGATTTACGTCAAAGAGAAATTTCACCTCGGTGGCACCGGCTGCTCTTTGAGCTAAGCGGGGGGCAACGGCAGCAAAAAGCAGAGCGAGGAAGGAGCGGCGTTTTTTCTGTCAGAGTGCATTTGCCTTGTTGGGCATGATTTTATGTTTTGATAAGTGTCCATAATCCAATAGTTATAAAACCAACACCTGCAATGTAATGCAGATGCTTT
>JAOTTP010000020.1 GCA_029864405.1 Nitrospirota bacterium
ATTCCAATCGAATACTGATTCAGGCCTGTCAGTCCATCCCAATGACTCACCCCCGCATGCCAGGTTTTCGTGGTAAAGGGTGCAAGCTGGGTAATCGTCCCATCACGCCCAACCACCAGATGGGCTGAGGCGTTTGCCACAGGATTGGTCAACCAGGCAACCGAGGATGGGGCACTTCGTCCGGCGGTATAGTGAAAAACTAAATAGTGCGGTTGGATGGTTCCACCGGTATTGGGGGTCTCCAGGTAGTTGATCGTCTTTCCCTCTAACCTGTGGTTTGAAAGACGAAACGGTGTAGAGACGGGGAAAGATGCAGCCTTCGCTTGAGTGATCGACGTCGTTCTGGCTGACCTTCGAGTGGAATGTTTGTGAGAGGTTTTTCTGGGAGGGGCCATACTCACCTTCCTGTTTGAGGGAGTTAATGAAGGCTTCCTGCGTCGGGAGGATCCGTTCCGAGACGAAGGGAGGCTGATTCAATTCCGAGAAAATTGCGTCAGGGGGAGCGGTGAACAATACATGCACTGCAGGAGTCGATTGATCATGAACATCGAAGCCGAGATTTCACCCAGGGAGCCTTCTGAAGGCCCGGAGACCTTACGTTTTTGGACGTCGTGTGGACGACGGCGTTCCTGTTACGGGTAAGAGAACAGCTTTCCATTGCTGTGCCATGCGCTGGATGTCCGTGAGAAATGTCGAGGCGGAATGGTGTTCACAGATGTGTCGAACCAGGGCGCTACCGATTATGACCCCATCCGCAAATTGTCCCACTTCTCTGGCCTGTTCAGCAGAGGCAATACCAAATCCCACTGCCACGGGTTTTTTTGAGGTGCGTTGAAGGTGTAGGACGCTTTGTCGCACCTGACTCAGATCAGTCAGCTTGGCACCGGTAATACCGGTAAGAGAGACATAATAAATAAATCCATGTGATCGCTGTATCACGGCGCGTCGTCGTTCCGCCGTGCTGGTGGGAGCCAGAAGGAAAATACTTACAGGTCCACCTGTAGCTTGAGCGGCGTGATAGAGGAGGTCAGATTCTTCCGGTGGCAAATCCGGCACAATCAGCCCATCGACGCCAGCTTGAACCGCTTGCGCACAAAAGGCCTCGATTCCCATGGCCATGATCGTGTTGTAATAGGCCATGAGGATAAGGGGAATGGAGGTCTTCTTTCTGAGATTCGTGACAGTGGAAAGAATTTTCTTGAGAGTCGTACCGGAACGAAGTGCCCGTTCCGCGGCCTGTTGAATCACGGGACCATCCGCAATGGGATCAGAAAACGGCACACCCAATTCGATCAGGTCAGCCCCGCCCTGTTCCAAAGCCAGAACAAGAGATTCTGTCATGGCTAAGGTGGGATCGCCAGCCATAATATAAGGAATGAGGGCTTTTTCACCCTTTGTATGAAGTTTTTCGAACGTGGCTTGAATGCGATTACTCATAAATGAACGTTCAGGGTTACATGGCAAGTCCGGTGACTCACTCTGCACAGGTTTCTTCTCAAGACAACAGGAAATGACTCAGGGCATTTTCTAAAGAGGAATGCCTCGCATTTTGGCTATTTGTTGGACATCTTTATCTCCGCGCCCCGAAAGATTCATGATCAGGATCTGTGATTTTTTCATCGTTGGCGCAAGCTTAACGACTTCCGCGACGGCATGGGCACTTTCAAGCGCGGGAATGATGCCTTCTGCCTGAGCGAGCAAATCGAAAGCCGCCAAAGCCTCAGCATCCGTCGCGGAGGTGTACAGGATTCGTCCCGCATCATGATAGTAGCTGTGTTCAGGCCCGACTGCCGGATAGTCCAATCCCGCAGATACCGAATGAGTGGGATTCACTTGACCATCCTTATCCTGAAGAAGATAGGTCATCGTTCCATGCAAGACGCCCGGTTTTCCTCCCGAAAAGCGGGCGGCATGTTTCCCACTTCCAATACCATACCCACCGGCTTCCACGCCGACCATCTGCACTTTGGCATCTTTGACGAAAGGATAAAACAACCCCATGCTATTGCTGCCGCCACCCACACAGGCCACAAGGCAGTGAGGCAATCGTCCTTCCAACGCAAGGATTTGTTTGCGGGTTTCTCGGCCAATCACGGATTGGAAATCCCGAATCATCATAGGGTACGGATGAGCGCCAAGGACCGATCCCAGGAGGTAATGGGTCGTACCAACATTGGTCGTCCAATCACGCATGGCCTCGCTGATGGCATCTTTGAGTGTGCGGCTTCCGGCATTGACCCCGGTCACCTTCGAGCCGAGTAGCCGCATCCGGAAGACATTCAATGCCTGTCGTTCCATATCCTCGGTGCCCATGTAAATTTCGGCTTCCAGGCCGAACATCGCGGCGACGGTGGCGACCGCCACACCATGTTGACCGGCGCCGGTTTCTGCAATGACGCGTTTTTTTTTCATGCGTCGTGTGAGCAAGGCTTGACCGACCGCATTGTTAATCTTATGTGCACCGGTATGACAGAGGTCTTCTCTTTTGAGGTAGATTTTGGCCCCACCAAGAGCTTTGGTCAGACGTTCCGCGAAGAAGAGGGGAGTTGGACGACCGACAAAGTGTTTGAGGTATTCGTGAAACTCTTGTTGGAACTGCCGGTTCCGTTTTGCACCAAGATACGCCCGTTCCAATTCATGAATGGCCGGCATGAGGGTTTCCGGAACATACATGCCCCCGAATTGCCCAAATCGCCCGTGTTTGTCAGGAAATATTGCCATAAAAGATTTTAGAGGAATTAGGAATCAAAAGGAAAAGAGTATAGCGATGGAACGGCTAACACACAAGACGAACCGATTGAATAAAGGCGCGAATTTTAGCCGGATCTTTGCGCCCAGGGCTGCGTTCCACCCCACTACTCACATCGACTCCATAGGGTTGAACTTGTCGAATCGCTTCCTGCACATTCTCAGGAGTTAACCCGCCCGCCAATAGAATGGGGACGGTTTTTGCCACCTCGCCGGCAAGAGACCAATCAGTCGTGTGTCCGGTTCCCCCGTAAGCTGTATCTGAAAATGCATCAACCACAAATCCCCTGACGCCTATACGGCCTTTAAACTCTGCCAACGCTAAAAAGCTGCTCCGGTCCCGTAACCGAAGAGCCCGTAACACCGGGCGATTTAGGGATTCACAAAAACCAGGGGATTCGTCACCGTGGAGTTGTGCGAGGGCCAATCCACAGTCATCGAACACGCGCTTCACCGTGTCGAGATCGTGATTCACAAACACCCCGACCGAAAGCACGAAGGGGGGAAGGCTTGCGATGATGTGTTGGGCGACGGCAGGTTGTACATATCGAGGGCTTTGAGCGTAAAACACAAAACCCAAGGCGTCGGCCCCTTCCTGAACCGCCGTTTCCGCATCCTCCTGATTCGTGATACCACAAATTTTTATTTTAGGAGACATACGCTCAGCCGTCCTTTAAGAAAGTTCGCTATCACCACGTTGTGTTTCTTCACGCTTATCTCCCTGTCTTGTCTCTACAGTTCCCCCTTTATGTTCAACCCATCGTTAAAAGAGGAGAAAGAGGGGAGGGTCATAGGGTGTTCCTCAACTCGATCAACGTTTAGATCCAACGAGTGGTGGACACTTCCTCTTTCGGAGAGATTGGGGGATGTAATAATTCTTGAATTTTGGATTGAATGGAATCTGCGCGCAAAAGCGACTCGCCGATCAGCATAGCTTTGGCCCCGGCTTCTAGTACCCGCACAACATCGTCCCGTTTATGGATTCCACTTTCACTGACAATGAGTTTGTCGGGAGGCATCCGTTTGGCCAGTCGCGCGGTGACATTCAAATCAGTATGAAAGGTTTGAAGATCCCGGTTATTGATGCCAATGAGGCGGGCTAAGGGCACGCGTTCGAGTACGGTGTCTAATTCCCATTCATCATGGATTTCGATGAGCACATCCAGCGATAATTCATGGGCTTGTGTGAAAAAATCTTCAAGCTGAAATCGATCCAACGCGGCCGCAATCAATAAGACACAGTCGGCTCCATAGGCCCGCGCTTCATAAAACTGAATCCCCTCTACCATAAATTCTTTATTGAGTGTGGGAAGTTGAACCGCCTCTTTCACATTGTGCAAATACTCCAAGTTCCCTTGGAAAAAATCCTGATCAGTGAGGACGGATAGGGCGCTTGCTCCATGATCACGATACTGAGAGGCAATAGTCACAGGCTCAAACCGATCTTGAAATTCCGGTCGCATCAAGCCTTGGCTGGGCGAGGCTTTTTTGATTTCGGCAATTAAGGCCGGAGCCGTCGACGTCAATCCTGCCTCTAATGCTTGAATGAATCCCAGGGGCCGAGACCGATCAACAATTCGGCCCTTCAGTTCAGCCAGGTAGCCCCGGCTCTGTTTTCGGCGCAATTCAGCTTTTTTATGTTCGAGAATCCGAGAAAGAATCATGCCGCCATCTCTTTGGTCAAGGAGATGAGTTTTTCCAACTTTTCAAACGCGGCCCCGTTGTCCACGACACGACCGGCTTCTTCGAACCCTTCTTTCAGCGAAGTGGCCTTCTGGCAGGCAATAAAGGCTGGAGCGGCATTCATGAGAACAATATCCCGCTTGGGGCCTTTCCGCCCTCGGAAAATATCGCGAATGATCTGGGCATTGGCTTCCGGATTCCCTCCCAACAATTCTTTCGGCGAAACCGGGTGGAGGCCAAAATCTTCCGGACCAATGGAATAGCTCAGCACCCTTCCTTTTTTTCCTTCAGAAATCGCTGTACGACTGGTTGAGGAAATTTCATCTAACCCGTCCATCCCATGGAGGACAAAGCAATGTTGTGTGCCTAATCGCAAGAGAACTTGAGCCAACTTTTCGGTGAGGGCTTGATCATAGACGCCAAGAATCTGAATGGTGGCCTGTGCGGGATTGGAGAGGGGCCCCATGATATTCATCATGGTACGGATTCCCAGTTCGGCTCGAGGTTTGGCGCAATGCTTCATCGCCCCATGATAGAGAGGGGCAAAAAGAAAACCGATACCAATTTCATTAATGCAATCTGCAACTTTTTCAGGAGACAAGTCGATATTCACGCCGAGTGCTGCTAAGACATCGGCACTCCCTGATCGAGACGACACGGAGCGATTCCCATGCTTGGCGACGGTCATTCCCCCTCCAGCCACGACAAAGGCCGCAGCCGTGGAAATATTGAACGTTTGGCTTTTATCTCCACCAGTTCCACACGTATCCACCACCTGAGGATCGGTAATAGGGATACGAACCGCTAGTTCGCGCATGACACGAACCGATCCGGTGATTTCATCAATGGTCTCGCCTTTCATGCGTAATCCCATCAAATAGCCTGCAATTTGGGCTTCAGTGGCCCCTCCCTGCATAATTTCCCGCATGGCTTCTTCCGCCTCGTGTTCTGAGAGGTCGAGGCCTTCGGCTAATTTGGCGATATGGTCTTTGAGTATCGGCATGTGAACGGTCTCATGAACATATGATTGGGGAATCGCGGATTTAGTGGTCGGTTGAAGAGCCGACCGGCAATGACAAAAAATTCCGTAATAGATCCATTCCGGCAGTGGTGAGAATCGATTCAGGGTGAAATTGCACGCCTTCCGCTCCGGTTGGCGTATGCCGGAGTCCCATGATTTCGCCTTCCACGGTTTCGGCCGAAATTTCAAAATCGGCAGGCAAGGTTTCACGCTTGACGATTAAGGAATGATATCGGGTGGCTTCAAAAGGATTCGGTAGGCCTTCAAAAATTGTTTTTCTATCATGATGGACCATGGAGGTTTTCCCATGCATGAGTCGGGGAGCCCGAACAATTTGCCCTCCAAAGGCGTAGGCCAGAGATTGATGCCCGAGACACACCCCGAATAAGGGAAGGCGGCCGGCAAAATGCTTGATTGTCGCCACGGAAATGCCCGCCTCGTTGGGAGTGCAGGGGCCCGGTGAAATTAAAATTCGCTCAGGGGCCAGGTGTTCAATGTCTTCGATCGTCAGAGCATCATTTCGAAAAATCTGGAGGTCGGCTCCCAACTCTCCCAGATATTGGACAAGATTGTACGTAAACGAATCGTAATTATCGATGACCAGGATCATAGGCTCTACTCTCAATCTTTCACGCTAGACCGTGTTCCGCCATTTCAATGCCTCTCATCATGGCTCCGGCTTTTGTTCGAGTTTCTTCATATTCACGGGTAGGGTCAGAATCGGCGACAATTCCGGCACCGGCCTGAATGTATGCCTTCTGCCCTTGGACGACTACCGTGCGAATATTGATGCAGGTGTCCATATTCCCGGAAAAACTAAAATACCCGACCGCTCCGGCATAAGGTCCCCGACGAGTGGGTTCCAACTCTTCAATGATTTGCATGGCTCGGATTTTCGGTGCTCCTGACACGGTACCGGCTGGAAAACACGCCTTCATGACATCATATGCCGTATATCGAGGATCTAATTCTCCCTTGACTTGAGAGACAATATGCATGACATGGGAGTACCGTTCCACTTTCATGAATCGTTCAACCTTGACCGTTCCCGCTTTGGCCACTCGGCCCACATCATTCCGGCCTAAATCCACTAACATGACGTGTTCGGCCAATTCTTTCTGATCAGATAAGAGGTCCTGTTCCAATGCCTCGTCAGCTTGTGCTGTCTGGCCACGTGGACGGGTCCCGGCAATCGGCCGCACCACAATCTTGCCTTCTTCGCAACGCACAAGGATTTCCGGAGAAGATCCGACGAGTTCGATTCCGGCAATTCGTAAATAAAACATGTAGGGTGAAGGATTGAGTACCCGTAAGGCTCGATAGATCTCCAAAGGATCAGTATGAATGGTGGTCTGCCACCGTTGGGACATGACTCCCTGAATGATGTCACCAGCCTCTATATATTCTTTGGTCCGAAGCACCATTTTTTCAAAGTCCGCAGGGGTCATATTTGATTGAAATTTGAGCGGCGCACGTCGAGTCGAGACCGCAGGTCGGCGGCGAGGCTTATGAAGCCTGGCAATGATGGATTCAATCCGATTGATGGCGTCCTGATAGGTCTGGCGGAGGTGGGTCTTCTTCGTGGAAGTAATGTGCGCGTTGGCCACGACTTTGAGGGTATGAGCGACATTGTCAAAAATGAGGAGGGTGTCAGTAATGCAAAAGGCAAAGAGGGGAGCCTTAATCCCGGGTTTCACTCGAGAGGGAATCGGTTCAAATGACCGGACAACATCATAGCCTAAATAGCCGACAGCACCGCCAACAAATCGTGGCAAGCCGGGAACGACAACCGGGTGGTACTCCGCCATCGTGTCACGAATATGGTCCAACGGATTTTCCCCTAGGGGGACCCGGTGTTGCTTCCGGCCTTTTTGGGTGATCACTTCTCCGTTTTCTTCCCACAACAGGACGGAAGGGTGACTTCCCAAAAAGGAATATCTCGCCCAATTTTCTCCCCCTTCAATACTTTCAAACAAAAAGGCATTGGCTCCCGTATTGATTTTGGAAAATGCCGAAACAGGCGTCTCGAAATCTGCCAGAATTTCTCGATAAAGTGGGACCAGATTTCCTTGTGAGGCCAACTGACAAAATTCGTCAAAACTCACTGAATAATAAGCATTTTTCATGGTTTTGACGGTAGCATACGGCCTATGAGGTGTCAACGAAAGTGCCTGTGTGATAAACATCTTTGGGAGGGGAGAATAAGAAAAGGCCGGAACCAAAGGAAGCTGACTTCCTAAGGAATCCGACCTTTATCTTAAGGAATAAATTGAGGTGAAATTTACTGACCGCTGACGATAAGTTTTTGTCCAACGTGAATGGTGTTATCCGCCAATTGATTCCACGCTTTGAGATTTTTGATCGATACACCGTACTCTTTGGAAATCCGGTAGAGAGTCTCCCCTTTAGCCACCGTATGTGTTCCTTCGGCATCACTTCCCCGAGTTTCCATCATAGACGAATCCACAGGAATCTCATTCCCTAGATTCAAGTCCGAATCAAGTTTCGCCAAATCTGAATCTTTAAAGTCTAGATCATTCAGCCCGAATTCAGAAATCGAGGGTTCGGATAGTTTCAGATCGTCCGATTTCCCCATGCCTCCTTCACGCACACGAGAGAGTTCGTCATGGGAACGATTCAGTTGATCTCGCAACGCTTCTAATTCGGCATTTAAATCCCGATTTTGCGATTCCATTGATCCCATTTGCCGTTGCGTGTCTTGATACTTCACGTTTAATTCACCGGTTCGTTTTTCTTCTTGCGCTAAAAGTCGCTGAAAATTTAGCGCACGCGCCTTCTCGGCTTCGAACTTTTCCGTACTCACACATCCTGTCAACAGCCCACTACAGACCAGCACGCCAGCCACAACTTTCAGGTAACCACCCCAGCCAGCTGGTTGGGGATCTACCTGATATCCCCCGAACAATGGTTGCGCCATGTTACGCATTCCTCCTCCCCTGAGGTTCATATGTATCCCTCCTGTAGGGACAATGGTCAATTACGACTAGGCAAAGATCTACACGATCTAGTCACCTTTGGCTACACAATAATTCGGAATAGAGATAATGTCAAACATCTATTTTTGCACGACAGCAGAAGTTACGGAACACCACGATTTATTGACCATGGAAAAATGGCTGTGATAATTTCCCATAAGGATTGATTCCTCGATTTCTATGCCATCTCCATTTTCACACCCTACAGACTCTTCGGTTATACACATCGGGCAAGTTGCTCTTCGCCTGGCTCGTCCCCTTACCCTTCAACAAGCCTGGATGGGTGATCAAGACATTTTACGGCAGCTTCTCGCCTGTTGGTTTATCGTTGATGAAAAAGATGTGCCCTTGTCACCGAGAATTGTCGGACAACCCGGTGTGGGGAAGACCACCCTCGCCATGGCGGCTACACAGGAACGGAAGCAGGAACTCTTCATTTATCAATGCACCGCCGATACCCGACCCGAAGATCTCCTCGTCTCCCCGGTCATTTCTGAAGGAGGCACGATTACCTATCAAGCCTCGCCCTTAGTCACGGCCATGCTGACCGGCAATGTGTGTCTTCTTGATGAAGGCAACAGGATGAATGAAAAGAGTTGGGCCTCGCTCGCCTCATTGCTTGATCATCGTCGCTCGGTCGATTCGGTGGTGGCGGGGGTCCAGATTCACGCGCATGAGAATTTCCGGTGTTGTGTCACCATGAATGAAGATGCATCGACCTATGAGGTGCCGGATTATATTTTGTCCCGCCTGCAACCCACGCTGAAAGTGGAATTTCCTAACAAGGAACATGAATTAGCCATTTTGCGCTATCACCTCCCATTTGCGTCTGCGGAGTTGCTCACGCTCACGGTCAATTTCCTTCAAAAAGCGCATCAACTGGATCTCCCGTTCTCCATCCGTGACGGAATGCATATGGTGCAATACGCCATGAAACGGATGGCCCAAGATCCTAACCATCCCGTGGCCCGTGATCCGGCTTGGCGGGAAGCCCTGGTCAATGTTTTGGGAGAAGAAGCGCGGGATCTGGATGTGTTAGCCAAACGCCGATCACAAACGTTGCACGGGCAAGCCCTCCCGAAAGGATTAGGGGATTTCTTTTTCGAAGAGGACCATCCCCTGCACCCTGATCAGTAGGCTTCCAGCCTTGCAACCATAGTCGACCATAATGAACGCCCCATCCTCCAATTCTTGAGTGGGGGCTCAACCGTTTCCCTCCACGACGCACCATGACTCTCGCCGCGTTGACGCCCGACACCATCTTTGCCTTATCTCCCAATATTCAGGTCTTGCCTATTGTGCATGGAAGTGGAGATATGGCTCATATTGTGCGTGAAATTATCGTGTCGCGCCACATCGATTGTGTGGCCCTTCCTCTGCCCCCATCTGTTCAAACTCTCGTGGAGGACGGGGTTGACCAATTGCCTGTCATTAGCCTTGTGGTTCTTCCAGAAGAGGATGGCGATGGGACCTCAAGCTGTTCCTATGTGCCGATTGATCCTTGCCAACCGGTGATCACGGGGATTCGATCGGCCATGTCGGAAGGAATCCCGCGAGCCTATGTAGATCAGGAAGTCCAACGCTACCATCCCGTCTCTTGGGTTGGGCCTGATCCCTATACCTTAAAGACTGTGTCTTTGGCAGCCTTTTCTGCTGCCACCGTGCCTTTTTTGCCTACTCCCCAAGTCCAGTCCTCTCGATGGGAACGCATCCGTTGGATGGCCTTTCGACTTCATGAACTCGAGCTGGACTTTTCTGCCGTTCTTTTTCTCTGCCCAATAACCGACTGGCCCTGGTTGCGTCAGGCCTATCACGAGCGAATGCCGTATCCATCACCCGAACAGCGAATGGGCCTTCCAGAGTGGTGGAAGGTGGAGCCGGCCTCGCTCTACTTTGTGTTGGGTGAATTACCTTATGTCACGCAACTGTATGAGCAACGACGAGAAGAAGCCCGTGCCGACACCCATTTGGCCATTGCTGGCATCAAGGAACTGGTTCTGGAAGCACGAGCTCAGTGGGTGGCGTCGCGTTCCATCACGATCGCGCAAGAGTCCAATTGGGTGACGCCTCAATTATTACAACGCTATTTTCAATACGTGCGGAACCTGACGCTTCTCGAGCATCGGCTTAAACCGGATTTATATACCTTGGTCCTTGCCGCGAAGCAGATGGCTGGCGATGAATTTGCACTCAGGTTATTGGAAACCGCCAAAACCTATAGCTATCAAACTCAACCATCCGTGCTGGATTCGAGGCCTCGCGTATTGATGGGAATTGGCGAACTTCAGGATCCTTGTGGGGACATTCTTCCGGCTGTGAATCGGTTGCAAGGGGACCCGTTGGTCTGGCGCCGTGTCACCCTCCGGCCCATTCCGCCAAAGCCAAAAACTCAATCCTGGGCACACCAATGGAATCCATACCGACAGTGTTCCTGGCCTCCCGAAGATCATCGCATTGAATCGTTTGCGGCGCATGTTCGGCAACATAGTCGACAGGTCTTAGGTGCGGATTTGGGAAGAATCGAACGATTCAACAACTCTCTGGAAGATGGCATTGATCTGCGGGCGACCTTGCGTCAGTGGGCCATTGCCCCACAACGATCAGTGCGGGATATTCATGTCAAAGTGGTTCCTCCGGTGAGAGGGACCATCGAAGCCTTGGTCTTTTTCTTTGAGGTGCCGGCTGATCCCCAGACATTTTCTTGGCGAACGACCTGGTATGCCGAGCATCAAGAAGAATCCACCCTCAGTTTTTACGCGACGCCTTTTGCGGAAAGTATGGTTGGACCGGGAATCGGGGAGGCGTGCTATGGGGGGGCGCTGTTCCTGTTTCCGCCACGCCTCATTCCTGATATTTGGGAAAACCCCTCGTTCAATTTTGCCACCTCGCTGGAAGAACGATTGCTTGCTGGGGCCTGCGCCCATTCACAAGAACCCTATGTGGCTGTGGTCTCTCCCGTTCCGCTTCAATCGGTCTGGCGAAAGATTGCCCATCGCTTCGGCCGCAAGCTCGTCCCCATTCCCTTGCATCGGTTTTCAGGACAAACGATTGCTCGCCTACGACGCTTTCATGTATTAAATGGTCACGACATCCGAAGTTATGCAGCCAGATTTATTCGAGAATAAGCCTGCCGATACACCAGGAGGGGGTTCTTCCGAGACTCCTCGACCTCTTCCTGTGCCATCCGCAAAAATTCAACGCAAGCTTGAAGAGTTAAAGCACGCCATCCGGCGCCATGATGAATTGTATTATGTTCAGAGCCGACCAGAAATTTCCGATGCCGCATACGACAAACTCTTTCGAGAGTTGCAAGATCTCGAAAAGCAATATCCCGAGCTGGTGACTCCCGATTCGCCGACCCAGCGGGTGGGAGGTACGCCACTTGCCCAATTTAGTAAAGTCACACATGAATTTCCGCTCCTCAGCCTGGACTCGGAGATGGATGAGGAGAGCGTACTGGCCTTTGATCAACGTGTTCTCCGGGATTTGGATGTCGACCAGGTGAGCTATACGGCCGAACCCAAATACGATGGGCTATCCGTTGAACTGACCTACGACAAGGGAATCTTTGTGCGAGGAGCCACAAGAGGAGATGGCGCAATTGGGGAGGACGTGACGCACAATCTTCGCACCATTCGTGCCTTGCCATTACAGCTGAGAGAAGGGGAGACCTATTCCTCTCATTTGGTGGTGCGGGGAGAAGTGTTCATGAAGCTCACGGATTTTCACACATTGAATCGACGCTTGACTGAGCAAGGGGAAGAACCCTTTGCGAATCCACGCAATGCGTCATCTGGAACCTTACGCCAATTGGATCCGGCTATCACTGCGACACGCCCGCTGACAATCACCTGCTACGATTTCATGAGTCCCGGGGCAGGGAGGCCCAGCACTCATTTTGAAGCGGTCACAAGGCTGAATGCCTGGGGGTTGCCCATCCCGCAATTTCGACGTCAATGCCGCTCCATTCAAGAAACCCTTGAATTTCATCGTGAGATGTTTGAGCAACGGGATATGCTGCCATTTGAAATCGACGGGATCGTCGTCAAAGTTGACCGGTTTGATTGGCAACAGGCTCTCGGTGAAAAATCGCGCAGTCCACGCTGGGCCATTGCCTTTAAGTTTCCTCCCAGAAAAGAGCTGACCAAGGTGAGGCAAATCGCCGTGTCGGTGGGACGCACTGGCGCCCTTACCCCTATTGCCCTGCTTGATCCGGTGGAAATTGGTGGTGTGACGGTGAGTCGCGCCTCATTGCATAACGTGGAAGAAGTGGCCCGCAAGGATGTGCGAGTGGGAGATACCGTAAAAGTCGAGCGGGCAGGGGATGTCATTCCCGATGTGATCGAACGAGTGCCTGTGCCAGGTGAAAAGCGTGGGCCTCCTTTTCAGCCGCCAACAACCTGTCCTGTTTGTCAGTCACATACCATTCAGGAAGGGCCAATTCTCTATTGTACCGGCCAAACGGTCTGTTCAGCTCAACTCAAAGGATCGCTTGAACATTTTGCGTCAAAGAGTGCCTTGAATATCGAAGGACTTGGGAAAAAAACGGTTGCACAGTTGGTCGACAAAGGCCTCGTGAAGGAATTGTCCGATCTGTATACCTTACACATAGACGACCTTCTTCGATTGGAGGGTTTTGCAGACAAATCCGCGAGGCAACTTTTAGGAGCAATTGAAAAGAGTAAAGACGTTTCCTTTCCTCGCCTTCTGATTGGCCTCGGCATACGCCATGTGGGGACTCACATCGCCCGGGTATTGGCCAAGGAGCTTGGTTCGCTCGACAACTTGAAAAAGGCTACCGAAGAAGAACTCTTACAAATCCATGACATCGGGCCAGAGATTGCCGCTAGTGTGACTCACTTCTTTCAAGAATCACGCAATTTGATGGTTTGGCAACGAATGGAGTCATTGGGGGTTCGGGTTCAACAGGAAGCAAGCGCGTCAGAGCCTCATGCACAACCGCTAAGGGGAAAGATATTTGTGCTGACCGGAACTCTGAAAGGCTATTCCCGTCAGGAGGCAAAAAACAAAATTGAAGAATTAGGAGGACGCGTCACATCCAGCGTCAGTAAACAAACAGACTACGTCGTAGTCGGCGAAGATCCTGGCTCTAAATTCGACAGCGCCACCAAATTAGGAGTGAGAATTTTAGACGAAAAGGAATTTTCCTTATTAAGTCAATCCGAGAACCTTGAACCTTCATCATCCAATGAGTAAGCCATCGTTCCCTTTCGACTCACCCAAGGAGTTTTCATCTCACTAGGAAATGGAATGTGTTGCCTATAAAGAAACAGATCAATCTCTTTGCGGGAATGAGAAGGGGGAGACGACAGAATATTTGGCAGAGCGACAAACGAGAGAACCGATTGGCTGTTGTTACGATTCTGAAGACACGGTAGACGGTTCGGTGGGAGGCGTTTCCGGAACAGGCTCTTCTTTAATGATCTGCACGCTTTTGATGGAGCGTTCATCGGCGTCATGTACCACGAGGAGGCAGCCGTCAGTTTCAACTTTTTCGCCAATGGCGGGAATATGTCCTAGCTCTTCCAGGATGAGCCCACTAATGGTATTTTGCTCTTCTTCATCTAACTCGACTTTAAGAAATTCATTGATGCGTCGAACTTCAGTCCGACCATCCACTAAAATTTGATTTTTTCCCGTCCGGCGAATCCATTCTTCGCTGAGATCGCCTTCATCGAGAATTTCTCCTACCACTTCTTCAAGTAGATCTTCGACGGTAATTAAACCCATAACTCCACCAAATTCATTGACCACAATCGCAATATGCCGTTTTTCTTGTTGGAATTGCCTCAATAGATCATCTGCCGTTTTGGTAGAGGGGATAAACAATGGAGGTTTCGCTAATGATTTGAGCGTAAGGTCCGTATGACTTTGAGCCAGTTCCATCAAGGCATGGTTGCGATAGAGAATGGCGGTAATATTATCGGGATTCCCTTCGTAGATGGGGATCCGTGAATATTTCGCTTTAAACAACTCTTTGCGTGCCTCCCCAAGTGTTTGATTGCCATCGAGGACGAACATATAAATCCTGGGAGTCATCGCATCTTCAGCCGTCACATCATTAAAATCAAACACGTTTTTAATCATTCTCACTTCATCCGTTTCCAAGACCCCCGCTTTTCCTCCGGCATCGAGCATGATCTTGAGTTCTTCTTCCGTGATAAACGGAACGGTTAACCCCCGACCACCGGTCAGTTTTAAAATAAACGGTTCCAAGAAATAGAGAAAAGGAAAGAATGCCTGTTCAAACAGATAGATGGGATATGCCAGTAATTGCACGGCCGTTTCGGAATGTTTTGCACAGAGGGTTTTGGGGACAATTTCCCCGAATAACAGGACCATAAACGTTAATAAACCTGTGGCCACAGCCACGGCCTCAGATCCAAAAAGGCGAATGGCAATCAGGGTTGCCAGGGAGGCCGCCATAATGTTGACCAAATTATTGCCGATCAGAATTGTCGAGAGAAGACGCTGTGGATTGGACCGTAATCTCAGCGCAAGTTTAGCCCCTTTATGACCTTCATCGGCCAGGGATTTTAACCGGCTCTCCGTTATTGAAAAAAAAGCAATCTCGGCGCCGGAGAAAAAAGCGGAAAGTCCTAGACAAATAAGGACGGCGATAAAATCCATAGAGGGATTAACGAGCTCCGACAGGGCAAAGAAATGACGTTACAGCGCAAGAAGCTGCAAAGTCTTGAGAGCTGGCTTTGTGGGAAGTTGATATCAGAAGAATTTGAGAGGGATTCATAATAAGGCCAAAAGTCTCATTGTTTGTGAGATGTTTTGAACCCTCAACATTTGATGATTGGTTCATAAACTACCATAGGGCATTGGTTTAAGGCAATTAGACAGGATGAATTTTAGGATTAGCTCTTTTATCTCAGTCAGTTACCCTGTATCAGAAGCGGGTCGAGATCGAATTGTTTTTCTAATTCTGTCGCCACGGTTTTTGCTTTTGCTTGAGAGGTGAATGTCCCAACCTGAACACGGTGCCATTGTCCAGATGGAAGGTCCACGGTCTTCAATCGTATATTGGGATAGCGGTTAGCCAGTTGCTCCTGCAAGGAGACCGCTTGACTCAAAGTCGTAAAGGAGCCCACCTGCACCCAATAACCATCAGACCTTCCATTCGACAGGTGGTCGGAATACCCTGGGTTTGGGGAATCGAGGATCGTCAGGACGACGTTCTCCGTTCCTTTTCCAATCATGGCCAGCTCTCGGGCAGCCCCATAGGACAAATCGATAATCCGACCTCGAATAAAAGGACCACGATCATTGATTCGGACAGTCACGGATTTTCCGGCATCTACACTTTGAACAAGGACCCACGTTCCAAATGGCAGCGTGCGATGTGCGGCAGTCAGAGCCCACATGTCGTAGGGTTCGCCGTTGGCGGTCGGATTGCCATGAAAACTTGGGCCATACCAGGAGGCCACTCCCTGTTGAAGAGTCTCCGAGGTCATCGGTCCAGTTTGGTAATGGCCACCCGCGCATCCGGCCATGATCAAGAAAGCCAGGATGAAGCACATCTTTCCGATTGGCATACAGCTGATTTGCATCATACGTATCTGCCACTTGAGGGTGGAGAGAAGCTTTTTTTTCGAGTTGGATGAGCTAGGGGAAACAGCATGAGACCCATGGTTCCACCAAGATCGCGAACGACCTTTAGGGAGCTTGGTCCATCGTTCGGCGGTCGACAAAGCGGTAGCTCTGTCGATTGAACACGGGATATACTGAAAAGATGGGTGTCCCAAACGGTATAACTGCACTCTCAATGCCGCGGCTTAATTGAAGATGGAGATTAATGAAATTAAAACTCAAGCCTTCTTGCCAGGGTTGAGATAAATTGTGCACGTATGATTCAACCTTATCGGAAGCGTAAGTTCTGGTCATGAGACCCGCTCCCCCTTGCAACCCATAATCAGGCAGATCCGGCGCCCCTTGAATGAGGAGCGAGACCATGGAGGCATCAAACCACACTTTGATATTACAACTGACCTGAATGAACGGTCCTAAGCTGCCGGTATGTTCTAGTACGGCCATAGGATAGACCAATTCTGGTGGGAGGGAAGGATCGGTTTGGGAGGCTTGAATGGTAAACTCAGGGTCCTTGATACCCGATACAGAGACAAAGACAAGATTCGGATCACGAAGGTCCACATCCAGCACTTGGCCGTCATGGTAACTGCACAATTTTCCCATCTCATAGCGCAAGGGAAATGAATAGCCCATTTTTCCATAAAAAATTCGGATCCCGGCTTCCAGCGGGTCTTCGGGGCTTCGACTGATTTTCAAGTCAAATGGTAACACGACATGAAAGGCATTAGTCCGGGCATTGATAAATGGAGCGCAGGCACCGGGAAATTCTTTATGGATCGCAAGATTGTCTGGTTCAAACTTTTTCGCCGCCCCGCCAAAATGCTGGGCAGTTTTTGCCTCTTTGGTTAATCGGTATTTTTCTTGGTAGTACGCGGAAGCACGCTTTTGAGCAGTTTCAAGAAAATATTCAGGGACGTCGGTTTCGACAATTAAACTTTGTCGATCGGGAGCTTGTGCCCGTGAAACCTTCATCGCCTCATTGTAGCGTTGAAGATCACTCTGAGTTTTTTTGATCAAATGCTCCAGGTCTCGGCCTAATTCAGGGTCGTTATAGCGTGTTTGCGGTAAAAGTTGGTAGGCTTTTTGCAATAATTCTAGTTTCATGGTGTAACGTTTGGGTTCGGCAGAAAAAACCGTTGCTATGGCCATCAACAAATTAAACTGTTCCTCAGGAAGAAGGGCTAATTGGGTTAGGTCGTTCTCCTTCACAAACGCTAAAGCTAATGGTCCAAAGGCTTCTTCCTGCCGAAGATGCAGGGTAAGGAGATAGTTGAGATAGGCGCGAGCGTCTTCTTGAGTCATAAGAGTCCTTATTTTACGGGAGGGCATTCTAAGGTAAGTTCACCATTGGAGCAAGTCAGGATGTTATTTCTTCCAATTTTTTGGGGAAACATTTTGTTTGATGGCAAAAAAATTAACGTGCTTGAGCTTGCGAAAATATGTAAAAATTGATGTCATAGAGTTCTTTGAAAGAAAGGATTCAATATGAAGCAGGCCTTTTTGCAAAAAACCAGAGATGTTAGGCTTCTGCTGGGCCTGGGATGTATGGTCGCCTGTCTGTCCCTGGGAACCGGAGTGTCACTCGTTTCGGCGGAAGGTACAGCGGGCAAGAACGTTCCAGGGCCAACCGCAGCTGGAGGAGACGAGTTTTCCACCGATAGTCTGAATAAGCAAATTACTGATTTAGAGACACAAATACAGAAACTTCGTGACCAAAGCCTTGAACTACAAGAAAAAACTCGAGCCAAACTCCAATCCCAACTCGACAATTTCAAAAAGCAGCAGGACACCCTCATTCCTCGTATTGAACAACTTCGGGACAATAGTGAAACGGCTTGGCAGGACATTAAGGAAAATATTCAAAAGGCCATCGAAGATCTCAAGCTTTCCGTCGACTCCATGAAAAAGTAGAGATGGCCCGGTCTCTCAGTTGGTCTCCATTGTAATAGTGCATTCCCCGCCGGGTTTCTTTCTCTCTTATATTCTTCCAGTACATCCGTGTCATCTTCTTCTTACGGAAGCCTCCGCGGCATCCAAAACTTGCATCGACAGGAACGTCTTTTTACACTGAGCCGCTATGATATTCTCTTCCATGGTCCAACACACAGAACAGGTCTTGGAATGGCCTGTCTTGATCGATTGTCTTGCCAATGAAGCCGCCTCCACGATGGGGGCAGCTTGCTGTCGCGCGCTCGTCTTTGCATCTGACCTTCAGGCTGCACGCATTCAGCAACAAGAAACCACAGAAATGGTTCACATTCTCGAAGGCACTCATCCTCTACCACCCCTAGTGTTTCCCGATATCCGGAATAGCCTGGCGCGGGCTCAAAAAGAAGGAGTCCTGGACGGACCGGACTTGCGAGATATTGCGTTGGTCTTAGGCCTGGGTCAAACGATCAGAAAACTCTTGCAGATTCATGGCTCCCTGTCCCCGATGATCGGAACCCGATCCCAATCCCTTCAAGATCTGATGTGGATCAAGCAAGCGATTCATTCGTGCATCGATCAAAACGGTCATCTACGAGCATCCGCGAGTCCTGAGCTCTATCAATTGACACAAAAAAGTCAGGATCTTCGTCAAACGATGCGACGACGGTTGGAATCGATGTTGGCTTCTCAGCAATATGAGGATCTTCTTCAAGGACAGTATTTTGCTGAACGTGAGAATCGCTACGTGATTCCGATAAAAGCCGAGCGGCAACATGCGATCGATGGCATTGTTCATGACATTTCCGGTAGTGGAGCCACGGTGTTTGTTGAGCCTCGCCATCTGATCGAATTGAATAATTCCATTAAATTTGCCGATTTGCAGGTGGCTCAGGAGGAACGGCATATCCTGCAAGATTTGTCCAGCCGTGTGGCAGAACATGTTCCGGCCATCCAGGAAAATCTGTTGTGCTTGGCCGATCTTGATTGCCTCATGGCCAAAGCACGATTGAGCATGAGAACTCAGGGCTCTCCCATTCATCTCAACCACGAACATTGCATTGATCTGCAACAGGCCAGACATCCACTCCTGGCGTTGACCAAGGAACAGGTCGTACCCAACTCCATTCGGATAGAGGGCGCCACCCAGGTTCTCATCATTTCTGGACCGAATGCGGGTGGGAAAACGGTGTCGTTAAAACTGGTGGGATTATTTGCGATGATGGTGAAAGTCGGACTTCACCCAACCTGTGGTCCAGACTCCAAAATGGCACTTTTTGAGCAGGTGTATGCCGATATCGGGGATACGCAAGATCTCAGCAAAGACGTATCAAGTTTTTCCGGCCATATTCTCAACATGATCGCGTTATTAAAAGATGTCCGGTCATCACAGGGACGAGCGAGCCGGGATGTTCTTGTGCTCCTGGATGAAGTGGGCAGCTCAACGGACCCTATTGAGGGCGCGGCATTAGCCGAAGCGCTCTTAACCCATCTTTGCGAATTAGGATGCACGATCGTCGCGACTACTCATTATCCAACCTTGAAAACCCTTGCCTTTCGAAATCTTCATGTTCGGAATGCCAGTCAGGAATTCGATATTGATACCCTCTCTCCAACATACCGGCTCATAGACGGAATTCCCGGTGGGTCTTCGGCCTTGGATATTGCGGGACGATTAGGGTTGGATTCTTCAATCATTCAGTCTGCCCAATCGTTGATTCAACGGCAAGACCACGATCTTGAGGCCATCTTCCGAGCTCTGCAGAACACACACACTCGATTAGAGCGTGAGCGTGAACAGGTTCAACATCAACGTCAGGAGGCACAACGCCTGCTTGATGAGGCGAAAGTGACTCGCGAGCAATTGCAGACGCAAGAACGGGAAGACCGGCAACGATATCGAAAACAATGGCAACAAGAATTTTCCAAAGCGCAACGGCACCTTAATCAAATCGTCAACAACTTAAAAAAGGACAAAACGCTTTCGAAGGTTCAGTCTATCCAACAAACCATAAGGACGATTAATCAAGAAATGCTCTCTCACCTCCCCAATAATTTCTTGATGTCATCTGAGCCACTGCATGAAGGGGACCTTGTGGAAATTGATGCGTTGGGGACGATAGGGGTCTTGCAGGAAAGTCTTGAGGGAAAAAAACAGGTATCCATTCGTGTGGGTAGCCGGACAATTAAAACAGCCCCTTCTGCCATACGTCGAGCAACGCCTTCTTCCTCAAATACATCCTTGTCGGCTCAAGAACGATTAAGTGGAAAACGGTCTCTTTCCACAATTCACACTGAGCCGAGTGCCACAGCCTCCAACCAGGCAACTGGGCATTATCAACATGAACTGGTTATTCGTGGGTTTCGTCTGGACGATGCGATGGAGATGACAATTGCGGCACTGGACCATGCCTTGGTCTCCCAGGCCAAATATCTTAAAGTCATCCATGGCCAGGGTTCGGGCGCACTTAAAACAGGAATTCGAACCCTTTGCCAATCCTCTCCCTATATCCAAAGCTTTCGAGCGGGTGATCCAGCCGAGGGAGGAGACGGCGTGACCGTAATCGAATTACGATAAAGGAACCCGTGGAGCGCGATTATCGAGTCCAATCTGTACATTTCGGATAAATCCCTCATGCTTAGGGCGGCGCAAGGGGCTTCCTTTCGTCAGCGATTGAAATTCATCTTTTGTCAGATTCGCCAAGGCGGGTAATTGAGGATGCAAGGTCCAGGGCAATGGTTGAAATCCTGGCTCAAAAGTAGGTTTGGCATTGATGTTAAAAGGACAAATATCCAAACAATCGTCACAGCCAAAAATTCTATTCCCTATTTTTTTTCTTAGCTCAGCTGGTAAATCATTTACACCACCACGGTATTCAATCGTCAAATACGAGATGCATCGCTCCGCATCAAGGAGATAAGGTTCCACGATGGCTCCGGTAGGGCAAGCCTGAATACAGAGCGAGCAGGTTCCACATAAATCCAGGGCGGGTTCGTCACAATCCAATGGCACGGTCGTCAAAATTTCTCCCAGCAACAGCCAAGACCCAAAATCCGTGGAAACGATATTGGTGTGCTTGCCGATCCAGCCAATGCCAGCCTCTTGGGCCCACGGTTTTTCCATGATGGGCCCCGTATCCACATAACTCTTCGTCTGAGCATCAGGGACGAGGGAATGAAGGAAATTTTCTAACTGTCTCAGCCGGTCCTTCATGAACCCGTGATAGTCCTTCCCCCAGGCATATCGGGCAATTCGTCCAGCAGCCTTTGACTCATCCGGAGTATGATCGGTGTAATAATTCATCCCCACGACAACCAGCGATTGGCATCCTGGGAGAACTTCAGCCGGGTCAGCGCGGCGTTTCGGATCCTTGGCCATCCATTCCATCGTTCCATGAAAGCGCAAGTCCAGCCATTTTTTTAGGCGTCCCCATAACCGCCAAGTAATCGATTCGTCTGCATTGGGAATCGTACTTTGAGCCGGAGGGAAGCGTATGGTGGGAAGAGGCGTTGGCAGACGGGCAATCCCCACCGCATCAAAACCCAAGCGCCTGGCCTCTTCTTTGATCTGATTGGCGAGGATCGACCGAGGAGACATGAGTGCTACTCCTCCTCAGGATAAAAACGAGATTTACTTCTGTCCAGGGGTTCCCGGATTAGCAGGAGGAACATTGTTCGCACAATTAAACATCACGATAAATCTTCCCGTACATTGCTCAGTTGTGCAAGCTTGGCATGATCCGACAATGGAAGTTTTCCAGTCAGTGTGCTTTTCGTCAAACTCACAGGATGTCCCTCCTCCTTTGGAGATATCGGCCCAGGGTTCGGGATATCCAGGAAACTGGGCAACAATGCAGCCATTGGGAATTGGAACCTGACAGTCAGCCTTTGCATCGCCTTTCACCATACCAATGGTACAATTCGCTTCTGTTCGCGACCGGGAATCGGCTGCTTCCACCTTATTAAGAACCCCAAATACGCTGTTCCCAGTGACGAAAAGAACCGTAAGTGCCAACATTAATAGACGACAGGTTTTTTGCTGACAAGAATCTGCTTTGATTGTGTTTGAATATGAAGTCATAGTTGCCTAATCCAGGTAAAAATTGATGATGCCATTTGCACGAATACAATATGGAAGTTACGTTAAAGATGGACTTCCTTATACCACACCACTAAAACAATCTGTCAAAAGTATCTTATGATCCAGGCTACTATCCACACCGGTTTTTAGGATGACCCATCTTTATATTACATTTAAATTTGATACCTAACGGGGTATCCAATTTAAGATTCAGAAGTAAAAAACCCCCAGGAGGATCACAATCCTCCCGGGGGTTTTCACAATACTCGTGAGTCGGATAATTAGAATCCGCCCATGCCGCCCATGCCGCCCATGCCATGGTCATGGCCGCCAGGCATCCCACCAGCTTCTGACTTCGATTCTGGGATTTCTGTCACCATGACTTCGGTGGTGAGCATGAGGGCCGCAACACTTGCAGCGTTTTGCAACGCGCAACGTGCGACTTTGGTCGGATCAATCACACCGGCCTCGACCATATCCACAAATTCTCCGGTACCTGCATTGTATCCGTGGTTTGTGGATAAACCTCGAACTTTTTCCACAATAATGGAGCCTTCAGCCCCTGCGTTGATGGAAATTTGTCGAATTGGTTCTTCCAAGGAACGCTTGACGATATTCACGCCAACTTGTTGATCGTGGTCTAATTTCATTTTATCCAAAGCTGGAACACATCGGAGGAGAGCCACGCCTCCACCAGGCACGATGCCTTCCTCTACGGCAGCTTTCGTCGCATGAAGAGCGTCTTCCACGCGAGCTTTCTTTTCCTTCATTTCGGTTTCAGTCGCTGCGCCGACGTTAATCACCGCAACGCCACCAACCATTTTCGCCAATCGCTCTTGTAATTTTTCCCGGTCGTAATCGGAGGTGGTTTCTTCAACCTGCGTCTTCAGTTGTTTGACCCGCCCTTCAATCCGTTTGGGATCCCCGGCACCTTCCACAATCGTGGTATTGTCCTTGTCAATGTTCACCCGTTTGGCACGACCGAGGTCTGTCAGCTTCACGCTTTCGAGCTTGAGACCTCTTCCTCAGAAATCACCTGTCCGCCCGTCAAGGTGGCAAGATCCTCCAACATGGCTTTCCGTCTATCACCAAAGCCAGGAGCCTTGACCGCTGCCACATTCAACGTGCCACGAAGTTTATTGACCACCAAGGTCGCCAAGGCTTCGCCTTCGACATCTTCAGCAATAATGACCAACGGTTTGCCCATTTTTGCTACCTGCTCAAGAATGGGGAGCAAGTCCTTCATGGCACTGATTTTCTTTTCAACGATCAGCAAAAAGGCGTCTTCCAAGGTAGCTTCCATCCGGTCCGCATTGGTCACGAAATAGGGAGAGATGTATCCGCGGTCAAACTGCATTCCTTCGACAACGTCCAGGGACGTGGTCATGGACTTGGCTTCTTCTACGGTGATAACGCCATCTTTTCCAACTTTGTCCATTGCCTCGGCAATCAGGTCGCCAATGGTGTGATCGTTATTCGCGGAAATAGACCCGATTTGGGAAATCTCTTTTTTTGTTTGGCACGGTTTGCTGATTTTTTTCAATTCTTCAATTGCGACTTCGACGGCCTTATCAATTCCCCGCTTGATTTCCATTGGATTCGCGCCTGCGGTGATATTCTTGACGCCTTCACGGTAAATGGCTTGTGCCAATACGGTCGCGGTCGTCGTTCCGTCACCGGCGATATCACTGGTCTTGCTTGCCACTTCCCGGACCAATTGCGCGCCCATGTTTTCATAGGGATTCTTTAACTCGATTTCCTTGGCCACCGTCACTCCATCTTTGGTGATCGTTGGGGCGCCAAATTTCTTATCCAGAATGGCATTCCGGCCTTTTGGTCCTAATGTCGTTTTCACTGCATCGGCTAATTGATTCACTCCGCTCAAAATAGACGCACGTGCCTTTTCACTGTATTGCAACTGCTTAGCCATACAAATCCTCCTTAGAAATCATTTATGTGATGTGGAATACAAATCAAGAAAGTGGGTTCGAATGTGACGGCGGTGTTAATTTTCAAAGACGCCCAAAATATCTTCTTCTTTTAAAATTAAACAGTCATCGTTTTCAACCTTGATTTTGGTTCCAGAATACTTGTCAAACAACACTTGATCGCCAACCTTCACATTTTCAACATCAGGGCCTGCGGCTTCGATGGTGCCTCTTTGTGGTTTTTCACGAGCCGAGTCCGGTACGTAAATTCCCCCTGCTGTCCGTTCCAATTCTTCAGTATAGGTCACGAACACTCGATCACCCAGAGGACGAAACCCCTTCGCACTGCTTCCGCTTCCACCTTCTTTGGGTTCCTTTTTTTCCTTCTCTTTCTCTTTTGTGGCTGCCATGTCTGCCTCCTTCTTTGGTTGTTGGCCAATTAAATGGGAAAATGGTGAGAACTGTAATCACCTATTTGGGATTACGCACATCTGCTTAAATTTTCATAGATGTGTCATCTTGAAGGAAAAGATAAGTCGGGTTGAAATGAAGTCAAGAGGGAACGGCGAGATTTTCAACGAGGAAGAGAGAAGGACATTCCTGGTGGAGGGTAGGAGCCACTCGTAATTTTGACATAAACGGAGATATTATACGTATATGAACTTACAGCACTATTTTCTGAGATGTTCAAAATCCTGAATATCTTTTTTCATAAGCTCTCGCAACTTCTTAATTATTTTGGCCTCCAGTTGACGAGTTCGCTCTTTGGTAATCATATATTTTCTTCCCAAATCTTCTAAAGTCACGGGAGATTCCGATAGGAGTCGATTGCGAAGAATATCCTCCTCTCGCTCCGTCAGCGTTTGCGCAAATTCTGCTAGTTTTTTGCGAAACAGAACTCGGAGCTGGATGTCGGCAAGCTCATCATCAATGGGAGCTTGTGCAGAGGGAAGGAGGTCATGAAACGTGCCTTCCCCCTCCGCAGTCATGGGCTGATCCAGGGAGAGTTCCCAACTCCCCAGGCGTTGATCCATTTCCACTACGTCCCGTTCACGGACGTTGAGGCGGTCCGCCAGTAGCTTGGGATCGGGCACATAGCCTTGTCGCTCCAATTTAGCCTTTTCGCGACGAAGATTATAGAAAAGGCGGCGCTGTTCTTGGGTCGTGCCTATTTTGACGAGGCGAAAATTATTAAGGAGGTATCGCAGGATAAAGGCTCGTACCCACCAGGCGGCATAGGCATAGAAGCGAACATTTTTTGTCGGATCGAATTTCTTCATGGCCTGCAAAAGCCCGACATTCCCCTCCTGGATAAGGTCCATTTGATCAATGCCGGCAAGACCATATTCTGAGGCAATGGACACACAGACCCGCAGGTTAGCCAAAATCAACTTCACCGCAGCCTCTCGTGTCCCTAAGGTCTGATATTCATGAAAGAGTTGAAGTTCTTCTTCTTTCGAAAGGAACGGGTACCGCCGGACTTCGGCTAAGAACCGACTGAGCGTTGTGGTCGGACTAAGGGCAGTTGAGACCGAATCCCACGTCGCCTTGTTCTCGGATGCCTCTTCATTTTCAGGTTGATTTTCCAGGTCCTTGGTTTCATCGAGGAGTATGTCTTCATGTATCTCGTCGTTCGCCAGGGTAGAATGAGAGGCTTCCACCACGACGTCAATCACTTCCGGAATCCGCTTTTTTGAAGGTTTCTGTCTCATGCTTTGGTTTTGATCAAGAAGCGCAGGATGCGTCACACTCTGGTGATATTGTAATGAATTTTTCTTGGATCACCAACCGCATCGACGAAGTTTTCCAATTCCGAGGTTATGAGGGGTCTCCAAACGTTTCACCTCAGAGAAGCATTGTCTATGTCGGGTAAAACTTTTTATAGTCGGGGCTATGGCAACATGGTTAAGAAATGTACACAGAAAGGCCTTCTTCTGTTCCTGAGAGAGAAATGTTAAAAGACGGGTTACAGGCACTGCGTTCCGGCCATTGGCCAACCCTCCTTGGTGCATGGCTGCACTTTGAAATCAGTTTCATGGTGTGGCTGCTCATTGGGGCCATGGGTATTCCCATATCTGAAGAATTTTCCCTCTCAGCCTCCCAAAAAGGCCTATTAGTCGGTATCCCCTTGTTAGGCGGCGCGTTGTTTCGAGTTATTGTCGGGCCGCTTGGAGACCGGTTAGGGGCCAAAGTCGTGGGATTGGGCATCCTGGGACTGGAAGGCATCGGGTTACTGCTGGGATGGCTGGGAGGAACCAGCTTCGAGTCTATGCTGGGAATTGGACTCTTTTTAGGGTTTGCCGGGGCCAGCTTTGCGATTGCTCTGCCTCTGGCCAGCCAAGCCTATCCCTCCGCCCATCAAGGGTTGGCCATGGGAGTCGCAGCGATTGGAAACAGTGGTGTACTGTTGGCTGCGTTTATGGCCCCGCGCCTTGCGGAAGCACTTGGCTGGCATCAGGTCTTCGGCATCATGCTGCTACCTGTTATAGGGACAGCTCTCCTCTTTTTCTGGTTGGTTCAATCGGCTCCAGCAAGGAATGGAACCGACGCCTCGAAAAAAGACGGTATTGGTGTCATTCTGCAAAAAGGGCTTCAGGATCCATTCATATACTGGTTGTGTTTTTTATATGGAGTGACATTTGGAGGATTTGTGGGGCTCTCGAGTTATCTCCCGGTTTTTTTCCATGATCAATTTCATGTGGGCATGGTGAATGCCGGGACATTGACCGCTCTTTGCGCTCTAGCGGGAAGTGGGGCCCGTCCTCTTGGAGGATTTCTTGCGGATCGGTTCGGGGGCCTGACCTTATTACAAGGGCTCTTTCTAATAATAGCGGCTCTATGCCTGGCATCAGGGAATCTTGATCATTTTGTCTTGACCTATACCATTATTCTCCTAATCATGCTGTGTTTAGGATTTGGAAATGGAGCCATTTTCCAGGTGGTTTCTTGTCGGTTCAAATCCATAATGGGAACGGCTTCCGGCTTCGTTGGCGCGGCAGGAGGTCTTGGGGGGTTCCTGTTATCATCTGGTTTTGGATGGTTGAAGGAAACGACCGGAACCTTCTCTTCTGGGTTTTTCGTCTTGGGCCTGGTTTCAGGATTAGCAGGCATTAGTGCTATGATATTCCAGCGTTCGATCCGGTTGACCAAACACAAATCCATATCAGAAATCTAACCAACTGTGGCTGAAACGTTTGACCGTCAAGTGAGTCACCCATGAAAAAAGAAACGCCCCCCATACACAAGCCCCAATTTCATACCATTGCCGAAACCTTACAGGATATTCAAGTTGGCAAATGCATCATCCTTGTTGACGATGAGGACCGGGAAAATGAGGGCGATCTGGTCATGGCTGCTGAAAAAGTCACTCCTGAACATATTAACTTCATGGCAAAGTACGGCCGAGGGTTAATTTGCCTGGCCCTCACTCCCGACCGGGTGGATGAGCTGAAGCTTCCCCCACAAGCGAACGAAAATACCGCACCGTTCGGCACCGCCTTTACCGTGTCGATTGATGCCGCCAAACATATTACCACCGGTATCTCCGCCGCTGATCGAGCCACCACGATTAAACTAGCGGTTGACCCAACCGCTAAACCAACTGATTTTGCCAGACCGGGACATGTCTTCCCCCTAAAAGCCCATAAAGGCGGAGTATTGCGACGTGCCGGACAAACCGAAGGGTCCGTCGATCTTGCGCGCCTAGCCGGACTGTATCCCGCAGCCGTGATTTGTGAAATTATGAATGATGACGGCACGATGGCCCGGGTTCCTCACTTAATGAAATTTGCAAAGCACCATGGCCTGAAAATCATCACGATTAAAGATTTGATTCAATATCGAATGCATCGGGAGACGTTTGTGAAACAAGTAGCCACCGCGAATCTCCCGACACGTTTTGGTCATTTTCAGTCGGTGGTCTTTGAAAACGAACTCGATGCCGGAACACACATCGCCCTCGTGAAAGGGGAGATCGATAACCATCCAACGCTGGTGCGAGTTCATTCGGGCTGTCTGACAGCCGATGTCTTTGGGTCTTTGCGCTGTGATTGCCGTGAACAACTGCATCGAGCCATGGAAATAATTGAACGGGAAGGCAAAGGGGTCCTGCTGTACTTAAATCAGGAGGGGCGGGGAATCGGACTCACCAACAAAATTCGGGCCTACCACCTTCAGGACGAGGGCAGTGATACGGTCGAAGCCAATCTACAATTGGGTTTCAAGGCTGATTTGCGGGATTATGGAATCGGCGCCCAAATATTGGTGAATTTAGGTCTCAAAAAAATCAGACTGATCACCAACAATCCAAGGAAAATTGTGGGGATCGAAGGTTATGGATTGGAAGTGGTCGAACGAGTGTCCATTGAGATTACTCCCCAGGAGTCAAATGTGCACTACTTGCGGACGAAAAAAGCCAAATTAGGCCATCTCTTGAATAATGTGTAACGGGGGCTTGCGGTTCCCACTGGCAAGTGGTACACACTCATCGCGACGCTCTCTCGTCTCGTATTGAGAGACTGAATCTCAAAGGAATTACTTGACTAGCATGGCGAATCAGGAGCGTGGTGGGGAGAAGGCAGACTGTCAGGTCGCCATCGTGGTCAGTACCTTCAACGAGGTCGTGACCAGCCGTTTATTGGCTGCTGCTGAGTCCACCTTAACCCAATTAGGAACCCCACCAGACCACAGACAAGTGATTCGAGTTCCTGGGGCATTTGAGATTCCATTAATTGCCAAGACACTGGCCCAATCACATCGTTTTGATGCCATTATTTGCTTGGGGGCCGTGATTCGCGGAGAAACACCGCACTTCGAGTATATTTGTGCAGAGACGAGTCGCGGGATCGGCCAGGCATCTCTGGAAACTGGAATTCCCATCATTTTTGGAGTACTGACTACGGATACCGTTGATCAGGCGATGGAACGTTCTGGTCCACTTGAACGGAATAAGGGCGCAGAGGCAGCCCGCACAGCTCTTGAAATGGCCGTCATAATGAAACGTTTGAGTAAGACCAGCATTCGCCAGTCTGGTTTCTTAAGGGAATCAGCAACATCATGACCATGACTATTCCATCCGATACTCCTCCAGCCAATCACGCGCACGTTCGACCATCCAGGCGTCTGGCCCGCCAGCTTGCTCTGCAAATGCTTTTCCAACATGAATTTCAGGATCAAAACCCCTCGTGGCAAGACAAGTTTTGGGCGTGTCAATCGGCTTCACCGGAAGTCCAAGCATTTACGTCTCACCTCTTTCTTGGGGTCATCACGAATCAGGCGGAGATTGACCGAATCATTCGTGAATTTTCCATCGACTGGTCCTTGAAACGGATGCCGGTGGTGGATAGGAATATCCTCAGATGTTCGATTTATGAGTTGGTATGGGAGCCCGACATTCCGGCGATGGTCACCATCAATGAAGCGGTTGAATTGGCTAAACTCTTTGCGGATGATGAAGCCAGACGGTTCGTCAATGGGCTTTTAGACCATGTGCTCCGTGCTGAACCAAGACTTGCCGTCAAGCGAAGTCACATTCAACCAAAAATTCCTGTGCCGGAATTCTCTGATCCCTCACCTACCTCCTAATTGCCCTGTCCTATGATTGACCGCTACACGTTACCCTGTATGGGGGCCGTTTGGACCCAGACCCGCAAATATGAATTGTGGTTACAGGTCGAACTTGCCGTGTGCGAAGCCATGGAACAGATGGGCCAGGTCCCTCATGGCGTGGCAGCCCGTATTCGAAAAAAAGTCACGATTAATCCTTCACGAATCGCGGCCATCGAACACGTTACGAAACATGATGTCATTGCCTTCCTGGAATCGGTGGCCGAGCAGGCAGGAAAAGATGGGCGATTTCTCCATGCTGGGCTCACGTCGTCGGACATCGTCGATACGTCTCTTGCGTTGCAATTAGTGGAAGCGGCCCAATTGATTTTGGATGATGTCAGGGGCTTACTGAGTGCCTTACGGGATTTAGCCTTCGCACATCGGGATACGCTGATGGTGGGGCGTTCGCATGGCATTCATGGTGAACCTATTTCCTTCGGCTGGAAAGTGGCCATTTGGTTTCAGGAGTTTCAACGGCAGCAACTCCGCCTAGAAGCGGCGATTGCGGATATTGCCGTCGGAAAACTTTCAGGTGCCATGGGAACATTTGCGCATCTTTCTCCATCGATAGAAAAAGCGGTATGTCAACGGTTAGGGTTGAAACCGGCGCCTATTTCAAATCAGGTGATTCAGCGGGATCGCCACGCAGCCTTTCTCTCGGCATTGGCCCTGATGGCAGCCAGTATTGAAAAAGTGGCCACTGAAATTCGTCATTTGCAACGAACCGAAGTCTTGGAAGCCGAAGAGTTCTTCGAGCCTGGCCAAAAAGGCTCTTCCGCGATGCCTCATAAACGAAACCCGATCAGCTCGGAAAATTTATGTGGTCTCGCCAGAGTGGTTCGCAGTAACAGCCTGGCTGCTCTGGAAAATGTTGCCTTGTGGCATGAACGAGATATTAGCCATTCATCTGCTGAGCGGATCATCCTTCCTGATAGCACTATTCTGATTGATTACATGCTGGTCCGGTTAACGAACATGTTATCCAAACTGGTGGTCTATCCAGAACGGATGTTGGTCACCCTCAATCAAACCGGTGGCCTGATCTACTCGCAACGCCTATTGCTGGCGTTGGTGGATAAAGGTGCGATCAGAAAAGAGGCCTATGAGCATGTACAGCAACATGCTATGGCTGCCTGGAAAGGGGAGGGAAGCTTCCAAGCCCTTATAGAGCAGGATCCCTTTATTGCCAAACATCTGAGTGCAAAAGAGATTGCGACCTGTTTTAACCCTAAAGCCTATTTGCGGCACCAGCAGCAGATTTTTGCACGTGTGTTTGGACGACAAGTCCAGCGAAAGAGCTCAACACGAACCCAATCCACCATTCCAAAGAAAACTTCAACAAAGAGGAATATATAATGACTAAAGGAGAGATGCTGTACGAAGGAAAAGCCAAGAAGATTTTTCTGACCGAAAAGTTAGACGAAGTCATTCACTACTTCAAGGACGATGCCACCGCCTTCAATGCACAAAAACGAGGGACTATCCTGGAAAAAGGGGTGGTGAACAATAAAATCTCCGCAACGCTTTTCCAGTATCTTGCTGAAGCGGGCACTCCCAGTCACTTCATCCAACAACTCAATGATCGAGAAATGTTAACGCGTCGGGTGAAAATTATTCCGGTGGAAGTTGTGGTGCGTAATCGAGCCACGGGCAGCATTGTCAAACGCTTGGGCTTAGAAGAAGGCTTGATCATTGATCCACCATTGGTCGAGTTCTTCTATAAAGATGATTCGCTGGGCGACCCGCTCATTTCTGAAGACCATATTCGCCTGCTGAAATTGGCCACACCCTCGCAAATCGAGGAACTCCGACAGCAGGCTCTCAAAATCAACGAGGTGCTCAAACCTTTTTTCCAGAAAAGGGGCATGATGCTGGTGGATTTTAAGCTGGAATTTGGATTATGGAACGGTCAGATTATCTTGGCAGATGAAATTTCCCCGGACACGTGCCGTTTTTGGGATATCCAAACCGGGGAACGCATGGATAAGGATCGTTTCAGAAAAGATTTGGGGCGGATCGAGGAAACCTATCAAGAAGTTCTTAAACGGGTATGCGGATAATTCACGATCTTCCGAGCAGAGTAATGGTTCTTTGCGAAAGGCTATATTGGCAACAACCCTGACGGTTACGTAAAGTGCTTATTCACCGGGTGCATGTCGAGTCTTCTGGGAAATCATGAAAGCCAAAATTTACATCACGCTCAAAAACGGAATTCTTGATCCTCAAGGTCGAGCCATCCAGCAATCGCTTCAAACGCTTGGCTTTGGAACGGTTGGAGAAGTCCGCATTGGGAAATTCATCGAGGTAGATCTTTCTGAAACGGACACGACCTCTGCGGAAAATACGATAAAAGCTATGTGCGAAAAACTCCTAGCCAATACCGTCATTGAAGAGTATCAATACGAGATCCTTGAGACCTAACTGATGGGTTCTCGGTCGTTCCTCATGATTGAATACGCCCTTTTCTTCCCTTACCCTTCTCATCTCAGTAGGAATGTCGACAAGAGGAGAACGCCGTGAACATCGGCATCATTGTCTTTCCCGGATCCAATTGTGATCGTGATTGCGCGTATGTCCTTTCGGAGGTCATGGGACAAACCGCTCATTTCATCTGGCACCAAGAGACATCGGTTAACGGCATGGATGCCATCATTCTCCCAGGAGGCTTTTCCTATGGGGACTATCTACGCACAGGTGCCATAGCCCGATTCTCTCCTATCATGGACGCGATCGCTGAATTTGCTGGGCGGGGTGGAATGGTCTTGGGCATTTGCAATGGATTTCAAATGCTTTTGGAACTTGGGATTTTACCCGGTGCCATGTTGCGCAACCGGGATCTTTCTTTCATTTGTGAAGATCGCTATATACGGGTAGAAAACGCGGATACCCCATTCACCAACCAATGTAAACCTGGGCAGATTCTGAGACTCCCGATTGCCCATGCTGAGGGAAATTATTATACGAACCCTGTGACGTTGTCCGCATTGCAAGCCAATGCGCAAATCGTCTTTCGGTATTGTGATCGCGAAGGCCAGGTGACCTCTCAAGCCAATCCCAATGGATCGTTGGACAATATTGCGGGAATTCGTAACCCGGCGGGCAACGTCCTTGGTCTGATGCCTCATCCAGAACGAGGAGCAGAACACCTTCTCAATAATGAGGACGGGGTGTGTCTTTTTCGATCCATGATTTCAGCATTGGAAAAACACAAGACACCTCAACCTGTATAAGCCTGATCGCTGCCATCAGCCAGTGCCCCCATTGTTTGCCAAGGCCACCATGGAAGTTTTTCCAGGAATCACGATGACTCCAGACACCTGCCACGGGAAACCATGTGTGGCAGGCACCGCCGTTGATGTGGCCACCGTGGTCGGAACACTTGGCATTGGGAAATCGTTTACTGACGTTCAGGAAACATTGAACCTGACATATGAACAAGTGCTCACGGCGTTGCGGTATGCCTCGTATGTCACGGATCATTTACCTCTTCGTCTACCTTCAGGTCGTTAAGCCACAGGACAGAATGATCCTGTCTATGATAGGTTCTCTCTCATTGAAATGACCGTGCTCCTGGCTTTCCTATGTACATTTCTGTGAGCGTTGAGAACATGAACCTCGTCGGTTTGTTTCAAAATTATTAGCGTCACATACGTATGTTCACCGCTCTCATTCCCTTTTTTACTTATTGGGAAGAGATCCCCATCATGATGAGTTGCTTGCCATGATCCAGGAATCAAAAGCCTTGCCCCACGTACCCCTTACGCCGAAAATCATTGAACAGCATGGTCTGTCTGAGGATGAGTATCAGCAAATCCTCAAGCATCTTGGTCGTGAGCCTAATCTCACTGAGTTGGGTATCTTTTCCGTGATGTGGAGTGAACATTGCAGTTATAAAAGTTCACGCATTCATTTGAAACGATTTCCCACCGAAGGGGAGCGAGTGGTTCAAGGGCCTGGAGAAAACGCCGGAGCCGTGGATATTGGTGAGGGACTTGCGGCAGTGTTCAAGATGGAATCGCACAATCACCCGTCATATATTGAACCGTTTCAAGGAGCGGCAACGGGTGTCGGAGGCATTCTCCGCGATATTTTTACCATGGGAGCACGCCCGATTGCGTTATTAAATTCACTACGATTCGGTGAATTGGACCTTCCCAAGAATCAGCATATCCTCAAAGGAGTCGTCTCTGGAATTTCTTCCTATGGGAACTGCATGGGGGTGCCGACGGTGGGTGGGGAGATTACGTTTAACGATATTTATTCAAAGAATCCGCTGGTCAATGTTTTTTGTCTTGGGATCGTCAAGAAAGATCGTCTCCTTCGAGGATTAGCCAAAGGTGCCGGAAATCACGTGCTGTACATCGGTGCCAAAACGGGCCGAGATGGGATTCATGGCGCCACTATGGCCTCTGACAGTTTTGACGATGCCTCCGAAAAGAAGCGTCCGAATGTGCAAGTTGGCGATCCCTTTTTAGAGAAACTGTTACTTGAAGCCTGCCTTGAATTTTTAGAGCAGGACCTGTTGGTCGGGATTCAGGACATGGGGGCGGCTGGGCTCACCAGCTCGTCCTGCGAAATGGCCTCCCGCGCCGGAACCGGCATTGACATGGATCTGGCCAAAGTCCCCCGGCGTGAACCGCACATGACTCCCTATGAAATTCTGTTATCGGAATCCCAGGAAAGGATGTTGCTGGTCGCTCAACCCGGCAAAGAAGAGTCTGTCCTTGCGATCTGCCGGAAATGGGGAATTGATGCCGCGGTCGTTGGACAGGTGACAGAAGATGGGATCCTTCGCATCAGAGAGGGCAATAAGGTTGTGGCTGAAATACCCGCTCATGCTCTTGCTGAATTAGGGCCACGCTATGATCGCCCTGCTGCGCCACCTCCCTATCAGGAGTTTTTGCAATCCTTAAATATTGATACGCTTCCAGACGTCAAAAATCCTGCCGAGGTGTTATTGAAACTATTAGCTTCACCAACCATCGCCAGCAAACGTTGGGTGTTTCGGCAATATGATCATATGGTGGGAACCAATACCGTGGTGTGCCCCGGCTCCGATTCCGCCGTGGTTCGCATCAAAGGCACCACCAAAGCCCTGGCCATGACGACGGACGGCAATAGCCGATATTGTCTGCTGAATCCCTATATGGGAGGAGGATTAGCCGTCGCTGAAGCCGCCAGAAATCTGGTTTGTGCCGGAGCCCAACCGATCGGGGTCACCGACTGCCTCAATTTCGGCAACCCAGAGCGTCCGGACATTATGTGGCAATTCATCATGGCGGTCGAAGGCATCGCCGACGCATGTCGATCATTCGAAATTCCTGTCGTCAGCGGGAACGTCAGCTTTTATAACGAAACGAATGGCCTCTCTATCTATCCAACCCCGATTTTAGGAATGGTCGGACTCATTGAGCGTCCGGAAGCCATTACCACTCAATGGTTCAAGCAGGCAGGCGATCATATTCTCTTGTTGGGAGAGACGAAAGAAGACTTAGGCGGGACGGAATACCTCAAGGTCATTCATTCTCGTGAACAAGGGAATCCCCCTTGGTTGGATCTGGATCGAGAAAAGGCCCTTCATTCCTGTCTCCTCGCATTAATCCATAATGGGCTGGTGCAATCAGCGCATGATTGCTCAGAAGGCGGATTACTCGTTACACTAGCGGAGTGTTGCCTCACACATCCCTCCACTCCATTTGGGGCAACTGTGATGCTGAACCAGCATCGCTTGCGTCAAGACGCCCTGCTTTTTGGAGAAAGCCCTTCCCGGGTTGTCGTCTCAATTAAACCGGAGCATGCC
Organism: Nitrospirota bacterium; assembly: GCA_029864405.1. Classification (GTDB taxonomy): domain Bacteria; phylum Nitrospirota; class Nitrospiria; order Nitrospirales; family UBA8639; genus Nitrospira_E. The sequence continues at coordinate 35,411 of JAOTTP010000020.1, forward strand.
AAGCAGGTGATGGAGTTGGTTCAACGCTCGGGAGTGCCAAGCACAGACTTGGGACAGGTCACTCAAGGCAATATGGACATCGCTGTTCGCGGAACCGGGGACCAGCCGGTATGCCAGATCAGTATGTCCCTTTCCGAAATGGGAGATCAATGGCACCACGCTCTTGCACGACAACTAGGAGCCGAAGCATCGTGATCATGGTTTTTCCTTCGACATGGTTGAAATTACCTGCCCTCCTTACCGATCAAGATGGTCTGACATCTTTGAGGACGTCATGAGGAAGTTGCCGATGGTACAGACCATGCCTTCGCCGGATGGATTTCATGAGGAATGTGCCGTCTTCGGCATTGCAGGGTCGAAGGAAGCCGCGAATCTGACGTACCTAGGCCTCTATGCCTTACAACACCGGGGGCAAGAAGGCTCCGGCATTGTGTCTTCGGATGGAGAGCAATTCTTTCAGAAAAAGGGGTTAGGCCTCGTTGCGGATATTTACTCTAAAAAATCGTTACGCGAACTCCCGGGAACAAAGGCGATCGGCCATAATCGATATTCCACGGCTGGCAGCGGTCAGTTGCAAAACGTTCAACCCTTGTCCGTTAACTTCGCCTTTGGCAATTTGGCGTTAGCCCACAACGGGAATTTAATAAATGCGGGAGTGCTTCGAGGGGAGCTCGAAGCCTATGGGGCTATTTTTCAGTCGGACTCCGATAGCGAGGTCATCATTCACCTGATCGCCCACTCCAAAGGGGATACCATCGTGACCCGGGTGATTGACGCATTAAGTCTGGTTCGAGGAGCCTTTTCCTTGGTGCTGTTAACTGATGATCATTTGATTGCGGCCCGCGATCCGTTTGGATTTCGTCCGCTGTGTTTGGGACGCTATAAAGGCAGTTGGGTTGTGGCATCCGAGACGTGCGCATTCGATCTGATTGATGCCAAGTTCGTCCGTGAAGTTGAACCGGGAGAAATCGTTGTCATTCAGGATTCCGAATTGACCTCGTATCATCCGTTTCTCGAACGCCAGCGAGCCCAATGTGTATTTGAATACGTCTATTTCGCGAGACCCGATTCGAAAATTTTTGGTCCCAATGCCGTGTACCCGGTTCGCAAAGCCTTTGGACGTCAATTGGCCAAGGAATGTCCAGCCGACGCAGACATGGTCATCCCGGTTCCCGATTCCGGTGTTCCAGCAGCCTTGGGCTATGCCGAAGGGATGGGGTTACCCTTTGAGATCGGATTGACACGCAATCACTACGTGGGCCGGACCTTCATTGAACCGCAACAAACCATTCGCCATTTTGGCGTGAAGTTGAAACTGAATCCGGTCCCGGATGTCTTAGAAGGGAAACGGATTGTGGTCGTGGATGATTCCCTTGTTCGAGGCACCACCAGCCGGAAAATTGTCAAAATGCTGCGACAGGCCGGTGCCCGAGAAATTCACCTGCGCATCAGTTCCCCCCCGGTCATTGCCCCATGTTATTATGGAATTGATACCCCGACGCAAAAAGAACTCATTGGGTCAAATCTCAGTATTGAAGAGGTTCGGCGTTATGTGACGGCTGACAGTTTGGGGTACCTCAGTCTCGAAGGCATGCTCGCCATGGCTCCAGGCCTTTCCCATCACTATTGTAATGCCTGTTTTACGGATAATTATCCCATCACGTTAACCAAAGCCGAGCACCTGCAACTCGGATTATTCGAGCCGAATCAACTCTCTCGCTCGTAAGTGCATGCCCGTTTTGTTGCTGCTGAAAAATTTCGTGTGTTAGAATTTTATCGTGGCTCAAGGGGCAAACCCAAAGGGGGTGCCTCTGGCATCTCATCCAGGAGGAACCTATGAAGAAATACATTCATTACCTCGTCATCGTGGGAATCATTGCGTTGAGTACCAGCTTCATCGCTCACGCCGGGAGTTTTTTTAAAGTCGGCGAGGCCGCTCCCAATTTCTCACTCACCGGTGTTGATGGACAGCCTCTCTCCCTGGACCAATTTAAAGGTAAAGTGGTGGTTCTGGGACTCTTTCATATTTGCGAACCGTGTTTAATCCAAAGCACCAACCTACAGAGGGTCCATGAGGCCACGAAAGACAAGCCCGTGGCCGTGATCGGGATCAATTCTTCGGGGGATTCCCGGTCCGACGTGATGGAGTTTATGCAAGGCTTTCCCATGAAGGTCACGTATCCCTATCTCTTAGATCCCGAGAAGACAACAGACAAACTCTATGGTGGAGGAAAATTCATTCCAAATGTGTACGTGATCGATCAACGTGGTCTGATCCGTTGGCAGCGAGTGGGGAACTTCTTTACGGATGGCACCTTAGCGGGACACGAAGCCATTCTTCAGGAAGTGGAGAAATTATTACAGGCACCACAGACTCCATCGGCCATGTAGGTCGCGGACTCTCTTTATGCTTTCTTGAACCAATGTTAGGGCACAATGGACGAACTAGAAGACGGAAAACAAAAATTTCTTGAGATCGTGAAAGCCCTTGATGCGTCCGTGGAGGTCGTCATTCCTACCACTCCTTCGCGCAGTCTTTTGCTCATTTCTCTGACGAAAGGCCCCAATCGTAAATTTATAACAGTCCATGAGGATGACATCTTAGATCTCCCAGAAGAACCTGGCGTTCAAGCCAAAGTCACAACCCTTCTTCAAGAAACCCTGGGAACCTTATGAAAACCATTCTGCCTCATATTTCTGAATGGTCCTGGTTCTCCGAAGAGAAACAGCTCAACTTCAATGGCCATTTATTAGCCGTGGGAGAGCATCGAATATTAGTCGACCCTCCTCCCATGAGTGCCGGTGATTTGGCGATGACGCAGCGCGGAGGGGCTCCGGATTATATTATCCTGACCAATCGAGACCATGAACGGGAGGCGGCTCATTTCCGAAAAACCTTCAACTGTCAGGTGATGGCGCCGGAATTAGATGCCAAAGAGATGACGCTCACCATCGATAAAACGTTTAAGGATGGGGAGTTGCTTCCTGGTGGGATTTGGGTGGTTCAGCTTTCGCATCAAAAATCTCCAGGAGAAAGCGCGTTATTTTTGCAGCAAGGCCAAGGGGTGCTGATTGTGGGGGACGGGATCATTGGGGATCCAGCAGGGTCACTCCGGCTTCTGCCTCCAGAAAAATATGTCGACATCGCCCAAGCCCGTGAAGGTCTTCGTCGATTATTAAAGTATACCTTTGAAAGCCTCCTGGTGGGAGATGGCACGTCCATGCTCACTGGAGCCAAGCCTGCGCTTGAACGACTGTTGGCAGATGAATGAACCGAAAGTATGAGAAGGCCATGGAAATTTTTTCATCTCTCCTGTGACGCTAAGTGAGTACTTATGCCCTGGTCTCAATCCGCCAATCTCAATTGTCTAGGCAATCAACACTTTTCCAAAGGTTTTTATACGGAAGCCTTTCAGTGTTATGCGCAGGCTCTGGAAGTTGATCGTCAAAATGGAGACCAACGGTCTTTGGCTACCACACTGGGCAACCTGGGTAATATTTGCGCCGTGAGTGGTCGCCGGGAACAAGCCAGAGCCTATTATGCCGAGGTGCTTGAGCTTCAAAAAATTCTTGGTGATGATCGGGGGATTAGTACCACTTTAGCCAATTTGGGGAACCTTTCGGCCGATGCAGGCGAATGGGAACGAGCCCAGGCCTATTATTTGGAAGCCTTGGATCTCATGAATCATTTGTCCGACTATGCCGGAAAAGCGGTCTTACTCTCTGATTTGGGGTTGGTGGCGAGGGAAACCGGCAAGGAAGAGGATGCGCTCGCCTATTATCAGGAATCCTTAATCTTGATGCGCCGGGTCGGGAATGAAGCCGGACAATCCGATGTCTTTCGTATGATGGCACGGTTGTATTTAAGTCAACGACGATTTGAGGAAGCGCAATCCTGTACATTGACCAGTCTGGATGTCGCCAGGCGGCTGAAGGATGAACTCCGTATGGGCGGGGCCTGGTATGTGCTTGCCAGTTGCCATGAGGCCCAAGGCCAATGGAGTCAAGCCGTGCAATATTTACAAAAAGTCGTTCGCATCGACCAAAAATATCAATTGCCAAAACTCGCCGAAAACACCCAGCGATTACAGGCGTTAGCATCACGTCTAGGCGCCACAACCGGACACCCGCATGAGTGAGTCCTCCAACCCTTCAACCCTGTGGCCTCAGGCCAGGACCTATCTTGTGAAGGAAATTCGCGGGTGGTTGGATGTCCATTCCACGGACGCCTTAACCCTCCCGTTACCGGATGAGGATTGGTTGCTTGAAATCACCGCCGACGGCAAACTGGTGTGCATGGCAGGGTACGATCTGGATGATATGAAAAGCATGCTGTCGGATGGGACGCCCGAAGATTTAGGAACCGACGAACTCGCGAAACAAGCCAAATTCTACCTACAACAAACTGTTTCCAAACACCGTCCAACACTCATGCGCCAAGGGTTCACCGAACGAATTGAGATGAATGAGTCGCATGTGGCCGCTCACTATGAACGCCCGGTCGACTTCGGAAATCTTGCTGACCTCCATCAACAAATCACAACCTGTCTGACATGGTTTCCAGCTTCCCGCTAGCAACACCTCCAATTCCTATATCGAACCACTCACTCACGCCAGCCTGATCATCGTGAAACAGACCCCAACGTCCATCAAGTCCTTCAAACAATTTCGAGACGCCGTCTATGCTTTTCGACTGCCACGGATTATTTTTTCCGCACTGGAGCTCAATCTCTTTACAACGATGGAAGGTCGGGATTGGACGATTCCTGAATTAGCCAAACGTGTGCGGGTGAGCCAGCGGGGACTCGCCATCTTATGCCGGAATCTTGCCAGTGTGGGGTTAGTGGTCAAGTCACAATCGGGATACCATCTTGCTCCTTTTTCCCAACGCTATCTCCAAGAATCCAGCCCGGACTTTCGGGGAGACTATTTGACGCTTATGCAGCGTCAATGGAGCGAATGGTCTCATCTGACGGAAGTCATTCGTGTCGGTCAGCCACTGGACAGCAAGGAGCCGGAAACCACGGAATATCGGCGATCGTTTTCCTGGGCCATGCATCATCGCTCCATCCAACCGGCCGGGGAGGTCGCACAACAACTTTCACTCAAAGCGGATCGTTCCCTTCTCGACTTAGGCGGTGGACCAGGCACGTATGCCCTGGCGTTTTTGAAACACAATCCAACCCTTCACGCCACGGTGATGGATCGGCCTGCCGCTCTGGATGTCGCGCGTATGCTGGCGGAACAGTCTTCTTTCGGAACCCGCTTGACCTATCAAGGTGGAGATTTTTTAACAGCACGCATTGCAGGCACCTATGATGTGGTCTGGTATTCCAATGTGCTCCATATCTATTCTCCAGCAGACAACCTGAAAATCTTTAAGAAAATTAAACGAATCCTCAATCCGGGTGGTCGGCTCCTCATTCATGACACCTTTTTGCAGGATTCAAAAGAACTTCAGCCTCTTGAAGCCAATCTGTTTGCGGTCTCCATGTTGCTCTATACTGAGCGGGGCAACACCTATTCCGTCCGGGATGTTCGAGAGTGGCTTCAACGAGCGGGCCTCATCCGTTCACGAGTTCTTCATCTGAAAAAGGGAACGGGAGATTGGGATGGCCAACTGATTGAGGCACGCCTTCCGCGTTCCGGCTAACTTTTATTTTGTTCTTCTTAATCCTCAATGCTCTGTAATAGATAATTTCCGAGCACGCCAGCTGTTCAAGATTTTTCTCTCTCGTAGCTGTAGCAGGCAACACACTCGCTCAGAATGCACACATCGAACAGTTCAGGCTGTGTTCAATCAAGGTTGCCGGCGTTCTGGTTTTGGCGGCACACTCTGGGGTATGGGAACTGATGTCGGTGCCGGGGAACTTGGAAGATTCACAAGAAACGTGGTTCCTCCTCCTCTCACGCTTTGCACTTCAATACTTCCACGATGTTCTTGAATAATTTGGTGGGCAATGGCCAATCCTAAGCCAGTCCCCTCATGTTCCTGACTCAAGTGTTTGGTGGTAAAGAACGGATCAAAAATATGCTCGACGTCTTCCGGATTTATCCCTTTTCCGGTGTCCTGAATGTCCACTTGCACCCAATCCTGCCACAGACCTGAACCAATCTTTCGAGTTCGCACCGTTAACACGCCACCCTCTGGAAGCATGGCTTCCACGGCATTAAACAACAGATTGAGGAACACCTGTTTTAATTGTTGCCGGTCGGCAAATACCTTTGGCAACCCATGAGCTAAATCGGTTTCAACAACAATCAATTCATGAGAGGGGCGAATTCTGAGGGTGTACAGACAGGATTCCACAATATCATTGAGATCTTCTTCCTTGAGAAACGGTTCCATCGGTTTGGCATAATCCAAGATCTCCCGAGTGAGCCGCTCAATTCGAAACACATCTTCTTTGACCACCTTACTGAATCGAACGAGAAACTGCTCATCATCCTTTCGTTCTGGTGCCAGGTCCACAAAGGCTTTGATCGACGTCAAGGGATTTCTAATTTCGTGGGCCAATCCGCCGGCCATGGTTTCGAGCGAGCGAAGCCGATCAGTTCGACGAACTAACGATTGGGAGCGCTTGAGCTCTTCATACAGCAAGGCATTGTCTAACGCCACGGAAGCTTCTTGGGAGAGGGTCGTTAACAAGGCCAAATCTTGGGTCGTGTAGCCTCCTCCGCTTTTCGTATTAGGCCCGAACACACAAAAGCCTAACAGCCGCGTTTTGTTGACCAAGGGCAAACAGACTTCTGTGCCGATGTGAGCGAGCTGCGCGATGACGGCTTCAGAGTCAGAGTTGATGGTCGCAAGTTCCAATTCGTTGATGACAAAACAGGACGTGCCTTGTCTCCACATTTCTAACAAGGTGGGAGTTTTATTCAAATAGAGGACCGGAAGATCGGTGGTGGATTTTCCAAAGCTGGATACCGGTCGATAGTCCTGACTGCTAGAACTTCGTAAATATAAGACCCCCCATTGTAATCCTAATGTGGGACAAATGGATTCCACGATGGTCGCCGTCAAATCTTTTAATTCCAGAATGGAGACAAGTGACTTAGAAAAATGCACCACCGTTTCATGCCGGTTATATCGTTCTTTAAATAGTGATTTCGTGATAAAGGTTTTTGCTTCCCGTTTCAACGAAGACGCTCCAAACACCAAGACGAGCAACACGCTCAGTTCCACAAAGGAATAGGCGATATTGATTTTCCCAAAATACAGACTTTGGCCAAGGAGGAGGATCGGATAGGCTGGGAAAGCCACGAGCGCTAACAACAGGCTTCCCGTAATGCCTCGTTCAACAGCCGTTCCGAGATCCATGAGTCGATATCGCAGGAGCGTGTACGCCACGACCGACGTATAGACCGTCAGAAGGATTGTCCCGTTTGGCGGGATCTCAATCCCATACCAGAGCGGAAAAGTGGTCATCCCTCCTATATACGCAATCACGGACCCGATGGTGAGAAGGTAAAATCGCGAACGTTCAGGACCTGTTCTGGTCCGTGCTCCCTGATAGAGCAACCAGGTTCCGTAAATAGTCGAGAGGCCGAACCCCAGTAAATAGGCATGAAAAAAGGGGCCGGGTTTCGGCCAAAAGGGAAAATCACTGACCTGGTGCACATCGGCCACAAAATAGGGGGTGAAATTTGCGCAGAAATAAATAAGACTGGCTCCCCATCCAAGACGAATAAGCCATCTGTGCGCTTCCACATCATCCAATAAGGTCAGGACATGCCACAGGTAGGCTGCCGGAAGAAAGATCGCTCCGGCCATCAACAATCGAACAAAAAAAAGGGCGAGATCGTGAGATGAAGAAACCTGCCATGCGCAATACCCATAGCCCCAAATGGCGGCAGCTAAACAATACAGGGCATAGGCTTGATGCTTGGAGTTGCGATG
>JAOTTP010000069.1 GCA_029864405.1 Nitrospirota bacterium
TCAGAAATAATCAAGAGCACGCACAGAGATTGATCAGAACGAAAGAACAGGTCAGGCACTTACGCCGTGGTGTGCAAATAGCCTCGCAACAAATCCCGCCGGGCAACTATCCCGATTAACTTTCCCGTCGAATCCACCACAGGTACCCGAATCAGATGATTATTTTGCAGGACATCAATGAGCGTCACCACATTGGTATCCTGAGTGACCGACACCGGATTGGCAGTCATGATTTCTCCGGCCTTGACCTCATTGAGATTCTTCCCTTTGCGCAGAGCGCTGAGTAGATCAAATTCAGAGACAATGCCCAATAGCTTCTTGTTTCCATCAATGATCGGAACAGACCCAAAACCTTCCATCATATACGATGCCAACATATCCGACTCGGTCTCCTTGTTGGCGGACTGGACCTCTTTCTCCATAATGGCTCCCACGGTCATTTGGCCAAATTTGCTATCTCGAAGCGCACCGCGAACGTCTGTCATAATATTCCTCCCTGATGTGTGTTCCCTGACACAACCGTGTTAATCCATTTCACAGGCTCAATATTCATCAACCCACCACAATCCACCATTTTCATTGCCTCACCACGGTTGACGTCGAAGATTCAAATTTCCTTCAGAAGTATTGTACCGAAGTGCCTACTGGGAAAAAAGCTCCTCTTGCGCCATCCGTGTTTCCAGAATGTGATCGGCACCACAATTTTGCAACTTAAGATCTCTCGGCAAATCCGCATCCCATGCCGCCTGCGGCACCAGCCCCACGATTTCACTCTCCACAATACTGGCACCCAACCGATGGGACTCCCGCTCCACGGCTTGAAATGCCGCTCGCAAGGACGTTTGCCGGAAATCTGTCAGATTCATGGACACCTGCACGAGCCCTCTCGATGGCAAAAGCACACCCATGGCCTTGAGCGCAGGCAAGCCTCCCCCTGAGGACCGAATCGTCCTGGCAATCCGACGAGCCACCTGAATATCCTGGCTCTTGAGGACCACATTAAAGGCAATCAAAAAGAAACGGGCTCCGATCACGACCGTTCCCGCAGTAGGATGTAAGACAATGGGGCCAAAATCGGGCTTCCATCCCGCCTCTTGATTCATCCGTTCCTGTATCCCGGAGAGCCCGCCCCGCCGGATCACCTCCAACCTGGCCCGCAACGGCACCACACTAGCCTGTTCATAGAGAAAGACGGGAATACCCAGTTCTTGCCCGACTCGCCTGCCCAAATCTTTGGAATAGCCCGCACATTCCTCCATCGTCACGCCTCGTAAGGGTATCCAAGGCACCACATCCACAACCCCAATGCGTGGATGCTGCCCCTGATGTGTTCGAAGATCAATGCCATGCTGTGCGTCTCGAATGAATCGAAACAGTGCGTTGGCCATGGCCTCTGGCTCCCCTGCCAAGGTAAAAACAGACCGATGGTGATCAGGGTCCACATGAAGATCGAGTAAGGCTACTCTTGGGACTAACTGGATGCTCTTAGCCAATGTAGAAAGCACGGCCTGGTCCCGACCTTCACTGACATTCGGCACACATTCCACCAACCGATTCATGGCCATATCCTTCATCTGCCTGCACGGCTAAGAAGCCAAATGTTCATGCCTTATAGAGCCTCAAGCCGGAACAGGCTTTTGTTGACACCGAAAAAAATACCATATTATAGTCGAAACAGCTGTAAGCCTCAGCCTTGGATAACGCATCCAGGCAGAATCAACCCCATAAGAGGACAGAGAGCTGCTATACTCCGTAACACTCCGCCTCTATCGAAGACTCTAGGAGTCTGTCGGACTTAGGGGATCGAGAGCGAAAAAGCGGCTGAGCGAGGTCAGATTTTGACGATTTCGACGGCCCATAGTGGGACTATGGTCCAAGGAAGCGGCGAAATATGGACCGCTTAGACACTTTTGCAGCCGATTCATCCTAAGTCCGACAGGCTCCTAAGAGAGGCGACCCATCATTTTCCTGAGAAAGAAGGTGACATCATGAACGCCACCCACGTTGAACCAGCGACCGCCTTAGCCGAACTCAAAGAAACCAAACCCGATAAAGTGACACTGGTCGTCCTCAGTGGAGACATGGACCGCGTCATGGCCGCCCTGATTATCGCCACGGGCGCAGCAGCCATGGGCATGCAGGTCACGATGTTTTTTACCTTTTGGGGGTTGAATGCCATCCGGAAGGAAAATGTGAGCAGCTCCCCAAAGGATTGGCTCCGTCGAGCCTTTGGATGGCTGAACAAGGGGGGAGCCAGCCGCCTGCCCCTCTCACGATTTCATTTTGGGGGTCTCGGAACCACCATGATGAAAAAGGTCATGAAAGATAATCGCATGCCCGGCATACCCGAACTCATGGAAACCGCCAAAGATCTGGATGTAAAGATGATTGCCTGCACCACAACCCTGGGACTCATGGGCATTTCAAAGGATACGCTCATTGATGGAATCGACCAGCTCGCCGGAGTCACAACCTATCTCGCGGAAGCCCGGCATGGGTCCGTGAACTTATTTATTTAACGACTGCCACAAAAGGATTCATCATGATACCAGCCGACGTCAAACTCGATACATTGGGGTATTTTTGCCCGATGCCCATCATTATGACCTCAAAAAAAATCAAAGAACTCGCCTCTGGGCAAGTCCTTGAAATCATTTCGGATGACGAAGGGATTAAAAAAGACATGCCCGCCTGGTGCGAGACAACCGGACACGCCATGGTTGGTATGGAAGAAGAAGGGGCCGCCGACAAAAAAGTCTACAAAGCCTACGTCAAAAAAACTTGAGGCTAAGTCCTTCAAGGAATTCCTCTTTTCTACATGACATCGGGATCAAGTCACGCCTGCCTTAGGTGTTTTTTCACCACCAGCCGATTAAATTGATCTCCAGCCCCGTAACGATTCTTCACGCTCCCCGCCACGACTCATTGGGGAGCACCTGACATGGCATGAATCACCTCCGTCTTTTTCACCGGCAGGTCTCAGGATGGCAAGCACGTGCTTTCTCGTTATCCCAACCAAGACAGTCCATACCATAGACTGAGAGCAGCACCTCTTTTCATCGCACACACTCATCCTGCTAACCCAGGTTGGCAAATTTGGCCAACTTTCGCACAACATCCAGATCTTCCGGAAGGTCCAGCGCCTTCTCCGCTCTCGCTAGCGCCAGGCCGGCATGGTACCTCGCGACACTCCGCATCATGGCATGTTCAATCGAGGCGAGCGACTCAAACGCCTTTTGCAAACGCCCCGCGACCTCAATAGTTCCAGCCCCGTCACGGGCAATCGCCGTGAACGCATCATCAAACATGTCCCGCAAAGATATTTCGGGCACTTCCACACGATCACATTCACAAGGTCGTGTGTCGCTTTCCTTGAGAGGTTCACTCCAGCCCGCAAACAGGCGCACCAACGTTCCAATAATGTCAATAGCCGTACCAGGATCATTGACGGCAGGAGATAAGGCTCGACTGGCGATTTCAGAAAGAACGATCAGGCCGAATCGGGGATCCTCGTCGAATATTCGGTCATCACCGATCAGAAATGCCTGTGCGATCTGACTAGTATCGATATCAGTCAAAACACCTGAGTCTGCGGTCACATAGGCGAGCACCCGGCCCGGAGCGACAAAAGTACCGGGTAAGGCGGCCACCGTGATTCGTCCCCCATATTTTTCCGCATACGTCTGCAACGCGGTGACATCGACGCGCTGGACATATCCGATTGTCCTCCCATAAATGGCCCGATCCCCATCCTGACGCGGCCCCGCAGGAACTCCACCAAGGGTAGGTGCACAGCGCCGTTGCTGCAAGGCCGCCGCCGTCGCTGTCTCAACCTTATCAATCGTTCCCCCGAGTCGCCCAAGGCGTGCGATGCGATCAACCCAACGTACGAACGTCAGAATAACCATGGCAAAAACAACTAAGGTGAGAGCAAATAACCCAAAACGGCCTGCTTTATCGTAAAAGCCATTCTGTAAGGCAATCAGTGCGACAATGCTGAAGATGAAGGCGCCAATAAAAGTCGAGAGCGCATTCTGGGACACGTCGTCCGAGATGACCAGAGGAAAAGAGCGGGGCGTTGCCGTGGTACTGGCAGAAGCATAGGCGGAGACCATCGATGCGACAGCGAAGGTAGCGATCACCAACATGCTAGCGGAAATAATGGTCAGGAGGGTCTCTATGGAGTCGGGAGTAATCTCCGGAACAAACTGACCGATGTCGGTATTATCCGCCGTCTTCGCAAGAAACGCTGCGGCAATGGAGAGCAGGCACATCGCCAAAGGCTTCACCCACAGCCGCTCACTGATGCGATTGAGAAAGAATTTTAATCGATCACCCATGGCTTCACTCCCCGGTAGGTCGGTATGACGGTCCGCTATTAATTCCCTGTTCGGTAGTCCAATGGCCCGGCAAAAGTCCTTTTCGCATGTAGAGTTCTATAGTGTAAAAAGTTCCCGGCAGCAAGCGACGGGACATTAACAGAACTATCCCTGCACTTTAATCCCCTATACTCCTCTTTCGAATGAGGAACCGAAAAAACTTCCTGTAAGAAACGAGAAGAAATCGCAGGGGACGTTGAATCAGGTGAATCGTTCAGAAGCAGAAAAAAGTTTGAAACTTTTCAAAGACTGCTCATGCACTTCCGTTTTGTCCACGCGCTGGCCACGGAGGAAAATTCGAAGTTCGATGTCTTATAGTTGGATTCGCCTTATATAGATTCCAAGAAACCCCCATGCGTATGCTGCGCCAAAAGGTCCCCGATCCCTCTTTTTCAGTTATAGTCTTCTCTACTAATTGGGCTATGAGAGCAGAAGGTCTTCCCAATACTCGGCTTGGCGAAGGTTTTTTCCGTCCTCCTTCATTGAAAGCCCCCTGCGTATCCCAAGCCTCACAAGCTCTTCGATAGCGTCAATAAAAGTCGCCAACTTGGCGGACTGGTTGTCGGGCAAACTGGTATCCTTTGGTGAACCACCATGCACGATTGCGCTCCTGGCGTCATAGGCTCGGCGCATAACGCGAAAGAGCTCACGCTCACCATAAATCGGATGTTCGATGAACTTCGCTGCTCGCAATGCGAAGCGGAAACGCAACTCTCCGCGGTCCTGCACATTGAGATCACCTAAGAAAAGCGCCTCCGCCGCAATAACCAAATCGACCAAACGGTCGCCGAGAAGGCCACGGTCAAAAGCGAGATTAAAGCGGTGGATACTGAAGCCGAAGCCCGCAGTTCCTTCCTCTAGCAGGCGCCACAGCTCGAGAAAGTGCAGGACTTCACCTTCCGATAATTCGTAATTACCACAGTACGGCCACTTCCCGAGAACTCGAAATGACGTGCTAGCGTTCAACCAAAAGGAATCGGTCCAACCCGCGTGACCTGCGGTGCGAATCTGGGCGTGCTTAAAGAGACGCAGTGCCGAAAGGACATCATCGATGACGAGATCGTCTCGAAAGAGAGGGCGATTGCCGAAACTACCCTCATCCCCAACCTCCGGCGGCTCATGGGGCTCGTCACCTCTCCGAATCAGTTTCGGCAGGAACATCGTTCTCCGAATTCCCACGGCAACCTCGCCGCAGATGAATGGAAATTGCAGCGAATCAGGCCGAATCACACCAACCTGATAACAGCGAGTCACCTCATCGTCAGTCAGGCGGTCGAGGACTAGCTCGTCGTTAAGGCGAAGCGGGAACGTCGTGAGAACCAAATGTGGAAGCGGGGAAACCATCTTGGAAGCGATCCGGTCCGCGCCAAAAAGGCCGAGGAATTCTCGCCATTTAACGTCGAACTGCTTGTCGGTGAACGCAAGATGCCCTTCGTCGTCGAGCATCGCGTACATGAGGGACTTCAAGATGTTGCTTGCCTGGAGGCGGGAGGCTGACATGTTGGTACCTACCAAGCGATCCAGATGCGGTCCGACGACCACATCGGATTTCAGGCACTCGACGCACGTTTGATAATCTGGCAGCGAGCCGAGCCACTCATCACTTAGCATCGGCCACAACGTCCGCATACGCTTTTTGCGCTCACGGAAGTGGCCATCGGTCCCGCGCTCCCATCGGGTGGCATCCTCCCACTCTGGTGCCGAATCCTTCAGTGCCTCGGAGAGATGCGATACCGCATCGCGCACGAAGTCATGAAGGATGCGCTCAGTCTGAGTGCGGATCGGTGACGCGTGTGCGACCCTCTGTGGTTTCGTGGTCATGCGGTGTTTCGTTTGACGTTATTAGGTCTATTATCAACTGTGACGCCTAACATTAATTGAGCTGATCAGCATGAGATTCGGAATTTTAAATTTTTGTTCATATAACACGTAACACTTGTTGAAACTTGGTTGCCATGACGTATGAACTTTTGTGCATTCGATAGCTGGTTACCTCTTCAGCGGTGTAAAACGCCATCCTATGCAACGAGAACGAGGGAGAAGGTCAGAGTGCACGATAGTGAACATATGGTACCTTGCTCTCCCACTTATGGCCCAGATCACTTTATCCATCGGCACCCAAACCATCACCAAACCTTCTTCTCCTGCACTTATCCGGACCGGCACTCTCGGGATTCTCTCCTTCGTTTTTACTCAATTTCCCTTCAGCATCTGAAGCCACGGGCCAAATCGTGGTGGACACCAGGCTCCCATAGAACGCACTGGAAATACCTGTAAGGGATTTTTGGTTATTTATAGAAATTAGTCAAGGCAAAAGATTGTGGGGCTGGCTTTTCGAAAAACAAGACCGTCAGGGGGTTACCCCATGCGTTTTTTTTCCTGCGACCATCCGGATCGATGAGGTATTCATTTAATTTCTTGAAGGATAGAATAACGGTCTTCAATAAGCCTGCCACAGAAAACCGGCCGGGTACCGAGCAGACTCATCGCATATTCAAATCCCCCTAACCCCCTTTGTCACAGGAGGAACTTTATTCCCTATCTCCCTTCCTCAATTGGAAAACTTCAATGCGGCCGCCGTGGCACGCGCAGGGACATCCGAAAATCGGATCAAACAGAATATAGGGTTCCTCGCTCTTTCATGTGTGTCCCTGAAAGGTTCGTCTCCCATGGTTCGACGCCTGCCGTCTGGCCCAACGGAGGGACGCTCTCATCCGCTGGCGGGCCTTGTGTGAGCCCTTCGACATGGCTCAGGATAGACTCCGCGAGTTGGTCCGCCCTCCTCAGACTGGCGTCCGTCCGCTCCCATGAGGCCAGGCGGGGCGTCATTGGTTTTGGGGCCTTTTGCCGGAACAAAAGGGCCTCGCCTGCCGGGGCGAAACCCGGCAACACAGAACATCACCTGGACACGAGAGTTGGGGACACACGTGCGAGGCGTTCACCTGCCAGCGCTTGTTTGCTGGCAACCCCCAAGATGGATTCCGGATACGCATCGTCAAACTGTAAGACCAGAACCATAAATTCTGAATGATCCCGAAAATCTCCCATTTCAAATGCAGCTTGGTCCCTCAAAGAGGGAGACCTTTTCAGAAAACTATGTTAATCTTTTATTAATATGACAGCACTGCAACGTTCCTATCTGACCTCTAGAATCAATTAGGTCTTAGTTTTCACCGTACGACGGCCGATACAACAAAAAAACGGCAGAGCACGGATTTCCCTGTTTCCCCTCTGCCGTGATCATGACAACAGAGAGGATTTCTTCAGCGATGCTTTGGTGGCATTGGTCAATATTGGGCTTGGTGTTAATCGGGTTGGAAATCCTCACGCTGGGAGGCCTCGGCAATTTTTATTTCCTGTTTTTCGGGGTAGCGGCTTTGATCGTGAGTGCGCTGACCTGGTTAAGCCTGACCGAAGCCGCCTGGCTGCAATGGCTGTGTTTCGTGTTCTTCGGCATCATCTCTCTCTTCGCATTGAGGAAACCCCTTCAGGGATCCGGTTTACTCAGGGAAAAGGATGGCGTCCCCGTGGATTCAATGGTGGGAGAGTTTGCCACGGTCCTGGACGATCTGGAAGCTCAACGAATAGGGAAAGTTGAACTCCATGGAACAAGCTGGACCGCCCGTAATGCCGGAACGTCAATACTAGGAAAAGGATCGCAGGCCAAAGTGATTCGAGTTGAAGGGTTGACGCTCTGGATCCAGGCAGACCCGATTACACAGGAGGAATCTCATGTCGGGTGAATTACTGGTCATGCTGGTATTAGCCTTACTGGCGTTTATTATTCTGTCAAAAACGGCCATCGTGGTTCCTCAACAGAGCGCCTATGTCGTTGAACGGTTAGGAAAGTATTCGTCAACCTTGAATGCGGGGCTGCACATCCTCATCCCGTTTTTGGATGTCATTCGATACAAACATACCTTAAAAGAAATGGCCGTGGACGTCCCCGAACAAATTTGTATTACCAGGGATAACGTGCAAGTCGGCGTGGACGGAGTCCTGTATATCAAAGTCTTGGATGCCGAACGTGCCTCCTATGGCATCACCGATTACCGATTCGCCATTTCTCAACTGGCTCAAACCACGCTTCGCAGTGAAATCGGGAAAATCGACTTAGATAAAACCTTCGAAGAACGGACCACGATCAACATCTCCGTCGTGAACGAATTAGACAAAGCCTCGGCGCCCTGGGGTGCCAAAGTCCTTCGGTACGAAATTCGTAATATCAACCCGCCCAAAGACGTGCTCAGCGCCATGGAAAAACAAATGCGGGCCGAACGGGAAAAACGCGCGGTGGTGCTGGCTTCCGAAGGTCAGCGGGATGCGGCTATCAATGAAGCCGAGGGGGACAAGCAGCAGGTCATCAAAGCCTCGGAAGCGAAACGGCAGCAACAGATCAATGAAGCAGAGGGGCAAGCGTCGGCCATTCTCGCGATTGCGACAGCCACCTCCGAGGGTATCCGGAAAGTCGCCGAAGCGATTCAAAACCCAGGCGGATTTGAGGCCGTCCAACTTCGGGTGGCGGAACAATATATCGGTGAGTTTGGCGAATTGGCGAAAGCGAGTAACACCCTCGTGCTCCCGGCCTCCGTGTCGGATGTGGGCTCGATGATTGCGCTGGCCATGAATGTCATTAATCAAAAACCAGCGGCTGCGCCTAAGCTCTCCTAACCCCTTCACCACATCAGTGGTGGGTCACAAATCAGTGCCCGCTATTCTGTAAAAGCCTGAGTGACAGCCTGGTTGGGACCTAGAGCGAGCAGGTATTCATCCAATGCTTGTGAATAGCGAAATCCACGTTTCACAGCTATTATTCTCGTGACGCCGAATGGCTTCCCCTCGCCGGTTCATGGAGGGAATACTCGTCGGGTTCAAAGCCATGTCGTCAAGAAATTAATGTGACCCGCTCCCAGTTGACTGCACATCATGCTTACGCCATGATTCTCCTCTAGTATGCTGAACATGCCAATTTCCTCAACCCCCAACGATGCAAGGAGTCAAGGCATGAAGAAGTCTTATTTGCTGAGTCTCGTATCTCTGATCGTGTTACCGACGCTCGCCTATGCAGGCTCCTATGCCCCCCTGGCCGATTTTTCCGCGGTGAGCAAAAATCCTCAATGCCGGCTCACCACCATGCAGGAATCATTTCTCAACAACTGGACGCCTCCGGCACAATTTTTTATGGTCCCCCCATATCCGAATGCCGTCCTGGCCAGTGCCATGCCCAGCGGGAATGCACAAATTCATGGACAGGCCTACCAGACCATTCCTTCAGCCGTGCTCCTCACCCCTGATCCACCTGAAAAAATTCTGGAGTTTTACAAGAGAAGTTTAGGCGCAAGCTGGTTTCAAGCAGAAGATATCGGCATGATCTATCTCTATCGCCTGCCACGCCCTGTGGCATCTGGTGCAGCACTCACCCAGCAACTCATGAGCAAGCCGGGTTCCATTCCCAATATTGCCATTGATACGGAACTGAGCCCCTGCGATCAAGCGATTGGACGAGGCGCACGGACTCGCATTACCGTGGTTTCTCCACCACGGTAACCGCGTTCGATTACAGGTTCCTGTTCGTTGGTTTTCCGTTACTCCAAGGTAAACTCTCGGAATGCGAGAGGGATTCCATATACGGGATCGGTCCGATGACGCACAACGGTCACCTGAGGACCACTTCCATCAAGAACGATTCGTTCCCCGACCTTTGGATTCTTCCCCTGCCCGATCAGATAGCCCGCTACCCTAAGCACGGTGGCTTCCACCTCTCGACTCGATAGACCCATGGGTTGAAAGGTCTCGATTTCATCCAAGCCAAATTTCGTCAGGCCCCTGGTATGGAACCACATGCGCGCCCGCTGCACGTCTTCGCGATGTTCCACCTGAATGTGATCGGTGATTCGAAAGACCTCCAAATCCCGATCACGCCAATCCGAAGGATTGAGATAGGTGCCGGTCGCCACATCATAGGAGGTTCCGTCGGTGAGCAGAGTCACTCCCCTCGCCATTCTCGCCACATGCAGCACGGCATCCCGACGATCGGGGGGCGTATTGGCCTGAGGGAACAGGAGCGCCAATCGGGTCTGTTCCCACTGTAAGCGACCCTGCCACTGTTCCACCATTTCAGTGGAAGGCTCGATATTGACTTCGGCAATCCAGTTGGTGTGCGCCGCCTCAAAATGATGGTGTCCGGTCGAGGCGAGAAAACGTATGCGGAGTGGCCCTCCATAGGCTTCATCGAACCAGGCGGCAACATAGCCGGGCGGAGGCGGCTCTCCATGTGTCCATCCGACAAGAAAAGCCGGCACGGCGTGAGAAGCCGATTTCTTTTTTTTGATTTTTTTCATGGGTTCAACAGAAGACGAGTCTGACAGAAATCCAAGATCATGGTGAACAACACGAGTGAGCACTGAGGGGAAATCTCACGCACCAACGCACGCGGAACGATTATCGCTTCGCTTCTTCGGGTGGCCAATCCAATTCTTCCTGCCGCCCACAGAAAAAACACGAGATGCGATAGCGTGCCCGCCGACGTGGATTCGGCAGCGAATGAAAATCGACCGGCGCCTGATCATACGGGCAAACCGGTTCTAAATGCAGAAGATGCTCCTCGGTAATTTCCATCAAGGACCCCTCGTCCCACGGCGGATCCACTTGTTCATTCCCCGTTATCGTGTCGTGCCAGTCGCATTGTTCACACCGCAATCCAAAAGATTTCACCCGATCGGTGGACAGGGAACGCTCTTCCACAGCCACGGAGCCCGAACAATCCGGGGCGGGACACGGCATGGGTCTTTTATGCAAGGCGTGAATAAATGCCTCAGGTGCCTTTACCATTTTCATGATACCTCTCCTTCTTCACACACGTGACGTCATCGTTTCCGTCTTCAGCAGACCAGCGGCATCCTGATTGACCAACCACACCATGTGACCTGCTGGAGGATTCACGACTTGCGCAGGATAGCGAGCAGGGTCTGCAGGCCCTTCTAACACGGCCTGAAGCGCCGTCGCTTTATCCTCTCCACTGACCAGAAAGACCACATGTTTCGCCGCATTGAGTACCGGTGGAGTCAACGTCACCCGATGTGTGTGCAATTTCTCGACCCATGGAGCCGCCACCAGTTTTTGGGACTCTGCCACAGCCGAGGTTCCAGGAAACAATGACGCCGTATGCCCATCCGGGCCCATGCCCAATAAGATCAGGTCGAACTGTGGAACTTCCCCCGAGGACAATCTGAATTGCTCCCGCAAGACGGCTTCATACCGTGCGGCGGCTTCACCGGCCGGCAATTCTCCTTCAATTCGAAACACCTGATTGGAGGGAATGGGCACATGAGATAATAACGCCTCTTCAGCCATTCTGAAATTACTCTCTTGGTGATCAGGGGGAACTGTGCGTTCATCTCCCCAAAAA
>JAOTTP010000001.1 GCA_029864405.1 Nitrospirota bacterium
CGGCGGACCTTCTACAGAAGGCCCGTCAGCACTTATTCACCACAATTCATGCACGGACTCAGAACACCGGGTGACGGACTCCCCACTGACTCGGAGTTCAGACTCATTTACGGATTGGAAAATACTGGCAACACCCTGCACATGCTCCATTTCCAGACACATCATGAGAATTGAGCCATGCTAAACCTTGACAACATTTTTCACCTTCTCCTAGTATCCAAACCTATGAAAATCATCTATGTAGGTATCCTCCAACCCGGATACGAGGATTTCATTCAGAGAGGCATTCCTAACCCCAGGCAATCCTTGACACCGGTTGTACGAGACAAGGCCATGGCCCCTTTCACAGTCTGTGTGAAAAGATCTCTACATACTGGCAGAGATCTCTTACGTATAAAGAGATCAGATACACCCTTTTCACCATTCTTGCCATGTCTCTGATGCATCCATTCGTTCTTCGCTAGATAAAGAAACTGATGACTGAAGACTACCCGGACCTTCCCACACCGTCCATTGAACAGATTCCAGAGGAATTACCACTTCTGCCTGTACGGGACATTGTCGTCTTTCCCTATATGGTGCTTCCGCTCTTTGTTGGGCGTGAAATCTCGATTAAGGCCATTGAAGCCGCACTCTCCTCTAACCGCTTAATTTTTTTAACCACCCAAAAAAATCAAGACGTTGAAGTACCCGAGGCCCAGGACCTCTATCAAATGGGAACAGTTGGGGTCATCATGCGCATGCTGAAACTGCCGGATGCCCGAATCAAAATACTCGTACAGGGCCTCACCAAAGCCCGCATTCAAGAATTCACCCAAACCGATCCATTTTTCTCTGCCCGCATTGAAACGTTCACCGAATCGGCCACAGCGCTTCCTTCACTAGAGAAGGAAGCGCTGGTCCGTTCCACACGAGAGGCCTTGGAAAAAATTGTCGGCTTAGGCAAGGTGTTGATGCCGGATGTGCTCACCGTCATTGAAAATCTTGACGACCCTGGACGTCTGGCCGACATCATCTCGTCCAATCTCGGGCTCAACGTTGAGACCACTCAGGGAGTCCTCGAAATCGAAGATCCCCTTCTCCGCCTGAGGCGCGTCAACGAGATCCTGGGAAACGAGCAAGACGTCTTGTCCATGCAACAGAAAATCCAAGCTGAAGCCAAGGGCGAAATGGATAAGACGCAACGAGAATATTTCCTTCGCGAACAACTCAAAGCAATCCAAAAAGAGTTGGGAGAACTCGATGACCGAGCAGAAGAAGTCGCCGAATTTCGCCAAAAGATTCAAGAAGCCAATATGTCGGACAAGGTCCTGAAGGAAGCGGAGAAACAACTGAAACGTCTGGAAAAAATGCACCAGGATACGGCCGAGGCCGGAACGATTCGAACGTACTTGGAATGGCTGGTTGAATTACCATGGAACCGTTATTCTGAGGATAATCTCGACATCCCCCAGGCAAGTCAGGTGCTGCACGAGGATCACTACGACCTAGAGCGGGTCAAGGAACGAATTCTGGAATATCTTGCCGTTCGCAAACTCAAACCGAAAATGAAAGGACCCATCTTGTGTTTTGTGGGCCCTCCTGGAGTCGGCAAAACGTCTTTAGGTAAATCGATCGCTCGTGCCATGGGACGGGAATTCGTTCGCATGAGTTTGGGCGGAACACGCGACGAAGCCGAAATTCGAGGACATCGCCGAACCTATGTCGGAGCATTGCCCGGAAGGATTGTCCAGGGAATCAAACAGGCAGGGACCAATAATCCCGTGTTCATGTTGGATGAAGTCGATAAGATCGGGACGGATTTCCGCGGGGATCCGTCGGCGGCCTTGCTCGAGGTCCTCGATCCGGAACAGAATCATGCGTTTATCGATCACTATCTCGGAGTACCCGTTGACCTGAGTAAGGTGATGTTCATTACGACCGCAAATTTGACAGACCCCATTCTCTCCGCGTTACGGGACCGAATGGAGATCATTGAAATCCCAGGGTATTCGGAGGAAGAAAAGCTTGGCATTGCGCAACGCTACCTAATCCCCCGCCAGCTGGAAGAACACGGGATTACGGAGGAGCACTTAGACCTCACCGATTCGTGCCTGGGACGCATCATCTCTCAATATACCAAGGAGGCCGGAGTTCGCAATCTGGAGCGCGAGCTGGCCAATGTGATGCGAAAAGTGGCAAAGCGCATTGCCGAAGGAAAGATTAAACGGTACCAGGTCACACCTCGAAACCTCCATCACTATCTAGGCGTTCCTAAATATGTACCGGATCAGGAACAGGAGAAAGATGAAGTCGGCGTGGCAACAGGACTGGCATGGACAGAAACCGGTGGGGATGTCCTGTACATTGAGGCCTCGGCCATCAAAGGGAAAGGTCAGTTGACCTTAACAGGGCATCTCGGCGACGTCATGAAAGAGTCCGCCCATGCGGCACTCACCTATATCCGCTCGCAAGCTAAATCATTGAGAATCAATCCTGACATCTTCGCAAAACAGGACATCCACGTTCACGTTCCGGCCGGCGCGATTCCCAAAGACGGGCCTTCCGCAGGCATGACCATGGCCACAGCACTCGCGTCCTGTCTCAGTAACCAGCCTGTCAAACGAGACATCGCGATGACAGGGGAAGTCACACTTCGCGGCAGAATACTCGCCATTGGCGGATTAAAGGAAAAAGTATTAGCTGCCAAACGGGCCCACATCACAACCATTCTTTTACCAAAAAGAAATCAAAAAGACCTCGATGATATTCCCAAACATTTACTGAGAGGGCTTCAGTTTATTTATGTCGAGAATATGTCGGAAGTTCTCAAAGTCGCGCTTCGTCTCAAGAATCGACACAAACTGAACTCGTCAATGACTCATGGACATAGCTCTCCTGACCGTCGAAAAAAAATTGCGGCGGCGGGCACCCGTATCCCCTTGCGACAAACCATCAGCAAGACACGCTGACTTTTTATCATGTCCCCATCACGCCGCCAGGCGCTCGTGTCAGAAATAGGGGAATTCCAACTCATCCAGGCGCTCGCTGGTGGATTTTCTACACTAGGCCCTCGTCCTCTCATTGGCATGGGGGACGATGCCGCGATTCTGGCTAACCCGGCATCGGCCCATCTCGTGATTTCCACGGACCTCCTCGTTGAAGACATCCATTTCTCAAAACATACCTCATCATTTTATGACATTGGCTACAAGGCAGCCGTGGCCAATCTCAGCGATATTGCCGCAATGGGAGCCACTCCGACGTACATCCTTGTGGCCGTGGCCCTTCCCTCTCATATGAAATTTGGAGACTGGAAGGACATGTATCGTGGGCTTTCCGTTCCTTGCAAAGCGCATGGAGTTCAACTGGTGGGTGGGGATACTTCGGCATCACGTTCCTCTCTGTTTCTGGCAATCACCATTCTGGGAGAGGTTGAACCCGGTCATGCGTTAACGCGGGGTGGGGCTGAAGAAGGAGATATCATCTACGTCAGTGGCTCATTGGGTAACTCAGCTGCAGGGTTGGCGTGCCTGACACATCAACCCTCATGCGGAAAGGTATCGACCTTGCGGCAACCCATGAAGTTTTTGGTGAATCGCCATCTCCGGCCCACCCCTCGTATTGCACTAGGACGATTGCTGTCTTCTCGCCGTTTGGCTTCCGCCGCCTTGGACCTGTCTGATGGTCTTTCAGGAGACATCGCACATCTGTGCCAGCAAAGCCGAGTCGGTGCCCTCATTCTGGAAGCCAGCCTACCTATGTCCCCTCATCTCCTCACGTATACTTCACAGGTGAATGTGGATCCTCTACCCTGGGCTCTGCACGGAGGCGAAGAGTATGAGTTAGTGTTTACGGTGTCTCCCAAAAAACAACACCGCCTGGAATTAGCCGTCAAACAACTACAAGTTTCTGTGACCGCCATTGGGGTCATTACTTCCCGTCGTTCCGGACTTCAAATAACTCATCAAGACGGCCGGACTCAAAAACTCGTGCCTCAAAGTTATGTGCATTTTTAGGATTAACAGAAAACGAGCGTCCTGGCCATGCTGACTCTTGAGTCCGTCCGACAACAACTGGCTCACGTCTTACACCTTAAAGAGACTCCTCACCGCACCGCCTTGGCCTTTGCCATTGGCGTGTTTATCGCGTTCGCGCCACATTATTTGTTCCACACGGCCAGCGTGGTGTTCTGCGCCTGGGCATTTCGGCTGAATTATTTGGCTCTCTTTGTTGGGTCATTCATCAATAATCCCTGGACCCTCGCGCCAATTTTAGCCGCCAGTCTCTATACCGGATTGCTGTTAGGAGGTGAATCCCTATCAATCGAGATTGAATGGGATCATTTGACGATGGACACGATGTTTGACATTCTTTCCCCCTATCTCATTCCCTTTGTCGTGGGGGCCTGTACCCTGGCGATTATCGGATCGTTGATCGCCTATCCCATCATGCGCTGGGCCATCACTCGATACCGGGGACTCAAACACTCCTAACGGAATGGGACATACGGTGCAGAAACAAAGCCGAGACAGGAGAACTTCTCACGCCATGTTGCTTGATGAAACCCAGTACTCCCCCACAGGTTACGGAGTGGAATCAGGGAGAGCCTCTTAGACCATGCCCTCAGCAGAACCACTCGCATCACCGTTTGACGGCGTCTCGCTTCTTGCCGACCCTATCCACGGCTATATTTCCCTCACCGTTCCCTATCCACAACCACATTCTACCGAACAAACCGAAAAGGATTTAATTGATTCTCCCTGGGTTCAACGCCTTCGGTATATTCTTCAACTTCAGAGTGCACATTGGGTCTATCCGGGCGCCGAGCATACCCGCTTCCAGCATTCCCTTGGAACCATGCACCTGGCCGGTCGGTTTATGGCTCGACTCTATCCTTCGCTTTGCCAAACCGTCCCCGACGTACCATCGTGTCATTTTCTGGAAGAATTTATTCGCATAACGGCCTTGCTACATGATATTGGACATGGACCATTCTGCCATTTTTTTGACCATCATTTCCTGCAGCAATTTAATCTGACGCATGAAGTGCTCGGCCAACACATTATTCGTGACCATTTGGCTCCAATCATCAAAAAGATCCGCCGGAGCCCTTCGGGGTCTTTTGCTCCAGGAGAATATCTGGATCCGGATCACATCGCCTTCCTCATTCTCAAGGATCCTCACAAATCGACGAAGGGCTTGCCACCATGGGTCGTCGCCTTACAACCCCTTCTTGGCGGAATCTATACCCCAGACAATTGCGATTACGTCCTCAGGGATTCCTATATGTGCGGGGTCGCCATTGGCCCGGTGGATATTGAACGACTCCTTCATTACACCTTCTTTTCCTCACATGGACTCACGATCCACCAATCAGGACTTCCGGCGTTGCAAATGTTTTTACACGCGCGACTCTATCTCTATGCCAATGTCTACTACCATCGCACCACACGGGCGATCGACATTCATCTCCAAGAAATTTTTCAACCCACAATGGAGATCCTGTGCAAAAAAAACCCTCTCCAATCCTTAGGCCAATACCTGCACTTAACGGATTGGCATGTCATCGAAACAGTTCGTTCCTGGAAGCACGCGCGCTCCATGCACAAACGCCAACTGGGAAAGGAATGGAACCAAATTATTGGAAGACACGTAAAGTGGAAAACGGCATTCAGCACCCTGCTCCCCATCATTCAGCCGGCATCATCATCCTTTCAACCTCAGGTATTTCTAAGCCGGATGCGTGGACTGTTACCTCCCAAATATCGTCGCCAAGATATTCGAGTGGACTTTGCCCATAAAGATCCTCGCCCCATCAATTTGCTCAACATGGGGAACTTTCAAATATTTGTCTGGAACCCGGCCAAAGGCACGGTCGAAAAGGATAGCCTTCAGAAATATCTCCAGTATCTTCCCGCTCGCATGATCACCTTGCGAGTGTTCAGCCAGGATCATTCCATCGACGAGATTCTCGCCAAAGCAGCCGAGGAAACCCTGCGACGTCACTGGCCAACCTTAATACAACCATCCTAAGTGCCAACAACCCGGAAAAGTCCCTCCACATGTGAATCCCTTGGAACGATAATACCGACTGCCAGTTTAGTGAGAGCGACTGCCCAGGTGGAGGGCATAAATGTCTTTCACCAGCGTGAGTTGCACACGAAAGGTTTTGAGGAACCCTGAGGGAGGGAGGACAGCCTGACCGGAATCCTGACATTCCACACAGAACCCCAATACCTTTAATTGAAGATCTTGCAAGCTTTGCAAAAAAAGTGGATCCTCAGGCCAATGCTGAAACTGGATTTGCTGAATTTTTCCATCCTGCACATGGACGACACCCACCGCCGTCCGTTTATTGCCTGGCAGATACCCACGTACTGGAAGCCCTTCAGTTATCGAAGGGGTCCAATTCAATTTGATCAGATTTCCTAAATCCTGAAGAAGAACATCTTCCCGATCAACTTGTCGGGAAATCTCGTTTCCCTCTTCTTTGGACTCTCCGATGGGCTCGAGCATGACAAGGACTTGCTCATCTGGCACAGGGACCACCACGGCATCAAATGTCACATGGTGCCCTTCCCGCTCGACCCAATCAACCGGAAATTGCACGAAACCGGTGATGAACGGGTTCGGCCACATGGGCACGGATACCCCTTGAGGATCTCGCATGAAAATTCTACGTTCCGTCCGCCATGTCCAATGGGAAAAAACAGCAAGTACATCTCCTTGCTCATTACGCGCACGGATAAATACACGCCGTGGCTTCCGGAAATGCTCAGTAAATAATGACTGTGCTCCAGAACCCGCATCTAGGGTCGTCCGAAATCCATCGGAATCTACATATCCCCCAGAATCGGTTCCTGTCTTCTGCGCTTGTTTGAAAATATCGGCAAGCCGGTGAGGAGAGAAAAACAGTGAAATAGGAATAGCCATGACCGGCACAGAACTCGTGGGATCATTCGGAAAGTGCCAAACCTGGTACAGGGGCTGCCCTATTTCAGATACCCAACCCTCATGCCAAATCGTTTCTGCTAACCGATACGCCTCCCTTCGCTGATGAGTAAGCTTCTCCAATGATAGGAGGGCATCGATTTGATGCACCGAATGAGAATGAACTGATCCAGAGGACGGCACGTATCGCCTTTCCTGGTCAATCTCAAGATGCTGACTGGAGGACGGCTGCGAGTTTTCCGCCCTCTGATCTGACATTGACTGGGTATCCACATTGAGAGAAGGGTCAAACACACCAATGACCTGAGTCACAAGGTCTTGTTCCAAACCGGGGATATCCGACCCTGCACCCTTGGCGTTGACTGCCCCCACGACCACCCCCGTCTCCACGTCGACAATCTGCAGATCTACGGCAAGCGTCTCCTGCTGTGCATAGATTCTCCCTTGGATGAGATACCGTACCCCTTTTAACCGTCCAAGACCGACAGGATTGTCACTCGAGGAATACCCTCGCTGTTGCAACCATTGTTCCCGTAAGACCGAGCCCAGCGCATCTCGAGATACCACCTCAAGTTGTGGCCATTGCGCTAAATCACTGACCAGCATTTCCTGTAGTCCCCGACGTAACCAATTAAGTTGGGGATGCCGGTTCATATTCTCAAAGGGCAGGATAGCAACACTATAGGGTCGATCAAGAACATGCGGGTGTGGAGAGGAAATAGACGATGAAGATAACGAATGGGGAGGAAGGCCAACGTCAGGAGGTCCCTGACATCCTGCCACGATCACAAGACAGGACACCAGACACCAGGAAATTCCCGGGCCCCTACTCAAGAACGGAATCGACAGGTTGCTTGAGGCGAAGGCGTTGCATCGTGGCTTGAGACCGAAGTGTGTGTCGAATAATCGCTTCGCGATCATCAGAAGAAATTTGGGTAAACTCCACCGCAATCTCAAATCCCCGCTCTTTGCCTTTTCGTTTGGCATCAACTCTGACAATTTTTCCGACGGCCTGGATCGGGATAAATGGGCGCAAAATGAGGCGTAAGACGAGAAAAGAATCTAGGGGGTATGGGTCTTCAGCAAAAAACTTGATTCCGGATCCGCTTAAGCTCACTTTCGTAAATTCTGGAATAGCCCCCTTGAGATTTTTGTCTTTTCCCAATGTCCGGAGGATCGATGTCAACATCCAGTCAATACGCGTAACCATCTGTAGGAGCAAAGGATCACGGATGGTCAGATCCTTTTCATCCACCATGGCCTTCACTAAATCCGGCGAGACCGCCAACTCATCCCATTGCCACTGGCTGAACTCGGCCCCATCAAGATCAATCGCTTCATAAGAGAAGGCAAGAGGTATTTCAACCCACAGACATACGGGCACATCCACACGGCAATCTTGACGGCGTTCCTCAGAAGCCACGATATCCATATGATACCTTTACAACGTGAGCCATCCCATCACACATGGTCCAGATAATAGCAACATTGAAAATTCCCCAGGAAAGTGTTCTCATGCTAGGAGTTCCTCGCGGCGTGAAGACTGCGAATTTCCACAAGAATATCCCTGGCTTGTTCGGCAGCCCCGTGAATTTTTTCCAATTGTCGCTTCAGCTGGTCATCTTCGCACCGACGTAACGCTAACTCGGAAAATACCACAATGGGTAACAATTTATTGGAGAGAGAATGCAATAGTTTCCCATTTTGTACAGAATCCTCTGGCAAGCCAGACAAAGAAGCGTTTGGGGATGATACTGATTGACGAGTCATCATGTCGTTCCTTCAAACGTGGGCGTAAACAACCAGCCACGCCATCCTCTAAAAAAGGAGATCACATCCTCGATGGATGAATCTCGCAATTGTCATACCTTGACGACCGATCTTCCTTTTCGGATATTTTTCCACAGAAATGTACGGTATGGGGAAGCATGGGTAAAACCTCTAACCGATATCAGAAGAACATTGACTCTGTTCGTCAAATTTGTGACGGGGAGTTGTCAGCATATCAGGTACTTTTCCTGAGCCTATGGCCTTTGGATAAACCCGCATGGCACAAAGGAAAGAGAAATCTCCTCAAGCATACACCCCAGGATTCAGATCGTCAGAAGATGTCGAACCGGAGTCGTCGAGCTTTCTCCCCACTGTTGTTTAAGAACCGCCATTTTGCGTCGTTGATCCTGAATATCAACCAGATGTTGCTTGATCGCCGCTTGGGCTTCTTGAACTCGGGTGATCAGCCACTGATCAGATTCCACAAGGGATTGGATGGCTTTCAAAGAAAGAGATTGTGGTGGTTCCTGCGACATGCGCTGATCATAGAGAGCAATGACCTGATCCCATTGACCATGTCGGGCTGCCTCTATGGCATCTTGGGTAAGTTGTTCTAAAGAACATTTAGCATCAGACATAGGGCAACGGTGGTTATAACCCGACCGCCTGAGGCTTGGTACCTTGAACAGCCAAATCCAGCCAGGCTTCTCGAATAAGAGACAGACACCGGATTGGGCCTTCTAAGCGACGGGGTTCGTTTTTCAGATTGGCTTGAGTCAACTCAAATTGAATGTATTCATACATACGGCGTAAATCTTGTGCGATCCCCCCGCCTTCCTCCATATTGAGGGAGGCCGATAATTCCCCAATCACTCGAAGGGCACGATCGAGAAATCGAGCCTTATCCTGATAATTCAATGTGGACATACCCTCTTGCGCTAATTTCATAGAAGAAATAGCCCCATCATATAACAAAACAATCACTTGAACAGAAGACGCAGTTTGGATTTGCGTGTTTGCATACGACTGAGCACCAACCATCATACAAGCATCCTCTCTTTAGCGATTAATCGATGGAAAGGCATTTTGCAACTGGTTCAACTGCCCTTGCAATCTGGCCAATAATCCATCTAAATTGGCAAATTTCAAACGTTGTTGTTCTTCAAAACGGGCCAAAGCCTCTTCTTTAAAAGATATTTGATTGGTAAAATCATTTACTTGTTTGGTCAACGCCTTTTGCCGAATGGTCAGAGAGCCTGTAGCAATGTCATCTAACCCGTCAATGGCATTGACCACGACTTCAGCAATTCCATTTGTCCCTGTGGTGACATTCTTAACAAACAAATCTCGCACCGCCGAAAAGTTGGAGCTTAAGGCCGAATCTAACGTTGCTTCGTTTAGCTTAATTGTCCCGTCTGTTGCTTGCGTCTCGAATCCAATTCGGGAAACTCCTGTGTAGGTCGTCAGGCCACTGATTTGGGAAAAGACTGACTCCCTGACTCTATCAAGAACATTCCGAGCCAAACTCTCTCCAACGAAAATTCCTCGTTCCTTTGTTTCTGTATTATAGAAAGTTCGTTCATTCACAAAGGAGACAATCTCGTTATAGCCTGCCACAAAGTCGGAAATGGCTTCTTTGACCGCTGCGTTATCCTGGGTCACCGAGATTGTGACAGGATTAGTGGCATCTATGGCTTGGAGATTAAGAGTCAGGCCGGCAATCACATCCGACAGAGTATTCGTGGATCGGTTGATGGTAATCGCCGTGGTACCAGCTCCGGCATCCGTTGTTCCCAAGACCACTTCAGAATCCTGAGCAGCCTGAAACGTATCCACTCCTGTCGTGACGGTATTCAATGTTGTATCATCACCAACAATCGTGATGGTATGGTCCAGTCCTGTCTCATTCGCGGATAAGACAAGACGAAATTGGGGAGATCCCTCGCTGCCCGTATTTAAAATTGAACCACTCACTCCTACACCCAGATCGTTAATCGCTGCACGCAAATCTTCCAATGTGCTGTCCGCGTTTAAATTTACCGTTTGAGTCGAACCACTTCCCACCTGAAATTGAAAGGTCCCCGATGCTCCACTGACAATATCAGTATCAATGGACGAAACCGCCGTGGAGGCCTTAGATATAATTTGATGGGCGGAGGCAAGCTGATTTACCGTCACCTGATAGGTGCCAGGGGCGGCCGCCGAAGACACACTCGCAGACAAGGGAGTCTGCGCACTGGCAGAAGCGACATTGACTTGGTTCTTATTAAAACTCACCCGAGTGCGAAGGCTGCTGGCCAAACCTTGAAAACTCAACAGTTT
Source organism: Nitrospirota bacterium (assembly GCA_029864405.1). Taxonomy (GTDB): domain Bacteria; phylum Nitrospirota; class Nitrospiria; order Nitrospirales; family UBA8639; genus Nitrospira_E. The sequence goes on from JAOTTP010000001.1 coordinate 11,026, forward strand.
CCCCCCCAGCAAGCCCAATTCGGTTTGTTTTTTTTGTGCTTCCAGTTTACGCGTGGTCAGCCCATCAATCGGTACCCGTTTCGCTTGGACTAGAGCGTCAACAATTGGGCCAAAGTCGACCCCATTACCTAGGCCACCAAAACTAATAGCCATGTGCTACACCTTTATTTATTGATATCCCGTGAAGAAGCACCAAATCGACATGCGCCCAACCCGGTCTCTGGTGTGTCTGGACTTGCGCCCTATGAATAGAACCAATCGATTGAACTGTGATTCAGATGTCCTCTTCCACAAACAGTCCGATCTGTTCTCTAATAAATCGTTCAAGTTCTATCATGTTCTCTGAAGGTATTTGTCGGATAAGATCCCCCGACTCTTGATCCACGACCCGAAAAACCACCTGATTAATATCCTTTTCCAGAGATATTTCAATCCGGGGATCAACATGCTTCAATGTTTCTTGGAGCCGAGTCACGGTCGCTTGTACCTGCTCAGCTGTCAATGGTGTGTTGACCGTGTAACCTTCAGTAGAGTCAGTGGGAAAAACTGGTGCTTTTTTTTCGGATGGGCGCTGAGCATCCCCCAGTAATGGCTTTTGTCCATCCCGCACGCGAATCTCATTTCCAACTGAGACAGTTATGAAAGAGGCGCTGTCAGAAAGCGTTGAAATCATAGTGGGTTTCCCCCTCTTTCCTCAAAGGAGAAACCGGGCCTTAGGCCCGGTTTCTCCTTGTGACTGATTACTGCAGTAAGGCCAGGGCCTGCTGCGGTATCGTATTGGCTTGAGCCAAAATTGAGGTGCCCGCCTGAACCAAAATTTGATTCCGGACGAACTTTGCTGTTTCGAAGGCGATGTCAGCATCACGAATCCGTGATTCAGCAGCGGTGATATTCTCACCGGCCACCTGCAGATTTCCCACTGCAGCATCAATCCGGTTTTGCAAGGACCCAATATTTGCTCGAGCTGTCGCGACTGCACTAATAGCACTATCAATATTGGAAAGAGCGCTTAAGGCATTACCAGAAGTCGACACATTGACTGAGGTCAGACCTATTGCCTCAGTAGTCAAATCATTGAGGGCGATAGACAGCGTATCATTCGCTGAACTTCGGAAACCGATTTGGATGCTCAAGGAGTTATTATCCGCTCCACTCAACAGTTTCACTCCGTTAAACTCGGTCACCGAGGAAATTCGATCGATTTCCGAACGGAGGGCGACAAATTCCTGATCCAGGAAGGACCGCTCATTTGAGCCAAGAATTCCACTGGCTGACTGCTCGGCAAGTTCCCGAAGCCGGCCCAACAAATTACCGATACCTTCGGCACCACCGTCTGCAATCGCCAGCAAACTAATGCCGTCATTGGAATTTCTCACCGCTTGATTAATACTACGAATTTGCGCCCGTAAAGTTTCCGAAATTCCTAATCCTGCCGCATCGTCCGCCGCTCGGGTAATCCGCAAACCCGAAGACAGACGGGCGACTGACCCTTCCAATTGAGCACTGTTCACGCCCAAATTTCGTTGGGCGTTGATTGACGCGATGTTGTTGTTAACAATAAGTGCCATACATTCCTCCTTGATGGCTGGGCCTCAAAGGATCCGTCCTTTGGGGGTGAAAGTAAATCAGGTGAGCCGATAGGCCTCCTTGGGGTTTCTGAAGTGAACCAATTTTCAACTTCAGTCGTATGTATCGACCATCAAGAAAAAAACTTGAGAGGCGGTTTCCCGTCACCCATAAATTTTCCTCAATGAACCCCTGTTTACCTGCCTGACCAGCCGCTTTGAGTCGGAAAGACACCTGCGTTCACCGTGTGGGCGCAATGCTTGGAGTCAGACGAGGGAGAATTTCATATTCCAACATGTCTGCAATTCGAACAACATCTTCAACTTCTCGAGCCTTCATGAGTTCATTGACCCAACAGGCCAAATCTTCAAGAACTTCAGGCTTCTTGAGGCCAACAGACTCATGAACCTGCAGCCACTCAAGGTAATCCGCCATTTGTCCAAACCATTGGTCTAACTGCCGAAAACTTCCATGCCCTTGACGAAATTTATTGACAAAACTCTGGCCTTGAAGACGGACCTGTTGTCCGAAATTGTCTCCAGTTTCTTGAGAATATTCCACAATGTTTTCCAATCGTTTACTCACGGCCGCTATGGAACCAAAAGAGCTGGCCATTTTGGCCAGGGTGGGAGACACCAACTCCCGATCGGTCATTTTTCGATTGCCAACCAACAATTCTGTCACCAAACACCCTTTCGCCTGTGCCCGATCACTCAAATCAGCTAGAACCTGTCCTAACTGAACACTATCACTCACTTCCCAGATGTCTTCATCCAGTTTCACACGCATATCGATTCCTCCTTGGATCATGGGTAACCCTCTCGGCCAACCTTGTCACATTTTCACCCACCCGTGTTCGGAACGTATGGTACGCCCGAGCATTTTCCTCAGCCATGCCGGCAAGGGTCGCAGCCTCCAAACTAAACGTCTCTCGGAAAAAGGCCATCGCTAAGGGCCCAAAGGCTAATGAGGATCTGGCCACCTGTTGTATGGCGAGTGTGTCGACTGACAATTGGCGTTGTCCCTCCTTCAACAGGTCAACGGGAATAGGCATTTGCCGACACAGATCCAAGACCATGTCCGCTTCCCTACACAACTGATTAAGTTGGGGAGCCAAGAAACGCCAGAGTTCCTCCCAATCATGAGAATCAGGTGGAGATGCTTTGGAATATGGAACCCGGCTTGATTCACCGGTAAAAGTTTCATACCAATATTGACGCCAAAACTCGGCATACCAGGCGACCCGTGATTCTTCAGTCCCCGCTCGTAATATGAATGTTCCTAACTCATCCTCATTGACACTGCCCTCATACACCCGAATTTTGGATGACAGTGATGGAAAGGGACGAACACCCAAAAGATGTAAACAGAGTTCAGCCACCTCATGAGGAACAATATGGTCTTTACAGGCATGATGCGGACAGATTTTATCGAATCCACAGGGCCCACAAAGAATATCCGGCTGAATCACCCAGTTTCCTGGCCCAAATGGTCCTGTTTCCCAAAAATCTACATGACCCACCGACACATTCAATACCGGAGTATTCACGCCTACCGCCATGTGCATGGGTCCAGTGTCATTGGTTACCATCAACTGACAGTGTTCAAGCAATGCGATCAGTTGCGGAACGGTGGTTTGGCCAACTGCTTCGCAAAGAATTCCCTGGCCCCCCGCCTGACGATAACACCTGATGGCTTCCTGAACATCGGCTTCTTCTTTCTTCGTGCCAATCAGCACAAATCCCACTTGCCGTTGTTGACTGAGGTGTGCCATTGCTTGGCCAAAATATTCCGGACGCCAGGCCTTCATGGGATCACTCGCACCGACCTGGATGCCAATCCATGCATCGGGGTTGCCTGCTTGCCTTAAATAGGTCCGCGCCCATTCTTGTAGCTCAGGCGGCACTTGCAAGCGAATGGGATGAAAGGCTCCAGGCCCACTTCCACCAAGCGAAAACAGATCAACAATATTAAAGCGATTCAATTGTCGATACACGTGGAAATCCACGAAATATTTCATCCAAGAATTTTTTACGATAAAACTTCCATCCTGAGCCGTGGTCATTCCTCGCTCATCTGCACACCCGAAATATTTAACCAGAAATGCGCTGCGACGATTAAATGTGAGATTCACCACACGATCGTACCCAACCTGGAGTAGCGGTTGAACCCAACGAACAAGATCCTGGTAAAGAGCCACCACATCCCGCGCTCGCACCCGGCTCTCATCCATCAACAGCTGAAAGTCAAACACCAACACCTGTCGAATCCCAGGAATAAGACTGGCGACATGGCCAAATTCTTTATCGACGATGAGATCAATGGCCACACCAGGGCATTCTTCCTCTAACCGTGAAAGCAGGGGAACCATCTGAATCAAATCTCCCATTCGGGTTATATTGATGATAAGGACTTGTTTATTCATCAAGGGTTGTCGTAAGTGGAAAATTTTGCCATCAAAGGCTTAAAGGAAATCACGTTTTTCCTGTCGGTATTCATCCATCATCAGAATCAGTAATTCTTCACGATTCAACTTGCCTTCAGGTCCTTTCTTTCGAATATTTTTCGCTACATCCACCAACTCCACACGATCGGTTTGAGGAAATTGTTTTAGTATGGGAATCAATTCTGGAGATTTTTCACTTCGAGCCAACAATGACACAGCGTGACGCTCACCCTGAAGAATAGCTCCTAGCCGATCCGGACTCGCCATGCCCACCGCACCCAGGAGAGTCTTCATCCGATGCACGTATGTATGCGCCTCTAACACCCGCTTTCGGGACGATTCAGCCATGGCCATCCGCCTCGCTGGTTCATGCAAATAGGTTTGAACGGTTGAGAGGAGATGTTCCGGACTGGTTATCACGGCCATCATCGATTCATCAAAGAGAGCCGGAAGCAGGGTGCGAGCATCAACCACTTGAAAGGCTCCACAACTTGCCAACTCAAATGTCCGCGGATTCACCCCATCTCCCTCCGGATCGAATCCCTCTCCCGTATAGGAATGCAAATTAATATTGACCGAGGTGGCATTGAAAATTTTCACACTGGTCGGAGTATCAATGCGCGCGCCCCCTCTCTGAAGAACCGCCTCCAATGCCCCCGGGGTGTCCCATTCATTCCCCCATAATTTAAATGTCCAACCATGACCGACTAATGAAGGGAGAATGTGTCTCCGGTTCCTATAGCCTGCCCCTAAAAAAGACACGTCCGCACCAAATTCATGGAGTTCTCGGGGCGTTAAGGTCATGGGCTGATGAATGGCCGGTTCAGCGGCTAACGGGAGATACGAGACCTGTGAAGCTCCGGCTTTCCTAAAAGCGTCCAAGCATGCAGCTTGTTGCATCACGAACCAAAAGTCATACCCTGTCACCATCTGCTGCCAATAGGTTAGATGACGAAAATTCTCCACAAACCACATGGCCGTTAAGACCTTCTTTCGACGCATTTGCTCCAAAACCGCCATCGTCAAAGGCGCCTGAGATAAAGCTAAAACAAGATCCGGTGGATCTTCTGCCACATGAGCCAGGCTAATCACCGAAAGCGTTTCACTCATCCGTTGTTGAACCGTGAGCCGCAACCGCTGATCACGGATCGTGTCTAAATTCTGATATCCCGCATAATGCGGACTATGATCAACCCAACTCACACGATGCCCAAGGGCTTCCAATGCATTCACCACATAGCGGGCAACGGGCAGTGAACCGCCATAAATGGGACCGACCACCATGATATGAAGCGCCCCGCTCAATTGTTGTGACAGGCGATCTTGAAGCTGTAGACGAAAGTGTTCATAGGCCGCATGATGAACCTCGGCAGCAGGTTCGTAACTCAGGATTCGCACCCGCTTAGCATTCTGTGTCACCCGGGCAACCATATCAGTCATGGACCCTGCCACCCACACCACCTGTTCGCCCCACCCTTCCAATGATCGAACGGATACACAATCCGCCAACTCAGATAGATCCGGCACCACGACCATGATGACATGGTCATGGGACAACACCCGACGTAAGGCTTGCACGTGGTAAAGCAGCCCCACACCAAGCACAACAAGGGTTTCCCCTGCTTGACAGTCTTTCATGCGTTCTTCAGCCCAGCACTCTGCTTCCCGAACAGGATCATATGCACTATGAAGATACCGGGAGTTGACGAGGGCTGTTGGCATTCCAGACTTAGCTGTTTGGAGCGACAGGGTTCCTCCTGGTACCTGCAGGATCTGCGCGGCGAGCACCTGATCCTGGTGGCGAAGAATACCGACATTCTGTTTCAACACATCCATCGTATTTGTCCCTTGATCATTTCCCTGCGAATGCAGCCCCTAATCTTAATAACGGGAGCATTTCCGCCTACCTGGATACTTCCACCTTAAAATCTTGATTCCCTAACTGGGACAACCTTTTCCACGTATCTTTTCGCCGAAGAACGGTTTCCTCAGGTTCGTCATCCCTGGTATAAAACGCCCCCCACTCATCTCGATGGCTGGTCCAGAGATCCCACTCGTTTGTTGTTGAATCCACCTGTTCTTCTCGCATCAAATGGACCGTTTCCATGACAGGCCAATAGGCAGATGATGACCCTGCAGTTTTGGCTTCATGACCATCCAGACTCTCACGAGGTTGGCCTCCCTGATGTTGCCACACATAATGACCAATGCCATAAGGACCCGTTTCATGAACACGGGCTCTGGAGAAATACCAGCCGATCGCCCGTGCACCGCACATCGCACCGAGGTGCAATGGTCCCGTATCGGATCCAACCACCCACTGACATCGATTAAGAATCGACACCAGTTCGGGCAACGAGGTCTTGCCACACCCATTCACGACCCGATTCAGATATGTGGCGGGAAGGCGATTTTCTAAGGCCAATGCCGCTTCTCTTTCTCCCGCCCCCCCGATCAAAAGCAGGTAACTCTCAGGGATGAGCTCAGCACATGCAGCAACCAGGTCTTGCCACACAGAAAGGGGAATACGCCGATCAGCATCTCCCGCACCAAGAACAATTCCTATAACAGTAGAAGATTCGCCGTACACCAGCCGTTCCAGTTCAAGGGGCAACGGCACCACCGGGGCCTTCACGAATGGAATGTCTGATGGTGGGAAAACCTGACACAGCCCGCAAAAAGCATCCGCCAAATGCACCCGGTTGCTCCCTCGATCGTGAGCGACCTGACGTAAATACCCGGCCCATGCCGGCAGCGTCTGATTCAATGGTCCCAGCTCGCCAGGACCAACAACTCGATCACTCAAGACATGCCCAGCAAGAATCCCTCGAGGATGGTTATTCAAATTATAGGCCAGCGAATACATCGGAAAGTCACAGTCGGACAAATTCTGTTTGGCTTGGACAAGTAGCTGTTCACAATCCGTCATCCTCTTCGTAGCCAATTCATGCCATTGCTCCCCCTTCCAGGGGAAAACCCTTTCCACGCAAGGGAAAAGTTCCCCAAGTGCCACCAAAGGAGAAGGGCAAAGGAGATCAAGTGCTTGTTCGGGATTGGCAGAATGGAGGGCAGTCAGAACGGGAAGGGATTGAACCAAATCACCCAGCCGAGCCAGTTGAATTAAGAGCGCTCGGGACATAGGTTAACTTGACTAGGCAAGAATTTCCTCTGTTTATGTTGCCATCGCATGACGATCAACAGACGCCGTCCGCAGGAGAAATCCTAAATCGTGCAATCCCTCAAAGTCAGGCTTCAAGAGACTCAACATGTCAAACTGGTGCTTGGCCGAATCGAGTCGACCAGCACGAAATTCAATTCCGGCCAGGGCAAAACGCCTATCGCAGTCTGCAGGATTTCGCTCGACATAGCGTGCCAACCGTTGCCCTAAGTCTTCCCATTGCTCGAGCGCCGTGCCAGACTGGATCAACCCGTTCATCGCGTCGGAATCGTCAGGATGATCTTTCACAATCTGATCGAACACCCTCCAGGCTTCGTGAAGATCTGCCATTCCCATACACGCCATTCCCAATCCGAGGCCAGCTTTTCGAGAATCTGAACCATATTGAAGAGCCAGACGAAATGACTTGGCCGCTTCGACGAATTCCTGGGATTGCATCAACAAAATCCCCTGCAACAAATGACCCGAAGCATCGTTGGGATGGTTTCGAAGAAGAGCCTGAACATGTTGGGTCGCCACAGCTAGCTCATTCATCCTGAGAGCGAGTGTAGCCAGACGTTCCCGTGCGTCTCGATCTTCTCCTAAACTCAAGACCCGTTTCCAAAAGGCTGGTTCCGCATCCATTATCTGCAACGATTGACAGAGTTTGGCCGCCCATTTGAGAACTTCGCCATCACCTGGCCACTCTCGATACTCGGAAAAGAGAGCCCGCAATTCAGCCTCCTTCGGGCTATTGGAGATCTTGTCCAAATCAAATCGCTGGTTTAATAAGATCTCTTGTACTCGCTGGACTCGCTTCCACTGTGTACGCTCCACATCACTCTGAAAGGGTTCGAGGGACTGCCGAAGCCACCCGTCACGAAAGTAATACCGGTTAGCATATCCTGCAGGAACCGTATACAGATCCTCATCAACCATAATGGTAGAAGCCCATCGGTCCATCAGGACCCTGCCATTGTGCCTTTCAGCCTCAGGGTCCTTCCTTCCGGGAGTTTGATGCTCCAAATGATAGAGCACACTTTCCGGTTGGTAGATGACTTTCTTGCCCCGTTTCCCCACTTTGAGGCACAGGTCCACATCCTCAAACCCATTCCGATAGATCTCGTCAAAACCACCAACTTCACCAAATTCCTCACGGCGGATGAGCATACATGCGGCGGTAACCACCTGGAATTCCTGGCGAACATTGACTGCTGGTAAGTCACCTGACGCTCCGCGGAATACATGATAGGGTGTTAAACAATTTTTCGAAAACACCACTCCGGCATGTTGAATCGTGTCATCGGGATAGAGCAGCTTGCTTCCAACAATGGAAACATCTGAATGTTGCTGGACCTCATCCACCAAAGGCCGCAACCATCCGGATTTCGGAATCGTATCGTTATTTAAAAAGATAAGGAACCGCCCTTTAGCCGCAGCAGCCCCCTGGTTACAAGCCTTCGCAAATCCATAGTTTCCGGGATTAGAAATAACCTGTATATCGCCACCCAGCGTAGACAGGAATTCTTTCGTGCCATCGGTTGAGGCATTGTCCACAACAATAACTTCATATGAATAGCCATCCGTCACTTCTGCCAAATGGGTCAAGCACTGCCGGGTCAGCTCCACTTTATTGAAAACCGGGATAATGATCGAACAATCAAAACTCGAACGCTCCTGAATGTTGGGGGAATTCACAGAGGAAGACGGATCCTGCTGTCGAGTATGAGTGGTACGAGCATCTTGCACCGGGTCACGGCCCAGCCAAGCCCGCTCATACTTGGGAAGCACATGTTCGGGAAGACGATGAGCCAAGACCCATTGACGGAGTTGTTCTCCCTCCCTTTCCAACGCGTCCGCATCGTGAATCCGATCCCGAATCGCCTTGATCCAGGCTTGCGGTTCATGAGGCAAGCGAAGAATAGGCGCTTGTTGATGAGGGAAAATGTCCGTTCCGATAACGGGATACCCCAATATCCCATACTGCAAAATTCTGATATCACTCTTGGCTTCATTAAATTCATTTGGAACCAATGGAGCCAGCGCAAGATCAAGATTGAGACTGGCCAATTTCTTCGGATAATCAGCCAGGTCCACCATGGAAAACGTTTCGCTGAACACGCCAGGACTCAGGGCACTCCGTGGAGCCTCTCCCAGAAACACCCATTCCACTTCATCCTTTAGCGCCTCAATGATGGTTTCCAAAATAGCCGTATCAGCCTTATGCACCGTCGCTTGCCCGGCCCATCCAATTCGAGGACGGGAGCCGGATCGACGTTGAGGTTTCCAACGCTCCCATTCCTGTCGGACTAAAAAATTCGGAAGCACCGCTGCCGCGATCCCCCGTTTTTGCAAATGGGTTTGAATGGGTTCTGTCGAGACGGTCACGCAATCTGCCATGGCCATTAGACGAAACATCACTTCAAGTCTTTCAGGAGTGATCACCCTGTGATTCGGATTATCGACAGGAATTTTCCAAAGCAAATCGTCACAGTCAAAGACAATTCGAGTACCTTGCCTTTGCGCCTCCTTTAGAACCTTTTCCGACAACATACAGGTACGCTGAATGACCCAAACCTGCCCAACGCCCATAGGCGGAATGGCGGTGTCACCTAATAAAATTTTGGCATCAACGACAACTGTGCCTTTTCCCCAGATCCCTTCACCAGCCAATAAGGGTTGAAGGAGTCGAATACGACCGCAGATATTATCCGAAACAATGACCGAAATTTGTCGAATATCCTCTCGAGAAAAATCTCTTGTGCGTTCTAGAGAAACTTCCCTTGGCATTTCTTCAGCCTGAAACCTTTGGCGTGGTGCTACGACAGACCGATCCAAGGGTTCCAGGTCTTTATGGAATTCTTTCACGAAGAAAGACGAACAATACAGCGTTTTCACGCCGGTTTTATAATCCTGCCAATTTTTTTTGGCGATGTCCTGAACATTTTTTCGACGGGATTCATCTTTGAATGCCCGGTACTCAGCGTGGGTCTTTTCTTCAATCCCATCAGTCGCCATAAACGTGTGTGCATCGATATGGGCCGCCCTCCCAGCAGGAAGATGTAGGCCTACCTGCTCATCCTCCATGTAGGCATTCTGCAAGCCCTGCAACTGTATTCTCAGTCCATAATCTGCATCTTCTTCACCGTATAACCCATAGTCCTCGCACCAAAATCCCAAGGTTTGGTGAGTTCTTTTGGGAATGAGAGTACAAGCCCCATTTAAATTCCCATCTTTGGGCCGAATGGGCAATCCCCGTATCTCACGGACGGGATAGTTCACCGGTTCAAAGCTATACGCGATGGCGCCCAATTCAGGGATACGATCGATGACATCGACCATATTGGATAACCAGCCAGGCTTTTGGATAACAATGTCATTGTCCAACTTGAGGTAATACTCCGCATCAGGCGCCTGGCTCCAGGCCAAATTCGAAGCCTTAGCAATTCCAACATTCTCTGGCAACAAAATGAGATGGGTAATAAATCCCTGCTGATGAAGCGCTTGTAAATACTCTGGTGTACCGTCGGTACTTCCATTGTCCACAACCGTGATGACATGCGGGAAACAGGTATATTGGAGAAGCGCAGTAATAGCTGCTTTCGTAAAATCCAACCGATTAAAGGTCACCATGCCAATATTGACATACTTCCCAGGGAATACAGGTTTCTCGTATTGAAGGATTGTCAGGGGTTTTTGAATAGGCACAGGAAAATACGTTCGATTTGCATGAATAATAGCTCGAAATTCTGCCTGGCTCACCTCCGGATTGGCATTCACTGTCCCTTTGGGATTTTGCAAATACAAGCCAAGAAATTGGGGAATATGCCGCATTGGATACTGTCGAGCGACACGGCAATGAAATTCATAATCGCTAGCGCAGAGAAGGGTTTCATCAAAGAATCCAACAGTTTCATGGACCGATTTTCTCCACATCGACAACGGTCCCATATGATAGCCCGTCAACATCATGTCAGGATTAAAATCGAAGCGAATGGAATAGCCGCCTCGAATAAACCCAGAAAACGTCTGATTATCAAACTGGGTCATAAAGACATCCGCATATACCGTCCCCACTTCGGGATATTCTTCAAGCTCATGGGCCATGACTTCCAAGGCATCATGACGCAACCGGTCATCGGTGGGAGCTGGCGTAATAAACTTCCCTCTGGCGATTCGCACCCCAAGGTTGGTGGCCGCCGTCGCATTCATGCGTTGGGACGTCCGTAGATACACAATATTAGGATAACGATCTTGAAAGTCCCGTATGATGTCGATTTCTTGTGTATCCGATCCAGTTTCTACAACGATAATTTCCATTCGATGAGCAATGGTTTGATTAACCAAATCCTCAAGTACCCCTCGCATAAATCGTTCGGAGTTATAGGTCGGAACAATGGCAGTAACGAGGATTTCTTCACCATCTCCGTTGGGACCCTCTGGTTTGTTTAACAAAGAGATATGCCGATTATCAGGCTGGTCGAGTTTAGAATTCCTCCGTTTTAGAGGCGGAGCCATAGCTTCCTTTTGCGTCTTTTGATAGAAATCAGCCGGTCTCGAAACATTCACGATATCGTCTCCTCCACGGAATGACCAGGGAAAGGCTTTATGGAGGGGAATCTGTTTTTGATATACCAGTACAAATCCGTTCCCCACCTTATCATCAGGATCCTGTTCGCCAACCAAAGTCATCCGTTTGCCAAAAATTCTTGAAACAAAATCCTTCATGGAGTCGGGAGAGAATACATGATAATGACAATAAAGGAAGTTTTTAGCTTCCGGTTCCGAATCTTGATTGGCATGTATCATGTAATCATGAACCACATGTGCCCAATCAGTCAGTGGCTTTCCTCGATCCGAAGGCGCCGCGTCACGGTGAGGAACCACGATAAACAGATACCCATCGCATTTTACTATTCGATACCATTCCAGGAAGGTCTTAATGAGGTCAGGACAATGCTCTATCACATGGGAAGCTAGAATAAATTCTTCCGACTCACTGGGAAGCGGAATGGCGCCAGCTTCAGCCAACACGGCAATCGGTGCGACAGCTCCGGTCAATGCCAATTGTTCCTCCGTATAGCCTTCTCCGCCTAGTCCCACATTTCGTGTATTCAATCCAAATGGATTGTGAGTAGACGGTCCAATTTCCAAACCCACGAGACCATTGAGCCAATGGTGGGCAAATCGACTTTCCGGAAACATTTGTTTCATCAATAAAAACCCTTAAAGAGAAAATTGGCTGTTAGGCTACCTGGCCAACTACCGTCTCGGGTACCGAGGAGTGATTGGCTTCTTCATAAGTCTGTCGATACCATTCAATTGTCTGTTTTAATCCATCACTAAGACTGGTCGTGGCTCTGAATCCTAAGACTGTCTGAGCCTTACTCACATCAACCAGGCGAATGGGAATCATAGAAGGTTTGGTAGGATTGGTGACCACATTGGCATTCTGGAAATTATCAACTTCAAGAAGAATCGTTAACACATCACGCACACGACACCCGTTTCCATATCCAATATTCACCGGGTCGAACCGGTCGAACGTTCCCATCGCTAACATCACGGCATCGATGAAATCATCGACATAAAGTAAGTCTCTGACATCTTCTCCAGTTCCCCAAACTTCGAGGGGGTTCTGCCGTTCAACAACTTTGCGAAGAAGGGCCGCAGTCACGTGGGACCGCTCAAAATCGAATTTGTCATATGGACCATAGATATTAGATGGCCTCACGACCACCGTGCTCATCGGATCCTTTATTTTTTCAGAATAGATACGGCATAGGACTTCCCCATACCGTTTCATCCATCCCACACTGAAGTAGGCTTCATACGGATCCCCGGCAAACATTTCCGCCTCGGAGACCGGTCGACCCCCACTGGGTGGATAGGCCGCACTACTACTGATAAAGAGAAACTTCTTCACTTTTGCCTGATAGGAAGCTTCCAACATCTGGGCGTTCATCACCACATTCGGCGTCACGTGTGCTAATGGCTGGGTGGCCATGACCGCTGCGCCTGAGGTATTCGCCGCACACATGAAGACATAGTCCATGCCCTCTACGACCCGGCGACACTCTTCCATGTTCGTCAAATCCGCACTGACATATTCCAGGCGCTGATGCTCAAATTGCGGGCGACGTGTATGCAACGTCCCACGCACGTGACTCCCCTCTTCCACTAAACGCTTAGCAATATTGGTCCCCAAAAATCCTCCCGCACCCGTGACTAACACTTTGCTACCCTTAAACATGAGCGACTCCTTCATCCCGTTGGGAAACAATCGGCTGTTTGACCGGCCACCAGATTCCCAAAGTTGGATCATTCCAAGGTAAGGTAAATTGCCCTTCACGGTTATAATTGGTGGTTTGCTTATAGTGAAAGATCGCCTGGTCAGACAGCACCAGATGGGCGTTTCCAAACTTGGGTGGGATCAAGACTTGCCGTCGATTGCGATCTGATAGCGTAAACGATTCCCACCGTTGATACTGTGGAGACACGGAATCCCAATTTACCACGACCAAATAAAACGTCCCCCATAAACATGACACCAGCTTCCAGGTCTCTTGGTCTCCATGAATGCCTCGCAACACATTCCTGCCAGACACGGAGATGTCATCCTGCACAAATTGCATATCAATTCCAGCTTGCCGATACAGATCCTCGTTAAAAGTTTCAACATAGGTCCCCCGAAAATCTTCAAAAATTGTCGGTGGAGTCACCAGCCTCACTCCTTCCAAGCGGCAGGAAGAGACCTGTAAATTAGGAGGCGGCGAAATAGTTTTGCCGTTGAAGATATTCATCATGATGCTCCAGGTACCAATCCCATGTGTGCTGTAACCCCTCTTGAAGACTGACTTGCGGTGCGTACCCGAGAAGATGCTTCGCCAAAGAAATATCCATCACACGCCGGGGAAATCCGGTGGGTTTGGTGTGATCAAATTGAGCCCGGAACGGCACAACCGATTGAAGGGCTTCTACTAATCCTTTGATGGTATAGCCGATACCACTGCCTAAATTGACGTACCGCCCACCCGTGCCATGGTACAAAGCAAGAATCACTCCATCAGCCACATCACCACTATAGGCAAAATCACGAATGGCGGTGCCATCTCCCCAAATCACTACCGGATCCTCTTTGGAAAATATCCGTCGCATGAGGGTGGGAATCACCATGGCATTGGCAGGATCGAAATTATCTCCAGGTCCATACACATTGCAGGGACGCACCACGGCATAGTGCTTCAGACCGTACTGTATTTGGTAGGCGCGAACTTGCAATTCAGCCATTCGTTTGGCCCATCCAGGGAACATATCCATTGGTGGCCCTTCATCCTCCCCTTCCTGTTCCTTGAAAATTTCCGCACTCGGGTACGCTCCAATAGATGAGGTATAGACCACCCGTTCAACCTTATTCAGGCGACAGGCCTCCAACATATTGGTATTCATCATCAACAACGGGACAAAAAAACTTGCCGGCTTGGATTTCGTGACCTCAATGGAACCTTTGATTCCCGCCACATGAAAAACACAATCCATGTCCTTCACCATACGTTGGCAAAATCCAAAATCGCAGAGATCCCCCTTCACATATTCCACCTTATCTTCAACCTGGATCTCATCAAGAGACACACTTCGAACGGAGGCCCCAGCCTCTATCAACCGGCTCACAATTTTCCGTCCAATTAACCCGCTTCCTCCAGTAACCAGCACACTTTTCCCTTCAAAATATGGAAGGATTGAGTCGGACATCATCGTTTTGTTTTGAATCTCAATTTCATAAGACGGAGAACTCATACTTTCTCAACCTCCACGAGATGTTCGGCGGCTAATTGACCAAATGGAGAAAGAGTATCTCTATCCTGCTTTTTTATCAGGATATGAGGATGCTCAAACCCATATTCGGGATGAATACAATAATTGGCGATGAGAATACTTCGGTTAACATTGACGGGCTTTTCTCCACGATGAATACCGGTGGTATCCGCTATAATGACATCACCCGCCTGGGCATAACACCGGATGATGGCTTCGGAACCATAGACATCCTCAATTTCTGAATCCGTATAACGAGCTTTCTGCTCCCATCCGCTCCACTTTTTTCGGTGACTTCCCCGGACATAACAAAAGGGTCCGCCCCCCTCAGGGACATCATGTAAATAAAGTAACGCCTTGAAAATCCGGAAACTTCCCCCATCCACATGAAACAATTGCGTATCGGCCGGAGCAAGCGAGTTTCCAAACGCATGGCGGACTTTCAGAAAAGTGACCAATGGCATGGCCCCATAAAAGGCCGTGGCCATACCAAGGATTCCCGGGTCGAATACCACCGTTGGCGTATCTTTCAGACTAATCAAGGGATCCTCAACCCCGACCGAGGACACCAGACTGTCAAGAGGACTGGATTCGTCGTGATAGAATTGGTTTGAAAAATAGTGATAGGTGCCTTCGGTCAAATCTTCTGATGTTTCCTGGGCATGGGCTCGGATAGGACACAGACCAACTCTGGTCCGTACCATGTTCTCAACCTGGGCTCCAAGACTGTTGATCAGATCTTTAGGGAAATAATTTCTGAGAATCACATACCCGTCCTGATGCAGTTGACTCACAGTTTCGATATATTGCTGTCCAGACTCCAATACCGGAATGGCGAATTCGCGACATCGAGAGATCCTCTCAGCCACTTGTTCGAGAAAATATTGAGCGTCCGCTTCCGTCGTCGCATGCAACTGATGCGGAGACTCAGGTCTTATGGATACCGTTTCTGGCGCGTTCATCAGGCGCTTCGTCTCTTTCCGTATGTCTACCCTCAATACACCATGGCCCGCTCATTCAACCACTGTTGCATCTCTTGAATGTTGCGTTGAATATGCTCTCGCGAAAAGGTTTTACCCCACCGGTTTTCCGGCTCATATTCAAATGGCAACCCCACCTCTTCTTGGTCGCCAAACCGATACAACAAGTGGGCATGACGACTCCAATCCTGATCGATGTACCGAATGCCATATTGGCTTGGATTGTTAAAGATAGGGGAGCCGGGAACAGGGCAAAATCCTGAAAGTCCGACATAATCTGGTTTGGTTTCCTCAATAAACTCCATGGTTTTTTCAACAATATCCGGGGGTTCTCCCGGAAGCCCAAAAATCAAACACATCTTGATTCGAATGCCAATTCGCTGACATTGTTCAATACAATGACGAATCTGAGTTTGTGCCTGCCATCCTTTATTGATAATTTGCATGACCTGGTCGTCGACCGTTTCTACACCAATAGCCAATTCCTGACATCCAGATTCACGGGCCTGAACAAGTTGCTGGTCTGTCGCCATGGTTGTCGTTTGTCCACGCCAAATCACATCGCTTTCTCCCAGAACATCAAACATTGTCGTCGAAAGGCGTTCATTGGGAAGAATGATGACTTCGTCTCGAAAGTTAATTCCTTGCACACCATAGGTGTCTTTAAGATAGGAAATTTCCGCCTTCATCATTTCAGGGTTTCTTACCTGAAAAAACCCGGGTACGTTGTACACACAAAAACCACATTTATAGACACACCCCCGAGAAAAGTGGACAGAAGTCCCTAGCACCCCGCCATATTGAGCAAACAACAGGTTATTCACGATGGAGGATTCCGGGAGTAATTCTCGACGAGGATAGGGCGTATGAGAAAAAGAAGCTTCGGTGTATTTTTGTCGATAGATTCTTTTCAGGCCTCCCGTATGGATATCGCGAACCACTTGAGTCAGTGAATGCTCTCCAGGTCCCACAACCACAGCATCGAAGATCTTTACACATTCTTCGGTGCACATATCCACATGTGTCCCCCCTGCCACATGGAGGGAAGATGGATATTGTCGACGCAGAAGATCCACAATTCCGTGAATTTCCACGCTATCCCCAGATTTCATAATCCAATACATAAACACATCATGTCCGGGAATCTCCCGAACCCGCTCAGGGAGGGTTTCCCCTGTCAACCCTCGTAAATCAATCAGCTCAATCTGATGTCCCTCACCGATAAACTCTTCCTCGAGAACCGTGGCGTAATACAGCTCCCACAACGGTTGCAATTTGAAGGGGTTTTCCCAGTAATGCCAGCTTGGAACCACTACTCCAATTCGAAACATTTCAGTACCTAACCTTTAGCCAATAACCGGTTTCATGCATGAGGAACCTTCACAACTTATACCTGAGCGACCTGTCGAAAAGATTCCGGGATCATGACACTTCGACGCCATTCCATCGTCTTGCGAAGTCCCTGCTTTATGGACGTTTTTGCCTGAAACTTCAGCACCTCTTTCGCTTTTGTACAATCGATCGTTCGTCTCATGACAGGCAATCCAACATCCCCACGATGAACAATATTGATTTGTCCATAAGATTCCCGCTTAAGCATCAATTCCAATAATTCGTTCAAGGAAGATTTTTCTCCACTTCCGATGTTCAGAGCGACCGAGCCCACGGCGGACTCGGCCGCCATCAGACAGGCATCGACCACATCATCCACAAAGATATAATCCCGTTCATCCTCCCCACTTCCCCAGACTTCAATGGGCGCATGCTGTTCCAGTACTCGTCGCATTAACGCCGGCAAGGCATGGCAGGTCTCAAATTCGAAATCGTCATATGGCCCATATATCCCAGTCGGACGGAGCGAGACCACGGTCAGGCGACCATTTGATCGTCTGGCATAGAGTTCACCAATCTTCTCCACATACCGGGACATCCATCCCACAGCCTCATACGGACAGGGAGGGTCCGCATCAAAAAACTCATCTTCGCGTAAAGGCGTGATGCGAGCCGGATACCCTGTGGCACTACTCAGCCACACATAGGATTTCACACCGGCCCAATAGGCGGCCTCTAACATATTCAGGTTCATCACCGTATTGTCTGTCACAGGGCCCACCGGATGGTTTCTCAGGACAGCAGCCGTCGACAACCGCCCTGCAAACATAAACACCTGATCAACGTCGCTCATCAGTTGTCGACATTGTTCCGGGTCACGCAAATCAGCCTGAATCAAGCAAATATTGCTGCCTCGCACGACGGGCACCTTTTCGCGATAGACCGCAATCACTCTCAGGCCTGGCTGGTCCGCCACCCGTTGAAGAAAATTTGTTCCGACAAACCCTGCCGCTCCCGCTACTAATGCAGTCATGGGAGCCGAGTCAGATCTGAAAGTAAGTAGGCATTCATTCATCAGAACGCTCACGATGATTATGAAGCCTGGTAGTATTGCTTCATTCTGTTGAAAAACTGGCCTAACGCATCCTGAAATTTTCTGGGGTACCGTATTCCGGCTAAGAACCCCTTCTGGGATGACGCATGAACCTCTAATGTGGAATCGTTATTCCAATGTTGGAGTAAACGAACCGTATGCATAAACCCGTCTTCTGATTTTGTCCATGCACTACTTTGCACCATTCCGGTAAACCCCCACGGTCCTTCTTTGAGCAGGTAATGGACCCCATCAAGATCAGAAACTACGCTTGGGACAAATGGACTCGTAAATAGCCTTTCCAACCCGTTCTCCGTGATTTCCAACAAATGAAAATCTTCCTTGCGAACAAAAATGCAATTGGAAACCAAATGCGCGACGAGTTCATACCCTTTAGCTTTCGCTAACTCCACCATGGCCAAGGCGCTTGATCCGATTCGTTTCCTTGGATCGGTTTGTATGAACAACACATCCGGACTCATACTGGCATTGGCTTCAATGATGACGACTCTGGGGCGGTATTGTTTCAACGCAGCCCATAGTCGGTAATCCATACCATCGATATCAATGGACAGTAAGTCAAAATCGTAGGGCACATCCGAATCTTCGAGAAGGATATCGATCGAACGATCCTCGGAGACCATTTCCTGTATGCAGCGGACATCAGTCCGATGTTGATACAAAGCGGCCAATTTCTCAAAATGTTCTTGATTCGCCTCAATTAACACCCCACCCCACTGATTCTGGGAAACCCACCGCCAGGAGTTACTTAAAAATTGTCCATCGTGCGCACCGATGTCCACACACCAACGATTGGTCACCCCGATTGTCTCGAAAATTTTTTCGACCACTCCATCTTCACCATGTTGGGTTGTGACATTCGAACGATAGTCATACACCCAAGGAAGGGTGCCATGGGTAATGGGCATTCCAGAATTTATGGTAGACATACGGCTGAGAGGCCCTTTCTTACGAATGTCTGAGTGAACAGACATTACTCCACTACAAAAAATGACACTCTTGAGGCATACTGGAAACGCTTAAGACGAACGGCATTCAATCCAAACACTTCCATGAGTGCGGTGGTTTCACCTGGTGAGTCAGGATCATTGAGTTCATCAAACACCACAACACTCCCTTTGGTGAGGCGTGGCCGAATCGCCTCTAAACATGCTTTCGTGGGTTCATACAAATCGAAATCAAAATAGGCCATGGCCACAATGGTTTCGGGGTGGGCCATTAGATATCGAGGAACTTCCGCTGTCGCATCCCCTGCGCATAACTCAAATTTCTTAATATGCGCCAAAGGATTAGCATGTTCATGGACTTGCAGCACCTTTTCTAAGTAAGTGGAATACCCTTCCGTGACCGACAACTGCCCATCCTGCCATTTACCCCCATCTTGTTGGGATACTGATGGAAATCCCGAAAACGTATCGAATCCAACAATTTTCCTATGACGATTAAACGGCTCATATATCCCCCTGAGCGCGGCCAGAACGCCGAGGTTTTGGCCCCATCGAGTACCGAATTCCATGATGATGCCTTGCACATCAATGACCTGTCGGTACACGTGATCCAAAAAAAGCAAACGCCCCAAATTTTTTGATTCGAGAAACAATCCTAAATTGGATAAAAGCTGATCTGTAGGAATGGGAGACGACTCGAGAAGATGAGCCAAGGAAGCACGATTGGCAACTTCTTCTTGGCTGGCATAGGTTCCTAAGGTCAGATTAGGATGATTCATGCGCAGACAACCTTCTTGCGCATCCAAGCTGAGTGGTTCATTGCAGACTGTTGAATAGATCCACCAGCCTGGGCTTCGGACTCAAAATTCTGACCTTGGCGTTCAGGGCATTTTTCCACAAAAGCCGGAATCAACGAACGTCTCTCATAAGCCAACACCCATGCCCAAAATCGAATTTTTCCTTCCGTGAGGGTATACGCATCTTCCGCCAACTCTTGTGTGACTTTGACAGGCTTGAGCA
This sequence comes from Nitrospirota bacterium, assembly GCA_029864405.1. Taxonomy (GTDB): domain Bacteria; phylum Nitrospirota; class Nitrospiria; order Nitrospirales; family UBA8639; genus Nitrospira_E. Next base: position 31,403 of record JAOTTP010000001.1, read on the forward strand.
TATTCCCCATCAATATCGACTGGGCTAGATCTAGGGGGCTCGGATCAAACCCTAATGGGTTCGTCAAGGCTTCTTCATACGTGGTATAGCCCCCTCCTCGGACAGATATTTGAGAAACCGGAATCCAGGAAATCCGCGGAGAGTAAGCTCCCGAAATTCGATGAATATCCTCAGGGGCTAAGCAGAAGTCCTTGACGGCGGCGAATTCTTCTACATGTGTCCCGGTACTACCTTTGGGAATCACTACGACACGCTCTTCTCGTAACAGCCAAGCCAGAATGATCTGAGCTACCGTTCGTTCATATTTTTTAGCGAGATCGTCCAAGATCGTTTTCCGTGCATCCCCCGGCACCATTTTCCCTTGTAAAAATGGGCTATAGGCAAGAATGATTGTTTGGGTCGCCTCGCAATGCGTTAAGAGTTGTTCTTCAATCGTACGGTCGATCAGGTTATATTCTTGTTGCACGAGACGAACAGGCATGGGATTCAAGATGGCTGTGGCCTTCTGCACCTCGTGAAATGAGAAATTGCTCAGTCCCACAAAACGGACTTTTCCTGATTGAACGAGAATTTCCAAAGCTTCTGCCGTTTCTTCAAAGGGAACAGACGGATTGGGCCAATGGGGTTGATACAGATCAATCCGATCCGTACCAAGACGGCGAAGACTGCGTTCCGCTGCAGCAATCACTTGTGACACACGGGAATGTTCTGCTGAAAATTTACCGACGAGGAACACCTCATCGCGAACTTCTTTAATAGCTCGGCCAACGAGTTCTTCCGAATGCCCGGCTCCATAGACTTCGGCGGTATCTATCAGCGTTAATCCCAGGTCAATGCCTCGTCGCAAACCGGCTATCCATTCAGCGTCTCGTGTGCAGTCTTTCTCGTAGTATCCACCAATGCCCATGGTCCCTTGACCAATGGGAGGCAATGTCAATCCTAGGTCATCCAATTGTCTCGGCAGGATGTTCGTCATGCCATACATCCCTTCACTTTGCCCCGCTTACGGCTAGCCCGTTCCTTGAGAGAGTTCTGGAACCCATCAAACTTCCAAGCAAGCCACGGACCGTCTGACAAATCTTCTCAAGACTGAGCCCGCATTGGTCGTGAATCCGATGGCGAGTAGCCGTCCCCAGAAAGAATTGCTCTGGAAGCATCATTCGATGGCAACGCACGGAAACGGCATGATCAACCACCAGTTCCGCCAACCGACTTCCGAGCCCTCCGGGCCCGGCTTGCTCCTCCAACGACACCACCAACGGGACATGCTGTATCGCTTCTAGAATCCCTTCCGTATTAAACGGAGCGAGGCGAAACACATCAAGGACAGAAACCTGAATGCCTTCTGATTCAAGAACATCAGCAACCTGGATTGCCCGGTGCACCATCATGCCGGTACTGACCAACACCAGATCAGCCCCTTTCCTGAGAATAGAAAACCCTTGCTGACAATCCAATGAACCAGGCTCGTAAAGCGGTTGATGCGCTTCCTTGTCCAGTCGAATATAGGCTGGACGGCTTTGGAGATAGGCCCATTCAACGAGGGCCGAAGTTGAAGAGGCATCGGCAGGATTCAGGATGGTTAATCCCGGGATACTCCCCATGGCGCCCATATCATTGACCGCATGATGAGTAGGCCCATCTGCCCCATAGGCCAACCCACTACCCACCCCTAATAATATGACCGGCAAATTCATCGCGCAGGCATCCAAACGATACTGCTCTAGACACCGAAGAGTCATATGGGATGCAATCCCGTAGACGAGGACGACCTTGTCGGTCAGCGCCAGACCTGCAGCCACGCTCATCAGGTTTTGCTCGGCGATTCCCATATTGATGACATGAGCAGGATAGTCCTCTCGAATGGAGTCCAATCCAATAGCCCCCATGTCATTCGTGAGGACCATGAGCCGTGAATCATTTTTGAGAATCTGATGTATGGCATCAAACGCCGAATCTCGAAAATCTTTCATGAATCTACTCGCTTATCCTTGAATGACCTGTGACAATTCCTGCTCTCGACGATGTAATACTTCCAAAGCTTCATCCGCCTGAGTCCCTATTGGTAATCGATGGTGCCAATGAGCTTCTCCCTCCATGAAATCCAACCCTTTGCCCTTGGTGGTGTTGGCCAGAATCACCAAAGGCCGATCATGTTTGTCCAATTCATTCAACTCGAAAGCCTCTAATAACTCCTTAAACGAATGTCCATCGACAGTGCGCACCTCCCACCCAAATACCTCCCATCGCTCCCGGAAAGGTTCAAGGGTCATGACCTGTTCAGTGAAATCGGTTGCTCCCAAGTGGTTACGATCGACAATGGCCACTAAATTCGTTAATCGGTGATGGCTGGCAAACGCGGCGGCTTCCCAAATGGAACCCTCCTGACACTCTCCATCCCCAAGCAAAACATAGGTCTTCCAGTCCCTGCGATCCAATTTTGCGCCTAAACAAAGCCCGGCCCCTATTCCCAACCCATGCCCAAGAGACCCCGAAAGCACCTCGACGCCGGGAATATTCGGATCAGGATGGCCAGCTAGCCGACTCCCATCTTTTACAAACGTCTCCAACTCGGCCAGATCAAAAAAGCCAAGATCGGCCAATACCGCATACAGGGTTAAACATCCGTGTCCTTTGCTTAGAATAAATCGGTCACGTTCCTCCCATTGCGGGTCATTGGGATGAACCCTCAGATAGCCTTCATAAAATAAGGTGACAGCGATATCCACCCAAGATAAGGCTGGAGCGACATGTCCCTTTCCCGCCCTCAAAGCCATCTGTAAAACAACCCGCCGAAGTGAGGCGGCTTTCCATTCCAGCAATTGGATATTCACTTGAACCTCTCAGGTAAACCCTCAAAGCACTGGAACCACTGACATTCCACCAAATCCACCAAAAGCGAACCTTCCCTCAGGAACAGCGTTCGAAATTCTTCCAAATTCCATTCGATCCAGATTTTCCCAATGTTCGACCAGAAATTGGTGAGACAACTCATGATAGAGGCTTCCAGGCAATCATTGTATAGCCATCACTACACATTGAACCCAGGGTTTTCCGAATCTTCAGAATTTCGATAACACCTTGCGCTTCTAAGGTTCTTAATGTAGTCAGAAATTCTTTAAAGTATCCTCTTTTTTGGTGATAGCTTGCCCCAAGGTAATCAAATAATTTTGTTTGATCATACAATTCAAAAATAGGTTCAACATGGACACATATCGCCGGCTTTTTCTGAAGCAGAAATTCAACAAATGGCAAATAGGAGGACCCCAACTGTTCTAGCGCTCCCATCGTTAATACTCCACCATGGGGAACAATCGGAAAGGAGGCATCTGGTGTAAACATATCGAAAACTCCACCTTCTACTCCCAACCCTAGTTTTTGATTGAGCAAGGCCAATGTCTCTTGGGACGATTGAGCCCAGTCTAGTCCAATCAATTGTTTTTCCGGAAAAAGATTTCTCAAGACCACAAGGTTATGCCCTGTTCCACATCCAAATTCATACACATGTGAAACCGTTCTAAAATACGTATTAAAAAGCCACAAACGTAGGATGGTGAAAATATACACTTCGAATTTACCTTCAAGGGGAAGAAGATATTCTCCGTTCCACCTCATGATTTCCCCAGGCTTATAATATTTCGGCAATAACTCTGTGAGGTCGAACCCGGACTTGATAAATCCTTCAAGATTTTCCGACCATCCAGATTCCCATCGAGCTTTCCTTGCCGGCCCTGAAATTTCCAAGGGCTGGTTTAACACACGTAACACCTTTAAAATTATTTGCTCCCGTTCCTGACCGCGTAAATACCGAAATCTCATGTCACATCGAGCAAGGTATTCCAGACATGAAGGAGGGAGTTCATGAACAGGGACATCAAATGTTTTTGCAATCTCTTCTGGTCCAAAATTTAGCGTATCCGTTGATACACCTCTTTGGTCCATCTCAATACCCAATTCAAGATGTGAATTCTCCTTAACGAAACCTGCACTCGCGGTCATGATATCTCCTCGAAAAGGTCTTGAAAACTCGTGCCCCTTGCCACCCAAAAGGCTCGCATTAGTTTTCCCTGACAATTGGCTGATGCAAAACCCATTCGGCCATCACAAACAATGCCAATCCGGCCAACTGCTGAAATTCTCCGGTGCGCACTAATTTTTTCAATTCCGATGTGCTTACTAAAACTACCTCAGTTTGCTCCAATCCTTGAAAATCCTCTGAACGTGAGGCTCCCTGCCCAAAAAATGCATACCCACGTGCGGGATGACGGCTGGCCATGATTCGGCCCATGCCCATGGGTTGAAGTGAACGACACACATATCCCGTTTCCTCTAACAATTCTCTTGCAGCGGCTTCTTCAGGAGACTCATTTGAATCAATGGAACCAGCTGGAAATTCTAGCGTGTACTCTCGCATCGCTGGTCTGAACTGCTTCACCAAAATCCATTGTCTCTCTTCAGTTCTGGCTAATACCAACACGGCATCCGAGCAGGTAATGCAATAATACGGTTCACCTTGTAATTCCGTTGAGTCGGGAAACTGCTCTCTTTGTACTGCAAACCAAGGGGTCTCAAAGACAGTTTCACTACAAATAGGTTCCTTGCGTTGGCTCATAGAACTTTCTTTTTTCATACAGAAACTTTCCTAGCAGGAAAATCCGATCGTACATATCGAGTATGTGAGGTCGAAAAGACAGGAGGAGGGAGGTCCCTCTCAGAGCACAGCATATCTTGAGAATCCACATCATAGTGAATCACACTACATCCATCTTTTTCGAACTGGACGGGAACATACAAGAACTCCGACAGAGCGGCTTTCACCGATTCTTGCTTCAAAATTGGCACAAAAAACAACATAAAACCCGATGCCCCCGCTCCTAACAATTTCCCCCCTAATGCCCCCGCCTCAAGGGCACGCTGATAAATATTGTCAATATTGGCATTGCTGATCAGTGCACTCAACTGACGTTTGAGACTCCAACTCTCATCTAGGAGAAATCCAAAATCACTCATAGAACCCTTGCCATTCAACATCTCAATAGCTTCGTCCACCATTTCCCGCATTCGTTGTAAGACCGTATGACGTTCCCCCATATGCCCGATCACATCTGCCCCAATTTGTGCAGCTAACCGGCTTGTTCCGGTATAAAACAACATCAAATTCGACTCTAGTTCTCTGATTCGTTCCGGTGCCACAGTTAACGGTTGGACCCGAATGTCTCCACTCGGAGCAAATTGAATGATGTTGAACCCTCCATAGGCCGCAGCCATTTGATCCTGTGAGCCGACCGGTTCCCCAAGGATTCGTTGCTCCAATTCAATGGCCTGTAAGGCCAAATCATGCTTTGCGATCATCTGACCTTTCAATGCCGACAAGCACTTCATTAAACCCACGGCAAACGAGGAACTGGATCCCATTCCTGATCGAGCCGGCAAATCACCCTGATGATGAATTTCAAGACCGACCGTGTCATCAAATCCCATCCATTTCAGACTTTCTCTCACGGCTGGGTGCAGAATTTCAGCGAGAGTCGACACCGTTTCAATATGAGACCATACAATCCGATGTTTAATATTGAAAAATGGAGGAAGGTATCGACAACTGACATAACAATACTTGTCAATGGTAGTACTCAACACGGCACCCCCATGTTCCGAATACCAGGAAGGGTAATCCGTTCCTCCGCCAAAAAACGAAATTCGATAGGGAGTCTTGGTAATAATCACGCAGCCTTGCTCCTCTTGTGGTAACGCCTTCGATAAAAGTCCAGAATATTTTTTAACGTTTCTTCAAAGGGGATGCGTGGCTCCCAACCAGTGGCCGCTTTGAATTTCGACGTATCGGGAATCTGTAACGTGACATCCGAAGGCCGCAACAAAGCGGGATCCACCACATGATCAATATGACAGGTGGCCATGCCTTTGAGAATTTCAAGCATGTCCCTGAGTGTCATCGTACGGTTACCTCCGATATTGTAGACTTCACCAGCCGGACATTTTTCCATCAGCACCCAGTAAGCACGCACGGCATCGCGAACATCTGCGAATGTCCGAATACTGTCCAAATTTCCAACCCGGATCGGATTTTTCCGAAGCCCATACTCCACCTCGACTATTTGCTTGGCATAGGCACTTTCCGCAAATACATCCCCTCGCCGTGGGCCGGTATGGGTAAACATTCTGGTCCGCACGGTTCGAATGCCGTAAGACAAAAAGTATTGAAAGGCAATCATGTCTTCCCCGACTTTGGACACCGCATAAGGGCTGGCCGGACGAAAGGGATTAGCCTCTGTGATGGGAACTTCATGTGCCAACACCTGTCCGTACACTTCAGAGGAACTGCAGACATGAACCTTGGCATCGACTCCAGTAATGCGAAGCGCATCGAGTAAATTGGTCGTCCCGATCACATTGGTGGACAGCGTGTCGACCGGCGCGTCAAAACTTGTCGTGACAAAGGATTGTGCCGCCAAATGAAAGATCCAATCTGGTTGTACTTTTTTGATCACGACAATGAGAGAATTCAAGTCCCGAAGATCGCCATAATGCAAGGCAATGCGATCCTTGATGGCAACAAGATGATCAAGAGGGGTCCGCCATCGAATTAATCCATGAAGGTCCACGTCCGGATGATCGGCAAGGATATACTCCGCTAAGTGACTGCCCACCATTCCTGAAATTCCGGTAATCAGAACTTTCATCTTCGCATTCCTTTGATGAGGTGGTCCGACAATCCTGTTTAAAAAGGGCCTTTGAACCGTTTATACACATCAGCCATCGATTGGGTATCAGGCAAAGGCAACCCATGTATCTCATTCCCGGTGACGAGGGTAGCCAACACACCCACTAATTGGCGCAAATCGGGATAAAACAGATCTTCCAAGCACTTGGCCGTAGGACAGGGAGCGGGCTGCATTCCCAACGTCACCACCGGTGCCTTCAAACATCCTGGATTTCGTTCAGCGACCACACGGCACACCTCAGCGCATACGCCATATTCCCGCCAACTCGTATCCGCCACGACCAACCGGCCCGTTTTTTCAACACTGTGCATGACCAAATCCCAGTCAGGACTGGACACGCAATGCAAATCAATCACCTCGCATTGAATATCGGCCACTCGAGCCAAGTGTTCTGCTGCTCTCATTGCTTCCAACACCATGATGGAGGTGGCCACAATGGTGACCTCCTCACCTGGCCGCACTAACCGGGACCCAAAGGGATCGATCTCCTGCCCCGGGGATAGAGGAGCCACATAAAATTGCAGGTCGTACATCAACCGGTGCTCGAATGAAATGACGGGGCCCCGGTAGCGGTCAATCACCGCCGGATAGGTGTCGAGAATCGATTGCGAACTCGAGGGCATCACGACCCGCAACCCGGGGATATGCGCGAAGAGAGATTGGAGACTTTGTGAATGTTGCGCGCCTTGCCCCCAACTTCGCCCCACGATCATGCGAATCAACATGGGCACGTCAAACCGGCCACCGAACATATACTTGTATTTGGCGGCTAAATTAATAATCTGATTCATGGCTAACAGGGAAAAGTCGGCGCGAATATGGGTCTGGATCGGATACAGCCCATTTAACGCGGCTCCAATGGCTACCCCTGTCATGCCTTCTTCGGCAAGCGGCATATCCATCACTCGATCCGCTCCAAACTCCTGAGCCAATCCTGTGGTGGAGCCAAAAATCCCTTTGTGATCATCCACGCCCTGTCCCATGATAAGAACGGAATAATGCCGCTGTAAGGCGTCACGCATGGTCCAATGCAGCGCGTCCCGATAGCTCATAACCTCCGTGCCTGCCTCGGCACGAAGACCCGACGCCGCCTGGCCGTTCAGAAGAGATGTGACCGCCGCATTACACGACATCACGAAGTAATTCCTCCACTGAGGGAAATGGACTGCTCATGGCAAAATGTACCGCTTCCTCAATTTCTTTCATGATGGCCGGGCGAATCGTTTCGGCTAGGTCACCATACTGTTCGAGAGGATCCTGTCGTTTCCAAGCCAACCACTCCTCCTGTTGGCGGTAACCACACATGAAGTCTTCACCTGGCCCGACATGTTCTTTGTACCGATAGGTCCTGATCTCGACAAATACGGGTTCTCGTGTTAACCGAACACGTTGAATAATGTCTGACATCGTGTCCGCCACCTTCACAAAATCATATCCCTCGGCGATGTGGCACACCGAAAGGCCATATGATCGTGCATGTTCAAGAAGGTCATACCCCTGTCTGGCCTTTTGTGAGGAATGCACGGCTAATCCGTTGTTCTCACACAGAAACACCACCGGCAAGCGATGAAGAACCGCGAAATTCAACGATTCATGATAGACGCCTTCTTCCGTGGCTCCGTCTCCAAACACCCCAACCACCACCTGATCATTGCCCAGGCGTTTCGCCGCCAGAGCCGCTCCCACTGCATGGGGGATCGTACTGGCCACCACCGCCGAGGCACCCATCAACCCTACCTCGGGAGCCGCTAAATGCATGGAACCGGCTTTTCCTCGAGCACACCCGGTAACTTTTCCATACAGCTCGGCAAACATTTCCGCCAAACTTCCCCCTTTAGCCAGATAATAGGCATGGCTACGGTAGGTACAAAAAACCAGATCAGTTTCTCTCAGATCCCGACACGCCCCTACCGCTACAGCCTCCTGTCCAATCGATAAATGCACCGGACTTTGAATACTATCGCTAGGATATAATTCGATGATCCGTTCTTCCACCAGGCGAATACGAAGCGCCTGAAAAAACAATTCACAAAATTGTTGAGAATATTCCATATTTTTGGCGATTATCTCTCTGCCTCGATCAACGGTTTCAGAACGTGCACCACAGACCGTGAAGACCTTCACGTCCTGTTAACGATGTGAAGAAGTTCAAGTTTTATGCCATGCAGTTCAAGGCACAACGGCAGGGATTCGGTTCACAATGAGGCCGATTTCCAGGCCACTCGAAAATTTGTTACCGACTAGGAATTCCTTGCTGGCAAACCGGGATTTTTTTGCCTAGCAAGGGACAGGCTGATTGAAAGCAGGACTTGAGAAACCAGTGAAACCGCATTGATCCATGGCCTTTGTCGCAGCGCAACAACTGCGCAACGCGGGTGGGGCTTCAACCCCACCCTTGGCCAGAAGAAAACAGCCCCCCTGGACCCCCAGCTATTCGGTTCCCTGCCAAAATGGCAGGGTTTATCTGTTTAGTCGGAGCTCACAATGGTCTGGATTGACCATGTGATGGCTCACCACAAATGACCAAGAACAAAGGTCTGATCTGATTAGGTTTGTTCGGTAGGTTTAGACTGAGGCCTTTTCTGTCTGGGGAGGCTAGCCAAATGCTTCGGATCTGAGGATACGGCATTCAGATTTTCTTGACGGACAGCTTCATATAATTCTTCACGAAGAACACGGACATGCGATGGGCATTCAATCCCGAGTCGCACCTGCCCTCCTTTAATTTGGACGAGGACAATGCGAATGTCATCTCCTAATCGAATGGCTTCATCAATTTTTCTGGTGAGTATGAGCATGGTGCCTTCCTTGGCTTTGAGGTAAAAATCACGCGGAGAAGAATCGTCCTGACATCATAAACGCATTACACCTGGCTGCCCTGTGGGACCTGTGGTGTGCGTGCATTCGTTACACCGATGCGGCCTCTGTCGCCACCTCAGAGTGAGGTTGGCACTGGGTAGGATCCTGAAATAATGGATAGCGCAAGGGGATTGATTCATGGAGAATCAGTTGTTTCCCTTGTCTTGTTCGTCCATTCACGACCAGAGGTGCACGAAGATTCGCAGTCGCCTGATCCGGCTGATCAGAGGGGATCGTGACGACGGCCATTATTGAAATTGAATCGGTGGGAGTCATTTCTAGTTCCGCCAGTCCTTCTTCGGATAGGTTGGTGCGGAAATCTGGCTGCAAAAGATGTGCATCTATAATCACAAAAGCTAAGCTTGGTTCATCCACCGACTGGAACCATTGATAGTCGGCATTCTCTGGCGGGTCGAGCACCACATACCGCCGGAAAGCTGGAAAACCCACGAGTCCCGAAGGGAAGACTAAGAGGGTGTCGTCCGACACATCCAGTATGCCGAACCGACTGGTCTGAATTTTCATGATGGTATAATCTCCAAATGGTTCAATGGTTTCGCCCTCATGCTGAAGATGTGTCAGGCTCTCGAGTCCTATCCAAAAACAATCTTGTGACTAAGACGCCCTCCCCGTGCAACAGGTCCCGACCTGATTTTCATTTTTCAAGACGACATGACAGACATGGGCCAATTCGTCTACATCATACGGTTTTTGAATAAACCCAACGACACCTTGATTGAGTAAATCTTGCACAGCATGGTTTCGGTCGTAGCCGGTACACAGGATCACCTTGAGATCTGGTCGAATCGCTCGCAATTCTGCAAAACATGCCGCCCCCGACATTTCAGTCATCACCATATCCAACAGCACGACATCCACCGGAACCGTCAAATCCTGGCAGACGGTCACCGCCTCCTTCCCATTCAATACGACCGTCACCTGATAGCCGAGATACTCCAAGATGGCCTGAGCGGCCTCCCCCACATCCTTCTCATCATCGACGACCAAAATATGTCCCGTCCCGTGAGAAGGCTCCGTCATCTGAACAGATTTGGTCTTGGGAATCGCACACGGTGCAGCCGGAAGATAGACACGCATCGTCGTCCCACACCCAAGAGAACTGGTCACCCCGATGTACCCGCGATGGTTTTTGACGATGCCATACACCATCGCCAATCCCATTCCTGTTCCCTGCCCTTGCTCCTTCGTCGTAAAAAATGGCTCAAAGATGTGCGGTTGAATATCAGGTGGAATCCCTATCCCGGTATCGGTCACTCGAATCACCACATAATCGCCCGCAGATAGTCCTGGGACCCGTGAGGCGTATTCCGGGGTTACCGTCTCATTCGAAGTCTGCACGAGCAGTTCCCCACGCTCACCCATCGCATCACAGGCATTGACACCTAAATTCATGAGAATCTGATATAGCTGATTAGGATCCCCCACCACATGAGGCCTCGTAGCCGACAGATCCACTTGAAATGTGATCATTTTATGGATCGTCCTTCCGAGCAGTTTAATCACTTCCTGAATCACATCATGGGTATCGACCGTCACATGATGATGTTTGCCCTGCCTGGCATATCCCAAGAGCTGGGAAGTTAATTCCTTCCCACGACGAACGGCTTTCTCGATGACATCGCCCGCTATCCACAACGGGGTGCCAGCCTTATCCTGTAACTTGAACAAACTTGCATGGGCCATGATTGCGGTTAAAGTATTATTCATATCGTGTGCAACCCCTGAGGCCAGTCGACCGATGGCTTCCATTTTTTGAACCTGCCGCAACTGATGTTCAAGGGCTATATTCTCCTGCTCCATGTGCTTTCTTGCCGTCAAATCGCGCGCAATCAATAACGTTTGACGTTGGCCTTGAAATTGAACCATTCGCTCCATCACCTCAACTGGAAGATTGCTGCCGTTCTTTTGTCGAAGAAACGCTTCCTCCCATCTACCCCCCCTCTGACCTGGTATTGGCATCGGAGGACCCGATTCTTCACCGGATGGTTCCGATCTGATTAGAGAAAATGCCTTCCCCATCAAGACATCCGGGGAATACCCTAACTGCTGAGCTCCGAGCGCATTGACGTGCGTGATCATTCCCCGATGATCGTAAATCACCAAGACATCAGGAAGCGTTTCGAACAACTCTTTAAATTGGGCTTCAGATTCCCGTAAATCATCAGTGCGAATATCCAGTAAATGTTCCACCCGAGAGAGCGCACGTTCCCATCGACCTTTTTCACATAATGAAATGATATGCAGTGGATCGCACCCTTTTGGCAGATACGCATCCACATGAATCGCTTGAGGAATGGGTTTTCGTGCCGTGGATTCCTGCCCAAGGACAATACACATTGCGTGAGGAAATTGACCTTTGCACCAAATCCCAAACTCTTCGTTTGACATATCCGGCAGCGGATCGTCAACAAGGACGATATCGGGCGACACAAGATTCGCCCCAACCTGAACCTGTTTCCCCTTTTGCCATTCCACCACGTGCCATCCCCGCTCAGCAAAGATTTGATGAATCCGCTGAATTTCCGACGTATGCGCGGAAACCATCCAGATATGTGGACGCTGAGGACTAGGAGGACATTCTACAAGCTGACGAACCTGTTGACGAAAGACTTGAGGCTCCGCCGGGAGGGCAAGAAATGCCGAAGCCCCTAATTCTCTCAAAATATCTTGCGCATCAACGCCGGTATAGGTGGCGGAAACAGCAAGGACAGGCGGCACAGACTGTGTTGAGCCAAAGAAGGAATGCAACAATTCGCAAAAGCGCCACCCACTAATCCCCGGCATATGGAGATCAAGCACAATTGCATCCGGCACATGACCTTCTTGGAGCCACCGCCAGGCATCCTCAGAACAGACGAAGCGACTGACCTCAAAATAATCCTGCTCGAGCCAACTCGCGAGGAGATGGAGTTGAACCGGATCATCATTAATTACGAGGATGGACGCCATATTTAGTGTTTTGATTTGGTAGGCGATATCGTATGGTGCGAAAAGGTATGGTCCGCATGCATATCAAAACGCGCAAACTCCACGCCATTTCGACCGCTATTTTTGACTAAATAGAGGACACCGTCTGCAGACTGTATCAGTCGTTCAATGGGAATCGGACAGGGATCGGTCCACGTGGTGACCCCCTGACTAACCGTCACCGTTAAATCAACATTGTGAACTCGAAAGGGTTCCTGGGAAACGGCCACTCGAATGCGTTCCGCGAGCCGAACGGCCTGCGCCGCCTCACTATTGGGCAACACCATGAGAAATTCTTCTCCGCCATACCGGCCGATGGCATCATACGAACGCAAGCAAAAACGCATCCGTCTGGCGACCTCAACAAGGACTTGATCACCTGCAACGTGACCATAGGAATCGTTCACATTCTTAAACCCATCCAAATCAGCCAGAATGAGACTCAGAGGTTGGTGTTCACGATGAGCACGATCAATTTCCCGAAGCAACGTATCGACGATGGCGCCGTGATTCAGGATTTGCGTCAAGGGATCTTGCATCGCCTGAATCCGAAGTGCTTCTCGAGCCGAAATCAATTCATTTTGTAAATCGACAATTCGCTTTCCCGCCCGTAACCGTGCATCCAATTCCCCTAAATGGAAAGGCTTTGTGAGATAATCATCCGCTCCCGCGTCCAATCCGGCAATGAGATCCTCAGGATTATTCCGCCCCGTCAACATAACAATGTACAGGTAGGGACAATCGTTTCTGGCACGGATTTTTCGACAGAGTTCAGGGCCGTTGATCCCCGGCATGATCCAATCCAGAATAGCCACATTCGGCACAGTTCCACGTTCTAACACCTTCCACGCGGAATCCCCATCAGTACAGGAAATGACATCATGTCCCCACTGACGCAATCGATACACCACCATATGCAGCGTGAGTGGATCATCATCAACAACAAGAATTCTCATAAGGATCGCGTACCTATTGGATCAAGACGGATAACGGATTCAGTTCAAGGAGGATGGCCTTACGCTCTACCTAAGAAAATTCAATAGGCTCGTCTGAAATTGACGGGCAAGTGTGGTCATCGACGCTTCCAACGTGTTTTGCAACGTGGCCAATTCAGACGCCACTTGAGCAAAATCAGCATCCTCAAAATTGGAGCGGAGCGTTTGCGTATTCACACTCAACAGGTCTAACCCATCCTTGATCGCATCCAGACGATTGACGCGGGCACCGATCGTGGCTCTGGCATTGGTCACTTGGGAGAGGGACTGATCCAATTGACCGATAGCGGCTTGAATACCAGAAACATCATCGGTCACCAAGGCCTGATGAAAGTCCTGAAGGTTTTGAAACAGATCCACCTTGGGCCCGGAAAAGACTTGGTTCCCTGTGACATTGGTTTCCACGGTCCGGCCATCACCAATTTCCACCTCGAGCACAGCATCATCCCCTTGATAGGTATAGCCGACTCGTACGAAAAATTGGTCGCCAATGGCAGGCGGTCCACCTCCGTCAGTAATAGTGACATCCAATCCATCAAAGGAGAATGCCGCCCCGGATGAATAGGTATTACCTGATGATTCGATCTGATTCGTGGTCAGATTCAGCACATCAAATTCCGTCAGGGAGGTAAATTGAATCTGATACGAATCCGGTTGTAAGGCCGACGCGGTCCCAACAGAAACGGCAATGGTCGCGCCTCCCCCATTGATGGTGCTGGCTGATCCTGTCGCCGATTCCAACACATACGGTTCCGTTTGCGTTTGACTGCCCGCAAACACAAATCGTCCGTTGAGTTGCGTATTGGCAATACTAGCCAAGCCTAAGATGAGTTGTTGAACTTCCTGAGCCGCATTCCGGCGTTCCACATCGGTATTCGTATCATTCCGCATCTGAATAGCCAATTCCTTGGCCCGCTGTAGCGTGTTCCCGGCGGGCTCCAAGACGCTATCGGATAAATTGAGCCGTCCCGCCCCTTCATTGACGGTAGCCAAGCGACGTTCAGTCGTCCGCAGGACATTCCGGAACTGATTGATCCGTTCGGCCGCCGCCGGATCGTCCGAGGGTCGATTTACACGTTTCCCTGAAGCAATTTGCTCATTGCGATCAAAAATATTTCCTCGAAGCCCTCGAATGGCCGTGACCAGGGCATCAACTTGTTGGCGATCAGTCACACGCATATGATTGTCTTTCTTGTTCGCACTGCCCTTAATCTCCCATCAATCACCCTGGGCTCAGCTCGTTGTTGTCATTCGGACCGTTACCGGCCCATCGCCAAGATGGTCTGAAATAATTCATCGGCGACGGTAATCATCCGAGCGGAAGCTTCGAAGGATCGCTGAAAAATGAGCAGATTGGTTAATTCTTCATCCAATGACACCCCCGAGACACTTTCTCGTAGAGCCGTCAATTGATCAGCCTCGATGGTCTTACTCTTTAACGCCAAATCCGATTCCCTGGTAGCACTTCCGACATCACCAAGAGTAATGGTGTGATAATCATTGAGGGTCACATTCCCAAGATCGCTCTGTCGATTGGTATGAATGTTCACCAAAGCTAAGGCATTGGTGTTATCCCCTGGAATCGCGGCGGCCGTGGAGGCGGTCGCGATCTTATCGGTATTAGACAATGCCACTCCAAATCGTTGAGCCGCACCTTGTTGCGCATTCACATGAAAGACATCTCCCGTCCCTGGCGCACCGGTGATCACGGCATCTAACCCATCAAAACTGATGGATGTTCCAGAGGTATAGGTACCAGACGTCACGTTCGCTCCCGTTGCCGTATTGACCACGGAATAGGCCGCCGCCCCGGTAAATTGCACTTCATAAGGTTGAAACGTGGCGAGGGTTGGATCCGCAATCGTCAGCGAACTCCCAATGGCACTTCCGGTATTCCGGGCACTTGCCAGTGGCGCTTGGGGCGCTAACGGGGAAAAGAATCCATTATTTGTGCTTCCATCCAGCGCAAACCCTGACTGATGTTGCTGATTAAATTCATTGATTAACACCGCGGCCAACCGATCGACTCGATCCTGAAATTCCACAATATCGCCATCCCGTAAAGCGAGTAATCCACCGATTTTCCCTCCATAGATTTGATCGGAAATGGAAAACTCGCTCCCATCACTTCGCACGAACGTCACATCATGGAGTGGGGGGTTATCTGCGTCCGGTTCAGTCGACAGCGCATTCGCATGATTCCCCGCTATCAAGAGTTGTCCACCGACATTAATTCCGATGCCATCCCTCAGGGTCACTTGCTCAATATCAACTAATTCCGCCAAATCATTGATGAGAACCCTTCGTTGATCCCGTAAATCTAGTGCTTGCTGTCCACTAGATTCCGCTTTAAAAATTTCATCATTCAACGACGCTACCCCCACAGCAAGCCCATTCGCGGTCTCAACATGACGACTGATTTCGCCATCGGCATCCGACCGTATTTGATGTAAGGCTTGCGCTTGTGTCACAAAGGCATCCGTGAGGGATCTCGCTTTTGCCAGTAGCACGGTGCGTTGAATTGGACTTTCCGGATTGGTGACGACGTCTCGTAAGGCGTTAAAGAAATCCGTGATCCCATGAGATACTCCGGAGTTATCCGTTTCCGAAAAAATTCCATCAGCTTGAATCAAAAAATTATTCCTGGCAGCAATGAACCCAAGGTCTTCATTGACGCCCGTCAGTTGGTCTTCAAGAAACGTATCGATGGTCTGACGAATCGCACCAACCTCTACCCCTCTTCCAATCGTCCCTTCGGCGGGCCGTTTGGTTTCAAGAACGACTTCCTGCCGGGAATACCCTTTAGTATTGATGTTGGTAATGTTATGGGATGTGGTTGCCAGACCCTGTTGATTGGCCTGAATCCCCGAACGCGCGATATTGAAGATGTCACTGATGCCCGCCATAGGACTCCTATCCCTGGAGATGGACCGAGCTTGGAACCGAAGGGAAATTTAACGATCCAGATCCCTGATACACGGGACCTGTCCCCAACCCGGTATAGATGACATGAATCGCCTCACGGACCCTGTGATAGATTGGGCGAATCATCGCTTCATTTTTCCTGCCCTGCTCCTGAATAAGGCGCCCGAGGCGAAGAAGCTCAAGCAACATGCGTTGTGCCGATTGTGCCCGTGGGTCTTGAACGGATTTCAACCAGTTCCAAATTGATTCTTGAACGACAGCCCCTGCCAACTGATGAAGCTCATGCTCCACCTGTTGTTCTAATCGGCGCATCGTATCCAAAACTTGTTCTTTCTTGCCGTTTACTTCGAGTAAATTAGGCTGGTCCATGATACGTAGGCTGTGCGCTTCTTGAAACAGCAAGACACCATACTGCTGGAAGGCCGATTGAGCCTCCGCCAACATCTCCAGCAGTCGCTCCCACGTCGCCGATTGCGGGTGATTCATTGATCAGCCCTTCTCTTCAGAACATCAGGTGATTATTTCGAGCCCAACTCGTTAAGAATCGTCTCTCGGATTACGGCATCAGCCACCTGGCTTGAGGTCGCCAATTGGGCCCCCGCCTCCAATGCCTGCTGAATCCGCTGGATTTTGTCTTCTCTCAGTTCAGGAAACTGCCCCACTCGAGTCGAATAGTCGCGTATTTCCTGTGCCAAGACGGAAAGATCAACAGGGTCAGCAGACGAAGGACGTTGGGTGGCCCGTGCTGGGCTGGCCTCCTGCGTCTGAAGATTTTTGGATTGGACGTGAAAAAATAGTTTCCCCAGCTCTCCACTGGGATCAAGGCCCCGTATGGTCATGGCATCTTGCCTCCTTCTCTATATGTATCGGAAGCAACACCATTAAACTTTATAGAACCTCTTAAGATTTCATAAAAGGGGGAACTGAGGTGGGAGAACGCGTGAGGTCTTCATTCCTGGCCACCGTGTCCAACACATAGGCAGAAAGGCCAATCCCTCCCGCTTGAGCGGCACGTTTGCCAATTTCTTCGTCATAAAAGGAATAATACATATCCCCCATGCGATTCGCCGTCAACTCACCTTTGGGGACGGTCTCTCGCATCACCTTCATCAAATACGACAGGAAATAAGATTCGAATTCCTGACTGGCGCGTAACAATTCCCCTCGACGAGCCGATTCTTCCACGCGATCTATTTTGCCAGTGGATACAGAATGGGAGAGACCCGTTATATCCAAAGGAAACATGTCAGAAATCATGGACAACGTCCTTTCCGTCAGACCGTCATGGACCACGTCATGTCTTCTGATCCGGACTTAGATCAATTCTAAGTCTGCTTGAAGCGCTCCTGCGGCCTTTGCCGCCGTCAGCACGGCAACCAAGTCACGAGGAGTCACCCCAACCGAATTCAGAGCCTTGACCAAGTCTCCAAGAGTCACTGACCCATCGACCTGAATGACTCGTTTTTTGTCCTCTTCCGCTTCCGCATCCACGCTGGGGGTCACCACCGTGGTCCCTGCGGCTGATCCAATGAGTCCTGGCGCTTCTGGTTGAGAGACATCAAACCGGGTCTTAATTTTAATCGTCAGGCTTCCATGCGCAATCGCCATACTGGCCAGCCGAACATGTTCACCCATGACAATCGTTCCCGTTCGTTCATTCACCACGACCTTAGCCCGGACATCCACATTCACATTCAGTCCCTCAACTGCGGCAATCATTTGAACAATTTTCCCCTGGAACCGTTCGGGAATCCCCACCTCGATTTGTCCGGAACTGAGCGCCAAGGCTACCCCATCGCCAAGATGCGCATTAATGGCTTCAGACACTCGCAATGCCGTGACGAAATCAGCCTGATGCATCGTCAAGGAAAATTTTTCCCACGCTTGCATGTCCAAATCCACGGCTCGCTCAACAATCGCACCACCAGGGATAATCCCCCCGGATTGCTGGTTTTTGACCACAGACGTCCCGCCATCTCCCGCTTCAAATCCTGATGTGGAAATCGACCCTTGCACAACGGCATAGACCTGTTGATTGGCCGCTTTAAGAGGGGTCAACAACAGCGTGCCCCCTTTTAAGCTTTTGGCATTGGCCATGGAAGACACCTGCACATCCAATTGCATACCCGGACGGGCAAATGGTGGAAGTTTGGCCGTGACCATCACTGATGCGGTATTTCGCGTCAACAATTGAATAGGATCAATTTTGAGATTAATCCCCATGGTATTCAACATGGAAATAATCGCTTGGGCGGTAAATTGACCACCCACCACCGAGTCACCCGTTCGATCCAACCCGACCACTAATCCATATCCAATCAACTGGTTGTCACGCACGCCTTCTACAGAGGCGATATCTTTAATACGAGCCGCTTGACTATCTTCCGGCAGGATGATCGACCCGACACTGACCAGAAGCCAGCCACTGAGCCAGAGCACGACCATACTCCATCGGCGAAGCCACAGCCTTACAGGTGTCAAGAGAGTATTTTCTGTGTTAATCAGGGACGATCGACGGCTCACTACACACTCCTCCTGCATCACCATTGAGGTAAAATTTCCGCAAACATCTAAAAAGGCGTGATCCAATTAAAAATTCTGGTAGCCCACCCCGGTCTCTGGACATCGTCCACCACTCCTAGCCCGGTATAGGCAATTTGTGCATCGGCGACGGAGGACGACAAGACCGTGTTCTGGGTATCCAAGTCGATGCGGCGCACAATACCTTTAATCGTCATCGTTTGCTTCTCACTATTCACGGTCACATCCCGTTTGCCCTGAATCCGGAGATCGCCATTGGGCAACACCTCCACCACCTTGGCGGCAATGGTGCCGGTTAAGGTATCTTCCCGACTCGTCGATCCATCGCCTTCAAAT
Source organism: Nitrospirota bacterium (assembly GCA_029864405.1). GTDB lineage: Bacteria > Nitrospirota > Nitrospiria > Nitrospirales > UBA8639 > Nitrospira_E. The sequence continues at coordinate 50,787 of JAOTTP010000001.1, forward strand.
GTATTTGAGGTACTGCCATCAACATTAAAGTACTGCGCAAATTTCTGAGTCAGACTGCTCAGCCCAAAGAGGCCCCCGCCGACGCCCGCTGAGAGGCTAGCTTCTCGATCCGCTTTCGTATTGGCTTTTTTGGAACCCTTATGCTGTTCCACAATTTGCACGACGACGATGTCCCCGATCCGACTGGCGCGTCGATCCTCAAACATAAACGCCCGCCCGTTCCCGGGTTCCCACAACGAGCCCAACGTGGATGACTGATATTGTTCAAGAATAACCGGATCGACTTCGACCTGTGGTATCGTCTTTGATTTCACACAGCCCATCCAACCACTCCCGATCACTAGCAAGGCACCTCCCCACACCAAGAACCTGGTTGTCCATCTTGGTCTGCTCAAAATTTGACCTCCACCAACCCGGATGACATGACGACCCCTAACACGTCCCGACCCGATGCCTGGTTTTGGACGGAAATGGTCTCCCCTGCCTTCCCGGCCGCTTTGGCTACTCCTACGGTTTGAACCAACAGACCTCCACCCCTGGCCTCAATCAGCACCCGATCGCCCTTATGAATCACCGGTGGGTTGTCCAACATGATTTTTCGAATCGGTTGACTTGGAGGCAATGGACGTAAGACCTGTTTGCCAATAACTTCGTCAAGATCAAGAATGAAATCATGTGTCAATGAAGGCGCATCCACCATCATCGTGGACAGATCCTCGACAGTCACAACCTCTTTCGGCTTCAACCAGCGGATCGGAGTCGCCACCTCGACTTGGGCCTTCACTTCTCCCACGACATTCACCGTTTTCAGAAATTGCTGATTCACAAAGACGCCGACTCGAAAGGCACGGCGACCAGTCCTTCCGCCTCCTGACCATTCTCCGACCTCAAGGTGGAGTTTTCCCTTGGGAACCTCTACCAATTGCTTGGGGACCAACACCCGAAACGACACCTGATGATGCGGACGTCCATACCGGCGCGTCAGTTCCGCCACGATCACCTGCTCAAAATCTTTTACACCTACCGATTGACTATCCGTACGGACAGGGGTCGATGAGACAGGCCCTTCCGCCCAGACCGTTCCTTCGCCTGTCCCCCACATATGCCCGCACAGGAGCAATCCCAGTAACAGAATGATTATCATCAAGATCCTATCCTCTATCGTCTGAGTCCGTTGACCACCTGCATCATATCGTCCGATGCCTGGATGGCTTTCGCATTAAGTTCATAGGCCCGTTGGGCAATGATCATATTGACCATTTCATCTGCAATATTCACATTGGATATTTCGAGAAATCCTTGCTGAATATTCCCAAATCCTGTGGAAAAGCCCGGCGTGCCCTGTTGAGCAGGCCCTGAGGACGAGCTCTCTGAAAATAAATTATTGCCTTGCGCAATCAAGCCAGATGGATTATCAAATCGCACCAATTGAATTTGCCCGACCTGCGTGGCTTGGGACACCCCTGGTAATAACGCCGACACCGTTCCATCCTGCCCAATATCGACTTGGAGTGCTCCGGAAGGAATGGTAATGCTTGGGATCAGCTGATCGCCATCTCCCGAGACGACATTGCCCGTACTGTCTTGTTTAAAGGATCCCGCCCGCGTATACATCGTGGTCCCATCCGGACGTGTGACTTGGAAAAATCCAACCCCTTCAATCGCCAAATCCAACGGATTTGTGGTTTGCTTGAGGCTTCCTTGCACATATTCCTTGGCCACGGTCACCGGCCTCACACCTAACCCAACCTGGATTCCGACAGGAAAGACTCCAACATTCGAAGCGCTGGCTCCAGGCAGACGGGTGATTTGATAGAGGAGGTCCGCAAATTCCGCTCGACTTCGTTTGAACCCTGTCGTATTCACGTTGGCGAGATTGTTCGCAATCGTATCGATATTGAGTTGTTGGGCGAACATGCCCGTTGAAGCGGTATGCATCGCTCGAATCATTGTGGTCGATCTCCCTTCTTTCCCTTACACGCTTGCCGCCAGAACATGGTCATATAGCGATTATGATCTTGTGGTATTCGTCATGCGTGTTCTATCCTTGAACCCGACCGGCTTGAATGGCCTGGGCCGCCAGTTCATCCATCGCTTTAATCGCTTTTTGCATTTGTTCGTATTCTCTGGTCACCTTGATCAACTCAACCATATCCAGGGACGGATTGACGTTGGATTGTTCCAACATGCCTTGATGCACGGTCGTCTGCTTATCCGGGACGATTTGATCTGGAACGGTCCAGAACAAATTGCCCACCTTGGCCGTTTCTTGTCCATCGGCAATCTTATCCAACCGTAACTTGTCCACGACCTGATTATTGACCGAAAGAGTCCCATCAGCGCCAATCACCACTTCACCAGGTGGAAGGGTAATGGGCCCTTTCTTCCCCATGAGTGGATCACCGGTATGGGCCACTAAGTTTCCGTTCGCATTCCGATACAATTTCCCGCCACGGTAATAGCGCAACCCATCTGGCGTTTGGGCGACCAAAAACCCATCGCCTTCCAACCCTACATTTAACGGTTCCCCTGTCTGATATAAGGTGCCTTGCGATCGATCAGGCGGAAGCGCATCCATCAAGGGAAACAAATCTATTCCGGCCACCGAAGGCCCTGAGGTTTGTCCCAGGATGGTGGCAAAGACTGGCTTGTCTTTTTTAAACCCTGTCGTGTGCACATTCCCAATATTATGAGAGAGGACTTCCATGCGGTGCTCAAGTGTAATCGCCCCGGCTAAGGGCGGATAGATACCTCGGTTCATTGTTTCCTCCTTGACATGAATACCTGAGGAATTCTGCAACGCATGTGCCAATAAGCTACAGACACGGATTCTGACCGGAGTAGAGATCCGGCAGGAAAGATTTTCTAGGGAGGGGGAGCTTTCACTCCACAAACCCGGCACCAGTGGGGCCGTAAAGGCAATTGTTGCCTATTGAACCGTTCTTGTCTAAAACCGCGAGCCGTTGTAATCCAGGGAAGCACACTAGACCATACCGGCATTACTTTCCGCATAGGCCTGATCCTGCCTAGCGAAAGACAGAAATCAAGTCACGCGATACTCCGGAATTGTTGTCGGATCGTGAAATAGATTCTAGGGAAGGTAGGGGTGTGAGGAATCCGTGTCGGAACGGGTGTCCTTCAGCACAATGAGTTCTACTCGACGGTTAGAGGCTTGTCCCTGTGGTGTATCATTTAACTCAACAGGACGAGTCCCTGCATAGCCGGTTGAGGATAATCGGTAATCAGCGAGATGATGCTGGTCGATCAAATAACGGACCAAGGTATTGGCCCTGGCAGTAGAAAGATCCCAATTCGAGGGATAGAGAGACGATCGAATCGGCTGATTGTCCGTATGCCCTTCAACGGCAATAAGATTGGGCAACTCTTTGACGAGGCTGGCAATGAGATCGATAAATTCTTCTATTTGTGGATTCAGCCTGGCACTTCCACTTTGAAACAACGCGTCGTCTTTGATCCGAATATTCAACCCACGTTCCGTCGTAGTGATCTGCACCCCTTGAGGAACATTCGCTGCGGTAATAGCATTGGCCACGCTTAAGATGGCCCGAGCACTTTCCGCTGAAGAAGGTTTCACTTTCACCTGAATAGGGGTATTTTTGTTTATGGGAAGACTCACGATTGAAATTTCCCCCACGGTCTTCTTGTGGTTAAAGGAGCTCACCAGGGATTCACTGAGAACCTTGAACTTCCCTTCATTGACGGAAGAGACCGAATACATCACCACAAAAAAGGCAAACAGCAAGGTAATAAAATCTGCATACGAGACCAGCCATCGTTCGTGATTTTCATGTTCCTCGTGTTTTTTCTTCACACGCTCCCTCGCACCAACAGTCCGGCCGTCATCAATTTACTTTTTCTTTTTCTCCGACGAGGGCAGAAATCCACTCAACTTTTCCTCAATCATTCTGGGATTCTCACCTTGAGCCACGGACACAAGGCCTTCAATCACCATAATTTTCCCGATGATCAAGGTCTTGGCTTTTAACTTGATTTTACTACCCATGGGAAGAAACAAGAGGTTCGCAGCTCCCACCCCATAGACCGTGGCCACAAAGGCAACCGCGATCCCACCACCCAACGCTGAAGGGTCGGCCAAGTTTTCCATCACATGAATCAGCCCTAATACGGCGCCAATAATCCCCACACACGGCGCATATCCGCCAAACGCTTCATAGACCTTGCTCGTCGTGCCAAATTCTTCTTCAAAAATTTCAACTTCCACTTCCAGAATTTCTTTAATTTTGTGAGGCTCCGTCCCATCGACCACCAGCTGCACCCCTTTGGCCATTAACGGATCCGTCAACGTTTTTATTTGCCCTTCCAGGGCCAAGAGTCCCTGTTTCCGGCTGATATTTGATAACTCCACGATCTTGGCAATAATGCCCTTCATATCCACACTCACATTTCCAAACACCATGCTCGCACTGGAAAGAGCTTTCAGGAAAATTGGAAGAGGGAATTGCAGCATCACCGCGCCTAACGTGCCCCCCATCACAATCAAAAATGCCGTCCCTTGGAGAATGGAGCTTAAATGCCCGCCCTCCAGATGTTGTCCCCCAACAATGGCGCCCAGGGAAACAAGGATGCCCAATACCGATAAAATATCCATGATGGACCACTCTTCCTTATCAAAAGGTCCGATTACGAAACAAGCGTTCAAGGTCCAGCAACAGCACCAAGCACCCATTCACCCGTCCTACCCCTTTATGACATTCTTCAGCTCCTCCTCGACCTGTGGGGGGTGGGGTTTCAATACATTCTTCAGACAGGCGTAAGACTTCTTCGACGGAATCCACGATAAATCCTAAAATCATATGAGCTACTTCCACGACCACAATTCGAGTATCCTTGGTGGGTTCCGTCCCAGACAGACCAAAGCGAGCCCGAAGATTGATAATGGGGATGACTTTTCCACGCAGATTCACCACCCCTTCCACATAATGAGGGGCATTCGGAACCTGGGTGATTTCGAGCATACGAATAATTTCTTGAACCCCCAATATATCAATGGCAAAGACTTCGTCCCCCAACTGAAAACTCACCATTTGAAGAACGACTCCACTGTCTTCCTCAAAATCATCATGAGGTAATACCTTCGTCAAAGTATTCTGCATGACCGGTGTCCCTCCAGACGCGTCAAGAGTCTCTCTCCCGTCCCGTTCCGACCCTGTGAGAGCCGATGCTCAACCAACATCGCCAAGGCCTTTTGTTTCTCCAATCGCCTCAATAACTTAGCTCATCCACTCAACCCGCAGCATGGCTGACCCCACCGCCCGTGGCATCACTTTCCTCCATACGGGAAGTTCCTTTTTGGTAAGTGCAATCCCCGATAGTTCAGAAATTTTCAACCGTCCACCACCAATTTTCCAACTTGAGGGTTATTGCTTCTTATTGACCTCCATCAACAGCCATTAGGTTCCCTTGGAGGTAGATGAAAATCTCCAACAATCTCACCCAAATCTACACATTCTCCACCAACGCCCATCATCCGTGCCTTGAGGCTTCAACAACCGCTCTGATAGGGTGAACACCATTATTACTTCATTATCATGCATCGAAATAAAGGATTCATTACATGGACAGACTAGCCAGCTCACAAGCGGATCGATTACTCCTTGATGCAAAAAAAGCCATTCTGCAAGAACAACATCGACGTTTTCAGGACCTTCAACTCGAAGGCCGCTGGGATGATGCCTGGAAACAATTACATGTCACCTTGGCCTGCGCGGCGGATTTACTCAAAGACTCCGTCAGCATGCTTGAACAGGTTGTCGCCAAGAAGAAATTCCCTCCCTCGACCTCAACTGACCAATCACCCGGGTTCAACGATTCGATCAACCAAAATCCCCCTTCGGCCCGATAAGGCTGTTTGACCACCCACTGGGCATGGGGATCTTTGAGTTACACCTTAAATGATCCGACCAACTTCTGAAGATCCCCGGCCAACACCCGTAAATCATGACATGCTTTGGCCGATTGAAAGACTCCACTGGTTGTCTGACGGGTTGTTTGGGTCATGGATTCTAAATCGCTGGCAATTTGTCGCGTTGCCGTGGATTGCTCTTCCGTAGCATTGGCAATATGTTGAATCATCCCCGCCGTAGCATTGATCATAGAATGAATGTTTGCCAATGCCTCTCCGGTTTTATTGGCTAACGCCACCCCCTGGCCGACCTGGCTTGTCCCTTGATCCATCGACGAAACAGCACTTCGTGTATCCTTCTGAATTTGCCGGATCATATCCCCAATTTCTTTAGTCGCCTTGGTTGTCCGTTCTGCTAACTTCCGCACTTCATCGGCAACCACAGCGAACCCTCGCCCTTGTTCACCGGCCCGAGCAGCCTCAATGGCCGCATTGAGTGCCAATAAATTGGTCTGATCCGCAATATCTTCAATCACGCGAACGATTTCTCCAATTTGGTCCGAAGACCGCCCGAGTGCGGTAATAATGTTGGCGGCCTGCACCACCGCGTGAGAAACCTGTTGCATGCCCATCACGGTTTGGTTCATCTCTTCCTGCCCGCCTCGCGCTGTTTTGGCCGTTTCCTGAGCAATCCGTGCAGCTTCCGTGGAACTTCGCGCCACTTCCCCCGCAGTCCTGGTCATTTCCTCCACCGCGGAAGCTGACTGAATCACGCGGGCATCTTGCCCTTCAGCAGCCTGAACAACCCCATCCGCCGTCGTGGAGAGCTGAACGGTGGAAGCCACAAGACGGTTTGTCGCATGATTGACCAACGACAACGCCAACTGCATCTTTTCAATAAACGAATTGAGGTCGTGACTGAGTTCCACGATTTCATCAGAGCCCTTTCCAACTGGCACTCGTTTCGTCAGATCACCTTCGCCCTGTGCAATGTCACGAGAGATGACCATTAAGGCATGAAGAGGTTGCAGCACAAGCCGATGAACCAACCAGTACACCGCACTCAAGAAAATGACGATGATCCCGATCATCCACATCCCTGAATGGAGCACCGAACTGACCATCGCCTCTTTGGCCTGCGTTATCGGAATTGAAAGAGACAACACGCCAAGCACATCTCCCAAGTTTTTCCCGACATGACAACTTACGCAGGCCTCCACGGTAGCCACATCTGCGCTCGCCCGTCGAAAGGTGGGAACCCCGTTGATCGTCTCAATTTCGCTGACACTCTTCGCCCCATTCTTAATTAGCTCAAGAGCCTTTTGTTCAAAGGTATCTTTCGGTGCATTGGCAGGATTCATCGACTGATCACTCACAAGCCGAGCCTGATACACTCCCACCACCCCCAATTCCTGGCCGATTTCCTGTATGGCAGTGGCGGGAAAAGGAATGGCATCGGGATCTTGCTCATGATCACGAGACACATGCAGGTTGGGTCCCATGGACGATTGTTTTAATTTCCCCACATAATTTTTGGCAATATAGGCTCTCGTGACTTCAATTTGCGCTTGAATAATCTTTCCTTCTTCCTCCAAAAGCATCTGCAACCGACCAAACTCTTGTTGGTAAATCACCCCTAGGCCGCAGACAATCAATCCGACGGCTAGGGTCCCCAGAACTAATACGAATTTTGGACCGATTCTTAAGCGGTGCATACACTTCCTTCACGAGGGACACATTGAACAAAGGATGGCATTATCTTTTTAGCGTAAAGCGACTGAGGGATGTCTGAAGATCATCCGCCAATGCGGCAAATTGCTTGGTTGCCGTCGCCACCCCCTGAATGTGGCTTTCATTATCCTGACTGAGTTGCGCGACCTGTTGAATACTCGAAGAGATTTGCCCGGAGACCGCAGACTGTTGTTTCGTGGATTCGGCAAAATGTTGAATCATATCTACCACCCGTTGAACCCCTTGGACAATCTCCGTCAATCGACTTCCGGCTTCTCTGGCCAGCGCCATGCCGGTATGCGCTTCCTCCGTTCCCGCTTCCATCGAACGAACCGCTTCGTGAGTCCCAGCCTGTACGGATTCGATGACCGTCGCAATTTCTTTTGTCGCCTTCCCCGTTCGCTCGGCCAGTTTCCGCACCTCATCTGCGACCACAGCAAACCCTCGTCCCTGGTCTCCTGCCCTGGCAGCTTCAATGGCCGCATTGAGCGCCAAAAGATTCGTCTGTTCCGCAATATCTTCAATTACTCCAATAATGTCCCCGATATCCTTGGAGCGTTGTCCTAAATTCTGAATACGGCTGGCGGATTCCTGTATCCGATTGGAAACCGATTCCATCCCATGAATAGAAGAGACCACAATATCCCCACCCCGAACGGCTGAATCATTGACCCCTGTGGCCGTCGAGGAAAGGGCCTGCGTGTGACGAGCCATATCATCTGCGGTGGCGGACATTTCTTCAACCGCCGCAGCCACCTGAGTGGCTTGGTGAACTTGTGATTGGCTGGCCTGAACGACCCGATGGCCAACCGAAGATAATTGGACCGACGCTTGAGACAGGGAGTGAGCGACGATCCGGGTTTGCAGGAGCATCCGACTTAATTCATCCAACAAGTTATTCAGGGCCAAACCCATTTGCCCGAGTTCGTCTTGAGTCTTCACGGGAACCCGGTGAGTTAAATCCCCCTTCGAGGCTTTCGCCGCCACTTCCCACACGGGTTTCAATCGGCTCACAACTTTTCTTCCCATAAAAATCCCAATGGGGACCACCACGAGAAGACCCACCAGCATCTCCAACAGGGTTTTATTCGTCAGGCTTCTGACATGACTGAACGCTTCATCCTCCGGAACTTGCACCAACACAGACCAATGCATCCCCAACGATCCGGCTCCCCCTGACATCGGACTATATCCAATCACTTGATTCGCGTGTTTTCCGGGATGAAAATTCCTGGCGTTTCCGGATTGGCCCTGAACCGCGGATTGTGCGGCATCAAGTCCCAACTGAGCCAGATTGGCCTTAAACACCACATTCTCTAAATCGTGAGTCACTTCTTCGGTTCCATGGACAGCCGGAGCATATTCCATCAGCGTCATACCTTGGCCATCCTGAAGGATAAGTTCCGCATGGGGAAACCCGGCTTTTTTTAAATCCTGGTATGCCTCTTGAAAAAAGGCTTCAATCTTTAAAAACTTCATGCGATGACTCCCATACCCAACCACTCGCCCGTGAGCATAGAGAGGAACCGAGAGCCCAATCGTCAAACTGCTCTCTTGGGGAAAGAGTGCCTGCACATCCCGATCTACCATGACGCTTTCCACAAAGACCTCTTGGCTCACATTTCTTGTTGAAGAAGACTCTGTGGGGCGGTCCCTCTCTCCGACCTGTTGAAGGGCCCGAAACCACGGAGTCGATCGATAATTTTTTCCGTACAGCCCTTCCGTTCGAAGAGGCCGGCCTTCAGCATCCTGATCGTTGACGGCAATCAGATAGCCATCCAGATCCACCACCTGAACCAGAGAATACATTCCGGTTGCCTGAACATACGCATTCAACATCTGAACGAAATCTTGGGAAGGACTGACACCTTTTCCAGATAGCTCCGCACCACCAGGGATCGGACTCCGGCTCAAGATCTGAGCATCCGCAGAACGCTCAGCGAGATAGAGGCGAATTTTTTCAACAATCCCTTCTGCCACGTCTTGGTATTGAACGCCAACCTCACCTTTCAGAACCTCTGAAGTCTGAAACAACGAATAGACTTGAACACTCAGAGGAATCAACGAAAAAAACACGAGAATCCAGACTAATTTTGTTGTAATGCCTACATTCCACGTCGGCTTCATCATTGGTATTTTCTTGCTAATCTTTTCATGGTTCTCGATATCTGGCAGTACATTCTTCTCATCACCTCCAACGATCAATCTTCCCTTTACGACCGCACCACGACTCCCTAAGACTTTCCGAGATGTTGAACCAATTTGTCACGAAGGTCCGTTGGATGAAATTTGCTCACATAATCTGTCACACCCAAAGCCTTTCCTTTATCCACATTGCACTGACCGGACAAGGAGGAATGCATCAAGATCGGAAGGCCCTGCAATCGGGGATCTTCACGGATAGCCTTCGTCAGGGAAAATCCATCCATTTCGGGCATTTCAATGTCGGTAATCACACCAACCACAAAGTCAAAAATGGTACGATCCGTTTTGTCGCCCAACTCGGCATACTGTCGCAACCGGGTAAGCGCCTCTTTTCCCGTCTGCGTTTCTTCATATTTCATGCCCAACCGTTCCAACGTTTTGGTAATTTGTTTTCTGGCCACATGCGAGTCATCGGCAACCAAGACACGTTTTCCGGCTAATTCCTTGTTCAGTTCAATGCCAACGAGGGTTTCTTCGTCACTTCGTGGATGCAATTCGGCCAACACTTTTTCTACATCCAGGATCAACACCATTCGGCCATCCTCCAATTTTGTGATGGCCGTAACCGACCCTTGCCGGCTGGACTGGACCATCGGTGGAGGAATTTGAATGCGTTCCCACGACATACGAATGATCCGATCAACGCCGGCTACCAGAAATCCTTGTTTGTTATCGTTATATTCCGAAATAATCAACTTAGCACCAACAGGATCCAACGGCCCGAGTCCAATCGCCTGTTTCAAATCCACTAAAGCGATATTTTCTCCACGGAGATTCACCAAACCCAAAATTCGAGGATCGGAGTCAGGCATTTTGACCACGGGTGGGAGCTTCATGACTTCGCGAATTTTAAACACATTAATTCCGTAGATCTCATCGGTTCCCAAATGAAACATTAATAGTTCCATCTTATTGGCCCCGGCCAGCCCGGTCCGTTGATCAATTTCCGCCATCCATTTTGCCATTACGCTCTCCTCAGTCTTCCACACAGCACGGGATGTGCAATTCGTAACGCTTATACCCTTGTGCCACCGCCGGCCCTAGAAAATCTCGTCCGCACCATCGACGGCCTAACGCATTCCGGTGTAGGTAGAGGTTTGCACTTCACGCACTAAATCAGCCATATCGAGAATCAATACCACCTTGCCATCTCCGGTAATGGTCGCGCCCGCCACACCCTTGATGTTAGCCAAAAATTCCCCCAACGACTTGATCACCACTTCCTCTTGTGCCCGCAATCGATTCACCACAACACCAAACTGTTGCTCACCAATCTTGACGACCACCACATAACATTCATCACCAGCCGGGGCATTGGGTACATGAAAGGTTTCACCAAGATCCAGGAGAGGAAGAATGCGTTCACGGAAATTCAACACCGCCTGCCCATTCACGCTTTTAATTTCTTCTTTGGTGACTTTGACCGCCTCAACCACCGAAGCCAACGGGATGGCAAATGTGGCACATTCCACGTCTACCATCAACGCTTGAATAATGGCCACCGTTAACGGAAGCTTGATTGTGACGCGACTCCCTTGACCGGGATCAGAGTCCAGCTCTAAACTTCCATTCATTCGACTAATATTGGTGCGAACCACATCCATCCCCACACCACGACCCGACACATCACTCACTTGTTCAGCCGTGCTAAACCCGGGAAGAAAAATTAAGTTCATGATGTCTCGAGGACTCATGCCGTCCAGGTCAGCTTGAGTCACCAGCCCTTTCTCGACGGCTTTTTCACCAATTTTCTCAACTTGTAATCCACGCCCATTATCTTCCACCCGAATCACAATACTGTTGCCTTCCTGTTGGGCTGATAATCGCACATACCCTTCAGGACCTTTCCCATGCTGTTTCCGGTTAGCCGGCGTTTCCAATCCATGATCCATCGAATTTCTCACCAGGTGAACCAAGGGATCACTTAATTCATCAGCCACGGACTTGTCGACTTCAGTATCTTCTCCCACTAATTCCAACCGCACTTGCTTACCTAACTTGCCGGCTAAATCACGAACTAATCTGGGAAATCGGGAAAACACCTTGCGAATGGGAACCATTCGTGTTTTCATGACGGCTAATTGCAAATCGGAGGTCACCAGATTGAGTTGCGCCAACGTAACGTTTAATTCCCTGAGGGCTGGATTCGTCTCATCTTGCTCCTCCAGCCCATTCCCCAGCTTAATAAGACGATTGCGATTCAAAACCAGTTCCCCCACCAGATTCATGACATGGTCTAAGCGTTTAGTTTCAACTCGAACGGTTTGGTCTTCTTCCTTTCCACCGGATGACTTGGCAGCTGGAGCATTGGCGACTTGAACGGTTCGAGTCGCCGCTTCTTTCATTTTATTTAATACATCAGATAATCCAACGGGCCCATCGGAAACGGCTACTGGTTCAGCCATCCCTTCACTCTCTACCGGTTCTTTAAGTGACAAGGGCTCATGAAGAGAAAGCAAAGGAGAGATATCAGGAGGCACAGCCACATTAGAAGGCGTTATCTCTGCCGGAGGCCGAGGAGGAACGGAGGGAGCCGTGTCCACCACTGGCTTTGGGGGAGAAGGGACAGACAGCATCAGATCGTCGGCGTTATCCATGGTTAACGCCAATTTATTCACAATAGCCTGGATCTCGACATGGGAATCTTCTCCGGTCTCCCGAATATCGGACTGGAGCATTTTCACCGCATCTACTGTTTCCAAAATGATGTCGATAATGAACGGAGAGACCAACATCTCTCCCAGGCGCAGCTTATTCAACAAACTCTCACCTTGATGGGCCACTTCCACCAACTGGGTGAACCCCAAGAATCCGGCCGATCCTTTCATACTATGCATGCAGCGGAAAATCTCGTTGAGCAGTTCGGTATTGGAAGGCTCCGTTTCCAGTTTGACGAAATGTTGGTCAAGCGCTTCCAACATTTCCGAACTTTCCGCCAAAAAATCGTTAAGGATTTCTTTCATTTCATCATTCATCGATCACCTGTTCTCGGTACCTAGACTTTTTTCTCTCAGATCATTTCGCACTCAAGGTCCTCGCACGTAGACAATTAAGACATCCCATATTCGGACATAATGCTATCGACCAGATCTTGTTGAAGGGCTGTGGTTTTTGAGGATTCCAACTGACGAAGCATTTCATATCCACGGCCTTCATCTGACTTTCCTGCTCCACCCTTCTGTTGTTGAATCCCAAAAACTACCACCAGCTTTAACAATTTATTTTGAATTTCATTCAAAATCGTCACGAGCTTTGCCACCCGTTGGGCGATGAGATCTTGGAAAGACAATGCGACATGAATATTTAACAGTCGTCCTTCATCTGCCTTCACCATGGCCAAAATTGCCTCAAGATCCTTGACCGCTCTCCCTGCCACACTAATCCGTAATTGTTCCAACTGATGTTGAATCACCTCTCGGTTCCGTTCCAGTTCTTCTGTCAGGCTGAGAACTTTATGCGTTCCCTCTTCCGTCATCTTGGAGAGATCATGTAAATGTGAGGTGGCTTGAGGAAGTTGATCTGAGGTGGAGGTCACCGGGGACTCCATTTCCCGAATTGTTTGGGTAATCACTTCCACATACTTGGCCAACTCCTCCAATTCCGCGTTAATCGAACGTTTCTCATTCAAGCCTTCTTCGGGCAACTCTCCGTCACCTGGCACCTCGGTCTCAATCATCCGATCCACGAGCATAGGAATCTCCTTTAAATCGTTATATTCGCACGATGTTCTGCCCCGTTATGACGTTTTTGCCGGCTGAACATTGGCAAATATTTTTTCTAATTTTCCTTGCAATACTTCTGCGGTAAACGGCTTGACGACATAGTTGCTGACCCCAGCTTGGACTGCCACGATCAAATTTTCCTTTTGCGCTTCACCGGTAACCATCAAAAACGGGAGCGTTTTCAATTCGGCATCGGCTCGAACAGCCCGCAAAAGCTCAATACCTTGCATCACAGGCATATTCCAATCCGACACCACCAACCCAAAGCCGCCGGCCTTTAATTTCGTCAAGGCGTCCTGCCCGTTTTCGGCTTCCATGATGTCCGAAAAGCCGATTTGACGTAACACGTTTTTGACAATCCGACGCATGGTAGACATATCGTCTACCACCAACACTTTCATCCCGGTATCAATCATGATGCGCTCCTTACGCCTTGGGGCATGAAATCCCTGGCAATTTCGTTTTTTCGCACCAAAGGAACATCTTTTTAACAGTACACGTCCATATTGTTGATGATCATACGTGGCATATTCGAAATTCGGTTAACTTTTCTGCGATCTTTAGCCGTCACTGGAAAATTTCACCTGTCGGCCCATGTTCTTTTTTGGCACGGTATTGGAAGTCTGCGTGCCATACGCAAAAATGTAGACCTTCTCGAAAGGCCTTTTCCGGCCATAAGCCTCTATAAAGAAACCGGTGACCTCGGCATTCAAGAAAGCCCACCACAACCGGCGACACAGGGACGATTAAAACCGGACAGACATGATGGGAAGGGATGGGAAGGTTCTCAGGGAGCACAGGAAGAGTGATGAATAATAAAAGATCTGAACACTTTCAATGCCTATCAATAAGGTTCCTTGCTCATTCCGGGGCATCTTGCCCTCAGAATATGAGCAGGTAATTCATGTGGCTCTCGGCCTATCCTCTCGTGAGAGAGTCAAGGGCCACCAGCGGGAAGTCAATTCAAACCAAACCGGTCACGAGCCCCCTGTTGAAGCCCAGCACCAACCATCACCGACTCTCCTCCTGCATTTTGCACCCAGGCTTCAATTTCTTCGCGAACGAAACGCCAGTGTTTTCCAACTTTATGCCCTGGGAGTCGACGTTCTCTCGCTAGCTTGTAGATTGTCGATTTTGGGACTTTCAAAAACGTCGACACTTCACTTAAGGTCAGCAAATCTTTCATTGTGGCACCCTCATTAGAGTTTGGTCAGTAATGCTTGTGGTATCGGACTGATCATGTGGAAACTTGAGACTTCTTCCCAGATAGTAGAAAATTGTGCTCTCCTCACCAACTGATCCCGGCTTACGAGGCATGGTCATTCCGTGTACGTCCCTCAGCGAAAGAAATGGCTTGAGAAGACCGTCCCTCCTTTTCTCCTTGAAAAGAAATTAGGCGTTCAAATACACAAATCAACTGTTTGACCATCTGCTCTAATTCGATCACAGTTGAATGCAGATGCGAAAATGTTGCCGAGACAGCCCTGCATTCAAGTTGTTCAGCTTCCTTCCCTTCATGCATGGCGTGGACCGCACTCAGCGCACCTTTCATCTGATGAGCCAGTCTTTGGAGCTCTGGACGATTCTGCATGTGAATAGCTTGATGCATGCTTTTGATCAGATCCGGGGTTGTGGCGTTAAAAATGTGAAACAAGGAATACAGCAAGCCTTCATCCCCCTCCAGGGCGTGAAACGCGGCAGAGACGTCATAGAGTTCTCTGTCCGCCGGGAACTTAGAAGGAGTTCCCCCCTGGTGGCCCGATCCTGAGTCTCTGGTGGCAACCGAATGAGTCCCCGTCCGATCAGCATTGTCATCTGTCTTGGATGAGGACGAGTCCATGGCACCCGGAACAAACCCCACCCATTGCTGGAGTACCCGTTCAAAGTCTCGTAAATGAACCGGCTTAAAAAGACAATCATCCATGCCATTCTCCAGGCATTGTTGCCCATGCTCAGGAAGCACATGGGCTGTCATCCCGACAATCGGAATATGGGGAACCGGAGGAGAGGCCAAACCATGATGGCGATGCCAATAGGCAGATGTATGGACAAATGCTCCAGCATGTTCCAATTCCCGAATACGTTGAGTGATGGCCAACCCATCCACGTCGGGAAGTTCCCAGTCCATCACAATGCAATCCACATCCGTATCTTTCAAAAATGTCAAAGCTTGGGTTCCCGTCTCCACGATGGTCACCTGACATCCGAGTGTTCCTAACATGCCCGCTGCGACCCGTTGATTCACGGGATTATCTTCCACAACCAGCACCGAAGGTCCTGCCTGTTCATTGACGAGGGGTGGCTCTAGAGCCTCATTAGTTCTCTGGACTATCTCAACGGGATGTCGCTCAGCTGCCCTTGGTAAATCTGACAGCCCTCGATGGTCTGTTTCGCCCAATAAGCATTGAAAAAATTGCTTACGGTGGAGGGGAAGCGTGATCATGCCATCAAACGTCAAACTTCTTTCTTCATCATCCTTGCGATACCAAAATGGTTTCAGACCCCAAACTTTGGCCTCGTGAAACAGCGAAGATGATCGAATTCGTTCAAGCCATTCCCGAACAGCCGCTTTCTCCAGACGATCACTCAGAATAACCCCCGCGACGTGACATTCCGATTCGTGAACACCTTCGAACAAGGTGTTCGCCTGTTGAAGGCTGTCGATCTGCACAACCTTGACACGCACTTCTTGAAGAAGTTGCCCCATCACCCACCCTGACGATTGCTGGGGACCGATCACCCAAACCTCTTTGCCAGAAACTGATATGGCGTCCGTGCGTCGGGAATAAGCAGTCCGTGATGCCCGACAGGGAATGTCACACCAAAATGTCGATCCCTGATTTGGTTGACTCCTCACCCCGACGGTCCCGTGCATCAGCTCCGCTAATTGCTTGCAAATTGCTAATCCCAAACCGGATCCCCCAAATTTTCGGCTCATGGAACTATCCGCCTGGGTAAACACCTGAAAAATTTTTTCCTGAACCTCCTCTGACATACCAAGGCCAGTGTCTTGGGCCGACAATCGAAGCCACAGCCGGGTCTCTTCGTCCCGATCACCGGAAAGATCATTAAGCCCATCCATGGACCCACCACCCTCGGGACTCGCTGGATGAATCAGCGAACCTCGCAGCAAGACCGATCCCTCCATCGTAAATTTCAGCGCATTTGAAAGATAATTACAAAGGATTTGTCGCAAACGATGAGGATCGCCAAACAGCTCGGAAGGCACATCCGGGTCGACATAGACCGCCACATCCAGTCCCTTTCCATAGGCACGCTCCGAAAACAAGTCGACGACCTCTTCAAGTAATGACGTAAGATTGAACCCGATATGTTCTAATACCAGCTGACCGGACTCAAGTTTCGAAAAGTCCAGGATATCATTGATGATCGTGAGCAACCTCTCACCGGACATCCGAATAATTTTTGTACATTCCTGTTGCTCGCGGTCCAGAGATGAATTAAGCAATAACTCCGCCATACCAATGACACCATTTAAGGGGGTGCGAATTTCATGGCTCATCACAGCCAGGAAGGCTGCCTTGGCTCGAGTGGCAGATTCGGCCTTAATCAACGCGTGATCCAGTTCCTGATTTTTCGCCTCAAGGGTATCCGCAAAGGCCGACAATTCATCGGCGGCTCGCTTTGGTTCGGTGATATCCATGCCATAGCCTCGAAGTAGACCCAATTCCGCATGGGGAGCAAACGTCCAGGAATACTGTCTATCTCCAACGCTCACTTCGTAATGCATCTCCAGGTGTCTTTGTGATAAACAATGCCTGGCCAGCTCTGAAAACCGATCCGGCAAAGCCGTGGAAAACCCGTCCTGCCCGATATGGGCTTCCTCCATCAGGCGAACCATGGAGGGATTGGCATAGAGAAGTCGTCCCTCCGCGTCCACTTCAATCACGGGGAATGGATTTTCCTGGGGAATGGACGCTAATCGGCGGGTTTCTTCGGTCAATTTCATTTCTGAACTGAGATCTCGAAACATTAACAGGAATCCAGAAGCCTCCACGTCATCCACCACAAGGCCTTTCAATTCCACCCAACACCACGTCCCCTTCCGCCTTCGCAGACGAGTCCGCGGAACCCACAGCATCGTTTTTTCTAGTAGTAATCCTGAAAGAGGGCAGATTTCCGTGCCGTCTTCCTCACAGGGGACCAGACATTCCAAGAGGTCATGACACGAAACATTCGTGGGACAAGCGGCTCCCCACCCTAACAGGCGGGAGCCGGCCAAATTCATACGCGTGATTTGGCCCTCCCGATCAACCAGACACACCCCGACCATCAACCCATCCCACAGACTCTGAAACAAGAGAGGATTGGACCACATGAGCTAGGAGAAAATTTCCCGAAGGTTGATAGAAGGATCTGCAGAATCAAGCACTTTCGTAATCCTCACTTCATACTTTAATTCTGAATCAGTCGCTAAATTTCTCACCTCGGGCTTCTTGAGGATCTCGCCAGTGCATGTCCTGATAATTTTGACCTGTGGTCTCACACTCATCGCAGGATTCTGCTTCACCACCACCGCATCTTCGCCAGTGGACAGTTGGACAACCGTGCCCACAGGATACACCCCCAACACACGAATCATGGCTTCGACAAACCGTGTCGGAAACTTCCCCTTTTGTGCGTCTTGGTAGACCCGCCGAATCGCTAAGGCCACAGGAAATGATCCGGAGGCATTCCCCACAGCGAGCAACTCATCAAAATAATCGGTGAGCCCCAATAAAGTCCCAGAATCGGAAACCGGTTTCCCCCCTAAAACCGTGGAATACCCTGAGCCATCCAGATAGGCATGATGCTCCTGCACAATATCAACGATGTCCTGCGAAAATTGCGATTTTTTATTAATCAGCGCCACGCCCATATCGACATGTTGCTGCAACAACGAATAATCAATCCCAATGCTTCCCCATCGTGTCTGGACGAGGTTGAGTGGCAGCCGCATATAGCCGACATCATGTAACAACGCGGCGACAGCGATCTCTTCAAGCTGCTTCACCTCCCACTCGAGTTGGAGGCCAACCAGAATCGACAACAAGGCGGTATCAACGACATGCGAGTAAAGGGTGGGATCGAACTGCTCAAGGTGCTCAATGAGCATGATCTCGGCGAGCACCGTAGGGTGAGCTAACGCTTTCTCAACGAATGCCTTGGCCGTCTCCTGCATGGCGGCATGAGGAATGACCTGGCCGGTTTTGACGCCTTCGAACATATCTTCCAAGGCCGCAATTGTATCCCCGCGCAACCGTATCAACCGATCTTGATGTTCACCTTCCAATCCATTTTCATCAGGATCCCACGACGTGGGCTCTTGGCTGGATGAATCATCCTGATCGGGAGGTGTCTCTGCCTCCTGATGACACTCATGGGTGCCCTCAACCGGAAAGAGTTCTGCATCGGGCGACACATCGAGCCCCTTGGCAGTATCAATTTCGACTTCCTGAATGCCGGACTGGAGCAATTGCTGCACATCGTGGGAAGAAAGAAGTCGGCGGTGACGAAAGAACGGCGACTTCCACCAGGAATCGAGGATTCGAACCAAATACATGCCTGCACATATCTGTGAACAAGCAAGACGCTTCCGAGTCGTCATCGGTGAGGGCGCTCCGGAGGAAAGGCTATTCATGTGGCTATTGAATCGTGAGGCGTGAAACGTAAGGAGTAAGGGAGTGAAGGAAACAAAATCAGGAGAAAAACTGGATCTGCCCGCCTCACGCCTACGCCTTCCGCCTTACGCTGTCATTCCCGACTTTTTTATGGAAAATCCATCTTCGCTTGTTCGGATGGATCCCAGCTAACCACCGGCGGGGATGACGGAAAAAGGTTGTCATTCGTTTCACGCCTTGCCCCTTACCCCTCACCCCTCACCCCTTACGTTTCACAATCCCTATCAGAGTTCCATTGCCGAGGGAGATAATCAAGGCCAGAAAAAAGAAACACGACGATTACACCCCTGATGACACAACCGCCATTTGAGGTACCTCAGCAATTGTCTGATAAATGGGAATCATTTTGGCGACATTGGCTAAATCCAATACCTGACGAACATACGTTTGCGGGTTCACCAGACAAAAGGGAATTTTTCTACTTTTGAGAGTTTGATGAGCAATCACCAACAGACCCAAGGCGGAACTATCCACAAACGACACCTGTCCAAAATCTAAGACAATCGGCAACTCCTCTTTTATTGCCTCATCTAAACTGTCTTTAAAGGTTTTTCTTGCGCCAAAGTCAAACCGTCCCGCCAGATGCACGACCACGGCTTTCTCACTCTTTTCTTGCGTGACATTCATATACTCCTCCATGGTGTATGCCAAGAAACCTCCTTGACTATCCTGTGATCATCCAACTCACCTTATCGGTGAGGATTCACAAAGAATTAAACTCCAGAAAATTAATTCGTGAGACGTGAAGGGTAAGGCGTGAAAAGTAAAAAGTGAGGAGTCAAGATAAAACCTGTCTGTGCTTTTCTTCCCGCTCCTGACGCCTCACGCCTTCCGCCTCACCCCTCACGCAAAGAAAAAACCCCTCCACTAATCCTTCCTTACTCGGTACACTGACGTGCCGTTCACCGGCACACGTTCGAAATGATCATCCACGGCCAACGTCGTTTCCGTGGCTCCGAGAATCAAATACCCATGAGGCGCGAGAATGCCTCGAATACGCCGAAGAATGTCTTTCCTGGTCTCCATATCGAAATACATCATGACATTCCGTATGAACACCAGATCCATTGTCGGAAGAACCAGCCACGAACCGGCCAAATTCATCTCGCGAAATTCGATCATGTTCCGCACATCATCACGAATCTGCCACTCCATCCCTTGCCGTGAAAAATAGGTATTCAGCATAGGCGGGGAAAGGCCTCGATTCACCTCGAATGGTCCATATCGGCCTTCCTGGCCACGTTTGATCATTTCCTGGGAAAGATCGGTGGCGATCAAACGAATATGCCAGGACGTCAGTTCCGGAAAATGGTGCAAAATCGTCAAGAGAATTGAATAGGGTTCCTGTCCGCTGGAACTGGCCCCGCACCAAATATGTAAACGCTTGATGTCCCAATTCGCTTGAATCACTTCCGGAAGGAGCCGGTCTTTTAGAGCTTGAAATGGAACGAGATCGCGAAAAAAACTTGTTTCATTGATGGTCATGGCTTCCACAACCCGCTTGTGCAAAGGGCCATAGGAAGTCTGTCGGAGTTGAGAAACCAGATCAGCCATTGATCCAAAGCCTTCCTGTTTGGCAAACGGCTCAAGCCGTGATTTCAATAAATAGGTTTTCTCCGGCTCTAAAACCATGGCTGACCGCACCCGGACCAGATTCCGGATATACGCGACATCTTCAAAGGCAATTTCTGGATTCACGATGCTTCTACTGGTAATGAGGCTAATAAGGAAACGGATGAATACGCACCGTTCACGGTAGGCTCCCCTCTATCAAAGCCTATACACCGGAAGGCACATCTCCCAGACCTTCAAGAAAGAGGTCGGACAGAGACAGCATGTCCTCTATGGCACTTCACCAAAGCCAATGAAAGACGAAAGAGATGAGGGCTCACAAGCCTTACGGACAGACCTCAACGACCTCCCCATGACGAATTGAACAAAGACAAGAGATCAGGCTCCCGGAGGTCTCACGCAGTCCTGATTCGATGGCAGGAGAATCAGTCAAGAACAGTCGAAAAGACAATCTTGTCCATAACTCAGTATCTTCATACCCATGAGGCTCCCGTTAACGCGGAGCCATCATTTTCAAATGAGCCAGCATAGCCGCAGGAATGTCGTTTAACGGAAGAATTTTGTCGACTCCTCCAGCCTTGATGGCCTCTTTGGGCATCCCAAAAACGACACAGGATGCTTCATCCTGGGCACAGTTAAATGCTCCGGCCTGTTTCATTTCCAACATACCGGCAGCTCCGTCATTCCCCATGCCGGTCAGAATTACCCCAAGACTATTCCCCCCGGCATACCGGGCGACCGATCGAAACATGACGTCCACAGAAGGACGAAATCGGTTGACCTGCGGCTCTTGATTGAGAGAGACATAATAGCGGGCACCGCTCCGGCGAAGTTCCATATGATAATTACCCGGCGCCAACAAGGCCTGTCCGGGCATGACGCTATCACCTTCCTGAGCTTCTTTCACGTGAATCTGACACAGTTCATTCAGCCGGTTCGCAAACGATTTCGTAAATCGCTCCGGCATATGCTGCGTCATAATAATCGGTGGAGTATTCGGTGGCAGCACTTCCAATAATTCCCGAAGCGCTTCGGTCCCACCCGTGGACGCCCCGATGGCAATAATCGTGTCAGTGGTCTTAATCATCGCGGATTGGGCAGCCAGCGCTTTAATCCGTTCAGTACAGTCAGCCGGTGGAGTTCGTTTTTTCACGCTGGCCTGAGCCGCGATCTTTACTTTGCTGACAATTTGATGAGCTAAGTCCGACAGACCATGCTGAATATCCACCGTGGGCTTCGTCACAAAATCCACGGCGCCTGATTCCAAGGCCTGTAACGTCGTCGCCGCTCCTTGTTCAGTCAACGAACTCACCATCACCACAGGCATCGGCCGCGCGGCCATGATTTTCTGCAAAAAGGTGAGTCCATCCATTTTTGGCATTTCCACATCCAAAGTCAGCACATCAGGATTAAGGGCTTTCATCTTATCCCTCGCGACATACGGGTCCGGAGCGGTTCCGACCACCTCAATCTCAGAATCTTGCGATAAAATCTCCGTCATAACATTCCGAATCAACGCCGAGTCATCAACAATCAACACGCGTATTTTTTTCCCATTCATATGCATCTCCATTCAAAATCAAAAACCGTGAAACGTATATCGGAAGGCGTGAACCGCGAAGAGCTATACAACAAAGCCCTGGATCCCTTCACTCCTTACGCCTAAGGTCTTACAGTTTCCCCCTAAAAAAGGGTTACGTCTGCCTGCACAGGAGCCTGTTGGAGTTTCTTCCGATACTGCCCCTCCTCCTGTGCAATCGCGCTAGCCACGACACGGTCGAGTTTTTTTATGAGCACTTTTCCTGAATCGGTAAAATAGTACACCTTCCGAGGACAGCCATCTCCGACATCGGCTTTGATAGGCGACAGACCCTCCTGTTCCAAGAAGGAGAGAGCCCAAGCGGCATTTTTGGCCCCAATATCAATGGTGCCGTCATAAATCTTCCCCCCGCCAAAGACCTTCGCTTCGAGCCGCTCCTTTTTCCCGCCTCGCTTGAAAATATCGTTCATCAGCATTTCCATGGCAAAGCTGCCGTACCGTCCAGAATCCGCCCAATTATCGTGTCCTTCAGTATTGGAAGGAGCCGCTAACATGAAATGATTCATCCCTCCCACGCCGGCCAGTGGATCTCGCAGACACACCGAGATACATGAACCCAACACCGTATAGACGACTTTGGGCTCCCGGCTCACAAAATATTCACCAGGGAGAATGACGGCCACTTCATAGGGAAAGCGGGTATCCTGCATCCGGCGAATATGTCCAAATTCCATCAATCCTGTAGATGACATTCTTTCCTCTATCCCCAAAGTCAACCACCTAAGGAACGTTTCTCGTTAGGCGTAAGGCGTGAAAAGTAAAAAGTTCGGAGTGAGCAAATATGTGGAAAAAGAGAAGTGGCGTAAACGGCAGAACGCATCTTGTTTACCCCTCACGCCTAACGTCTTCCCCCTTCACCCCTCACGCCTCACCCCTTACTATGCACGCTAACTGGTTTTTGATAAATGGTTGGGCGCAGATACGTAAATTGATGGTCGATCCATTGCAAACTTTCTGAATGTCCGATAAACAAATAACCCCCCGGCCGGAGATACCGGAAAAACTTCTCCATGAGCTTGGCTTGCGTGGGACGATCAAAATAAATCATGACATTCCGACAAAAAATCACATCCAGTTGACTCCGAATAGGAAATGTCGGGTCCATCAAATTTATCCGTCGAAAGGCCACAAGACGCGCGACCTGAGGGCGCACCTGCAGTTTGCCCGTTTGCGGGCCTTTCCCACGGAGAAAATGTCGTTTCACCAGATCATTGGGAAGTTGACTCACCCGCTCTTCCTCATAGATACCCGAGGAGGCCTTTACCAACACCCGCGTAGAAATATCGGAGGCGAGAATTTTGATGTCCCATCGATTAATATCGGCAATGGCATCAGACAGGGTCATGGCAATCGTATAGGGTTCTTCCCCGGAAGAAGACGCGGAAGACCAAATCCTCAAGGTCTTGGCCGATTGCACCTCTGGAAGAACCTGGTCGCGGAGAAAATCAAAATGCACCGGCTCCCGATAAAAATCAGTCTTATTCGTCGACACAAGATCCAACAATTTCATCAACTCTTCTTCCCCGCCTTTCCCGCTCACGCAGTCGTAATAAGCCTGATAGGAGGAAAGGTGAAGATCCCGAAGCCGTTTTCCCAAACGAGAAACTAAGAGCGTTTTTTTAGGGGCATCGAGAGTAATACCGACTTGCTGATAAATCAGATGCTTAAACAGTTCAAATTCTTTGTCAGTCAACGTTGCCGTAATCATATTGTCCTTTATCGTCAATTGCTCCAAAGTAAGAAGTAAGGGAACTAGTAGTGAAGAGTAAGCAGTGAACAGTAAGGAGCAAAAAGTGACAACACAGAACTTCCCACCTTACGCCTTCCGCCTCACGCCTTGTTCCTCACCCCTTCACGCCTCACGCTTCACCCCTCACCCTTCCGGGAACCAATAAAACAACATCCCATAGACCACATACGCCGTCAGAAGGGTTCCCCCAAAGGTCCATTGCATCATATGCCCTAAGCGACGATGGCGAGAGACTCCTCCCACCATCGCTCCAACCCCCGTCCCATTTCGAAGCTTCCGGAGTCCAACCACCATATTCGTGGTTCCCAATCCTATGGTGGTCATCGCGAGGCCGGTATGCACAAGAAGAACCGGCATATACAGAGACCAATATTGCTCGACTGTTCCGCCAAACTGATCACGCCCGACAAGTAATTGTTTGGTGACATACGCCACCAGCCAAAGACCTACCAGACCGCAGGCAACCATCATCAATTTTCCGTGTGCCGTCACATCATGCCGCTTGGCGGCACGGACCCCAAAAAGAGACAGACCGTAGGCCATGGTCATTCCGACCAGAACCAACTCCCATAAAAGATTTTCGACGGCCATATTTTCTGCTGTAAGATTTCCGTTCCAGGGGCTCAATGAAGTGAAAAAAGCCGGAATGAATGTAAAAAAAGATTTCTTCGTGAGGCGGGAAATGGAAGACTATTCGTTTTACCCCTTACCCTTCAGCCTTATTTCTTCCTTTTTCCTCTTCCATCTCATATTATCGGCACACCTATGACCGAATTTAAGGACCGGAGATATTTTTTAAAAAAAGGGAAACCCAGGGTGGGAATAAAAAAAGGCGAGGAAGGTTATGATACCCTCCCCGCCTTTTCTCAAGACGATTGATCTTGAAACGAAATTATTTCAGTCTGACAACAATGGCTCCCATAAAATCACCCTTCTTCCAATCTTTTTTGGTGGTTTTGGGGTGTTTATTATGGCAATCCGCACAACTATCAACAATGGCATAGTCAGCCGACATGCCTACGGTAGTCCCGCCATCATCTGCAATTAACACTTTTTCTTTTCCTTTGGCCAATTCCGCGAGCATGTCCTTTTCCTTGGCACTTTTTGCGGCATTAGAGGCATACAAGGGATCCGTCCCAACCAAAGACAATTCAAACTCTTTTATTTCCTTCCCAAGCTCTTTCACGAATTGAGCCGGAAGCATCATGCTGTGGTCATCCTTCACCCAATCCTCATTGAGTCCCATCCCACCTTTTTTCGCGTCTTCCACAATACCCTTAACATACACCGTTCTGGCAGCCTTGGCGGTGGCCAGGATGTACTTCGCCGCCATTTCCTTGGCCGCGTCTGCGGCTTGCCCCATTGGTACCACCAAAGCGAGCCCAATCATAGAGACGACAAACATCATTGAGAATGCAGCCCATCTTCTCATAACAACCCTCCTCCTGTGAGTGTTGGAAAACATCATGTGAACGGTTCAGATCTACTTGTTCGGGACCCTAGGGTAGCCGACATAACCAGGAACAGTCAATATCAAAGTAACAATGCCACCCCTTGAGAAGGCATCAAGTGGGAGAAGGTGAAAAGTGAAGAGTACCCACTGCGAAGTGAAGAGTACCCACTGGGGAGACCAAACCAAAAGACCAAAGAAGAGAAAATGACAGGAAGAAATTAAAGAAGGGAAGCTTCAGGAGAAAGGAGGGAAACCCTTCGTGAGGCGCAAGATAGGGAAACGCGGGAGGGAAAATCATTCGTGAAGCGTGGAAAGTAAATAGTGAGGAGTCAGGAGTAAGGAGCGGAAGAAAATCCTAGACGGGTTTTCCCCTCGCTCCTTACCACTAACTATTTACTCCTTACTGGTGTCTAAAATTCTTCAAAAAAATCATCCCCTGGCTTTTTATGCCCGTTGGACCCCGAACTCCCAACACCCACAGCGACCTCTTTTTTTGTGGGGGAATGCTTTCCCTGAGCTTTGCCAGAAACAGACGAGGCCGCACGAGAAGATTGAGACCCCGTTCCGCTGGTCGATTGAGCGTGAACAGATGAGCCGGTTTTCGACATGGGCTCCGAACGTTGAGACCCGGACTCAGTCTGGACCTTGAAAAACTCAACCTGCCGCAACAGATCCTCAGTTTGTTGCGCCATCGACTGGGACGCTGAGGTCGCCTGTTCCACCAAGGCCGCATTTTGCTGTGTGCCTTGGTCCATCTGCATCACCGCCTTATTCACTTGGTCAATCCCAGCCGCCTGCTCCTGCGAAGCCGCACTGATTTCTGAAATAATATCCGTCACCCGTTTGACCGAGTTCACAATTTCGGCCAGCGTCTGGCCCGAGCGATTGACCAACTCACTGCCACCGCCCACTTTTTGCACCGATTCGTTGATCAGCGTCTTAATCTCCTTGGCCGCCGTGGCCGAACGTTGCGCCAGATTTCTCACTTCCGAGGCCACTACCGCAAAACCTCGTCCCTGCTCGCCCGCCCGCGCCGCTTCCACCGCGGCATTCAAAGCTAAGAGATTCGTTTGAAACGCGATTTCGTCGATCACGTTGATAATATCTGCAATCTTTTTGCTGCTCTTATTGATTTCATCCATGGCTTCCACGGCTTTGTCCGTCACCGTCCCGCCTTTTTCTGCCACTTCCCGCGCGGCCACCGCCAATTGATTCGCCTGCTTGGCGTTATCCGCGTTTTGCTTAATCGTGGAGGTCATCTCTTCCATCGACGCACTGGTTTCTTCCAGGGCTCCTGCCTGAGCCGAGGTCCGCTCGGCAAGATCCGATGTCCCCGCATTGATCTCTGAAGTCCCGGTCGTAATACCGGATACAGCCGTTTTCACCGACCCAATGACTTCACTCACCCGATCGAACATCATATTAAACGATTCGCTGGTGCGGCCGATTTCGTCCTGACTGTTCACGCTGGCCCGACCGGTGAGATCTCCTTCCTTCGCTCGTTCAGCCATGGACTCCAGACTTTTCATGGGCTTGACCACCAACTTTGCAATCATCAGATACAACAGCCCCATCATCAGCACACCCACGGCAAGGATCCCCATATACATATTGCTGAGGTTACTTTGTAATTGTGCAGCGGGACCATCCATGGGAATCTGTACCGATACGGCTCCTAGCATATCCCCAACCTGTTTGCCTTCATGACAACCGGTGCACGCTTTGACGCTGGCTAAATCAGGAGTCGCACGTCGGAACATCATTTTTCCATTCACGGTATCAATTTTGGTAAATTCCTTTTTCCCAGATGCTAGCGTGGTAAGAGCCTCTTGCTCAAAAGGATCTTGCGGACCATTTTTCGCATTTAGCGGAGTAACGCTGATGATCCTGGCATTGTAAACGCCTTCCTGAGCTAACTGTTCGGAGGTCTCACGAGTAAACGTGGCCGGAAAGGGGATCGTATCGGGTCCCCTGTGATCAACGCCGGATTGCATCCCAGCCGCCTTGGCTTTCACCACGAACTCTTTGGTCACATAGGCTCGAGTGATCTCAATTTGCTTTTGAACAATCAGCGCCTGGTCAGCCAACACTCGCTCCAAATCCGTTTGTAATTGCTGACCCATCAAATAGGCTCCCCCAGCCAGCAAACTCGCGAAGACCACCATAATAGTCATCACCACTTTTGGACCAATGCCTATTGAGTTCCAACCTTTACCCATGCGACCCCCTATTTTCTTTGATAAATGATCAAACTGGTCTGCTAAAACTCTTCAAAAAAATTATCCTCACGTTGATAGCGCTCATGGCCATTCGAGCTGCCCATGCCAACCGGTTGGGGCTTAGCCGTTGCCTTTTGAGAAGAGGCAGCCTTCGCTGAATGTAGAGGTTTACTCACAGGAAGGGACGTCTTGGCAATTGATGGTGTAACCCTGCTTCCCGATCCTCGTTGTGCCCGAGAATTGAGAGACTGTCCTTGTTCTGTATCTTCTAATTTAAAAAAGGCCACTTGCTTCATCAGGTCGGCAGCTTGTTGTTTCATAGACTGGGAAGCCGAGGTGGCTTGTTCCACTAAGGCTGCATTTTGCTGCGTGCCTTGGTCCATCTGCATCACCGCCTTATTCACCTGATCAATCCCCGCCGCCTGCTCCTGCGAGGCGGCACTGATCTCCGAAATAATATCCGTCACACGTTTGACCGAGTTCACAATCTCGCCCAGCGTTTGCCCCGAGCGATTCACCAACTCGCTGCCGTCACTAACCATTTGTACCGATTCATTGATTAACGCCTTAATCTCTTTCGCGGCCAAGGCCGAACGTTGCGCCAAATTCCGCACTTCCGAGGCCACCACCGCAAACCCCCGGCCTTGTTCCCCGGCTCGTGCCGCTTCAACCGCCGCATTGAGGGCTAGTAGATTGGTCTGAAAGGCAATTTCATCGATTACATTGATGATATCCGCGATCTTTTTACTACTTTCATTAATTTCACGCATGGCCTCCACGGCCTTGTCCGTGACTGCTCCACCCTTCTCCGCCACTTCTCGCGCAGCCATGGCTAATTGGCTGGCCTGCTTGGCGTTATCCGCATTCTGTTTGATGGTGGACGTCATTTCTTCCATGGAGGCACTCGTTTCTTCTAACGCTCCGGCCTGTGTTGAAGTGCGTTGCGAGAGATCTTCATTGCCTTGGGTGATTTCACCCGAAGCGGTCGAGACGTGTTCCGCCGCTTGGCGTACTTCAGCCACCACCCCCACTAAATTATCCATCATGGCATTCATGGCTCTGCCCATAGTCCCCAGTTCATCTGTGGAGGTCAGGGTGACTCGCTTACTCAGATCACCCTGGGCAGCCCGTTGGGCGACCTCACTCATTTGAATCAGACTGTTCGCACCACGACGCCCGATATACAATCCAACCACCAAAATCAGAGCCACACAAATACCCGCCGTCATGGTTAAACTGCGTTTGAAGGCAATTGCCGCGACGGTGGCTTCTTCTAAGGGAAGACGCACCAACACCGACCAATTCATTCCGGGATATCCTAAGGCCCCCTTCAAATGGGTATAGCCGGCTAGCTGGTCGATTCCCTTTCGCACATGCGTGGAGATCATATATCCCGTTTTTCCTGCAGCAGCCTCTTTGGCAGACAATTCCCCTTTTTCCACCAAGTTAAGTTTGAACAAGACAGTCTCCAGATTATGGCTCACCTCCTCCCTACCCTGGGCGGAAGGATCATAATCCACAAAAACCTGCCCCTGATCTCCCAACAGCGTGATTTCAGATCCAGGAAAACCAGAAGACTTGAGCTCCTGGTATGCCGTTTGAATAATTTCCTCCACCAAGGAGAATTTGACCCGATTGCTCCAATAGCCAATCAAATCCCCATCGACATAGACAGGTGCGGAGAAGCCCATGGTCAATCCATCATCACCGGGGTAAACGAATTTCACATCCTCATCCACATGCAGATCTTCGATGAAAGTCCCTGTAGACGATTCATTGCCGGGAGCCGTAAAGAGTTGTTTCGTGGTAAATTCATTGGCTTGTAAGGCCTTAAACCATGGTGCATCAGCATATTTTTTCGAGTAAATCGCCGTGGTGTCGATGGGATTGCCTTTGGCATCAATTGAGTTGACCGCCATGACATCCCCGACCGTATCCACCAGAATGGTCAAATAATAAATTCCGGATGTCGTCACATATTGGTTCATCGCATCGGCGATCGCATTATGCTCTTTGGAGTACCAATGATACCGTTCGCCCACGATCTTATTGAGGCCAAAGGATTGTGGGTCGCCGTAGCGTTCGAATAGATTCCTATCAATTTTATCCGCGATGTTTGACGCCACAATTTGGACGCGCTGTCCGGCAGCCTCTTCCATCTCCCCGGTCGCCGATGCTCCTAAATACCCCACCGTCGCCATGGGCACTATGCCGAAAATAGCGAACAACACCACTAGCTTGGCTGCAATTCCCCAATTCAACATTTCCTTGACCATATTATTCATAAAACCCTCGCTGATTTTTTAAAGTTGTTATTCGCCTCTAATGCCCTTGGGCTTCCCTGGCTCCAATCCCTTCTCTAACAACCTATTTCTCTCGGAGAGAAGATGCACCAATCAAACCATTTATGGCTTATATCTTTTCTCGTCAGGCGGGAATTTCACCTTTTACTTCCACGTCCTGGATCTCCCCTACCACCGCCACTTCCTCTTCCGTCAGCACCCGATCAATATTCAACAGGGTTACTAAGCGTTCCTGGGCATGGCCAATGCCGGCAATAAACGTGATATCGACCGAGCTACCCATGTCCGGAGGAGCCTGAATATTTTTGGCATTCATATCCAACACATCAGAAACCGCGTCGACCAGAAAACCCATCACGCGATTTCTGACATTGACCACTACGACCACGGTGAATGACGTGGGTTCAGTCACGCCCATGCCGAATTTCATGCGTAGATCAACAATGGGCACAATGGTGCCTCGAAGATTGAGCACCCCTTTGAGGAAATCGGGGGTATTGGGGATTCGCGTGATCGTGGTGTATCCCTTGATCTCCTGCACTTTCAGAATATCGACCCCGTAATATTCATCCGCCAGATTGAAGGTCAGATATTGTTGATCGTCGCTGGAATAGGTGGTCCGAACATCGCGGTTCTCCGTACCGTCAATAGTGGCCGTGGACATGATTAGGCTCCTTTGTTATGAACATCATCGTTATGGCTCAATACTTGTCATCTTTTTTCTCGTAAAGGGTGAGGCGGAAAAGACGTAAGGGGGTAAGGCGAATAAGAATCCTCATGTCTGACGCTTTACGCCTTACGCTTCACGTTTTTTCACGCCGCCGCAATGTGGCCAGCCCGTGCCAATCTGGCCAATCCCGGCACGTCCAAAATCAAGGCGACTTGCCCATCTCCCAGAATCGTGGCTCCGGAAATGGCCTCGACCTTGCGATAATTTTGTTCCAAACTCTTAATGACTACTTGCTGTTGCCCCGTCAGCTCATCCACGAGCACGGCTACTCGTCGACCATCCGCCTCCACGATCACCAGCAATGCCTGTGAAGGATCGGTAAAGTCCGGCGTGACGCCAAAGGCCTCATAGAGTTTGACCATCGGTACCCATTCTCCGCGAAGATTGACCACTTCTCCTTTGCCCACGATCCGTTGCAACTCATGGGGTTTGGGGCGAATGGATTCCGTCACCGTAATGAGCGGAATGATGTAATTATCCTGACCGACCCGGACAGTCATCCCGTCAATAATAGCCAGCGTGAGCGGCAATTTCAGCGTGAGCCGAGAGCCCTTGCCCATTGTGCTCTGAATGCCAACTGACCCACCAAGGCCTTCGATATTTCGCTTCACGACATCCATCCCCACCCCTCGACCGGACACATCGGTGATGGTCTCGGCGGTGGAAAATCCAGGACGAAAGATCAGTTGATACACGGCCTCATCCGACATATTGCTTCCATCGGCAATGATCCCTTTTTCCACGGCTTTTTTGATGATCTTTTCCCTGTTTAATCCTCGCCCGTCATCCTCCACGGCGATACAAATATTCCCGCCATCATGAAACGCATGGAGACGAATGGTTCCTCGGGCCGGCTTGCCTTGAGCCAACCGGTCATCCGGGAGCTCCAATCCATGATCGGCGGAATTGCGAACCAGATGGGTGAGCGGATCGCCAATCGCCTCAATCAGGGTTTTATCTAATTCCGTTTCCTCCCCGGACATGACCAATTGAATCTGCTTGCCGCTTTTTCCGGCGAGATCCCGAACTAACCGTGGGAACCGGTGGAACGCGCTGCCGATCGGCATCATCCGAATGGACATGACCCGTTCTTGTATCTCTCGGGTATTGCGTTCCAATTGGGTAATCCGTTCTTGGAGAACCGGGAGCTGATCGATGGAAAACTTCTCGCTGAGATCCGTAATCATCGATTGCGTAATCACCAATTCTCCCACCAGATTGATCAACTTATCGATTTTCTCCGTATCGACCCGAATAGACGCCACTTCATTTTTCTTCAATTGCTGCTGCTTCTGAAGCGCCTTATCTACTTGCTGAGGCGACGCTTTTTTGTCTTCCACTAGAATTTCGCCTATAGTTTTCTGCTTCGCGAGACTTTCTGCAACTTGCTCCGGCGTCACCACCCCTTCTTCCACCAGAATATCCCCCACCCGTTTATAGACTTCGGGCTTTTTCGGCGCACGATCGATGATGGCTAATTCGCTTCCATCCCGGACAAACGCAAACACCTCCTCGACCTGAACAATGGGTACATCGGTTTCCAATTCCACGGTCCAACTGAGATAACATCGTTCTGGATCGAGGGCGTCCAAAGCAGGAAGACCATCGGTTCGCACTTGCAGCACTTTCACCATGCCCAACTCATGCAGTTCCTTGAAAATCTGGGCTGGATCCATTCCTCGTTGAAACAATTCCGGTAAGGGGCTCCAATTAATCTGAACCGTTCGCCACGTCGCCGCTTGAGGCGGAGGACCCTGGGGAGCGGTTTCAGCTGAAGACCCCTCATGTGCAGGGGCGGTCGATCCCTTCTGACAGGCTTCCAGTTCACCTTCTAAGGCGTGAATGGCTGTCTCATCTGCCGCCTCACCCCCTTGCGCCGCGTCCAAAAGACTTTTCAAACCGTCCAACGCCCGCAACAGCACATCGATGACATGAGGGGTCACCGGCATTTTCTCATTCCGGAGGTCATCCAAAATGTTTTCCATTTTGTGAGTCAACTCGGCAATGGCCGTAAAATGAAACATCCCCGCGTTGCCTTTAATCGAATGGGCGCCCCGAAAAATTCGATTCAGTAAGTCCAGGTCTTTCGGACGTTGCTCTAACGCCAATAAACCGGACTCGATGGTTTCCACATGTTCTGCGGATTCAGTAAAAAACGACTCTTGAAACCGTGAGAGATCAACCGCCATTATTCGACTCCTTTGCGAAGGGACTGAGGATTTATCTTTTCGTGAGGCGTAAGGGGTGAGACGATTTTTGATGCCTGATTAACCCACTCAGCATCTTATCTAGTCGGTTCATCGCACTCTCAAGTCCATCCGCATCCTTTGCCTGTAACCACCCAAGTCGTTTGCCAATATCCAGTTGAGTATCCAGCTCGCTTAACGATCCCTGAGAAACGTGCAAATACTGAATAAACTCTTTTGGGGTTTGCCGCGCCGCACCTTCCGCGATATTACTGGGAATACTGACTGCCGCTCGCCGCATTTGACTGGTAAGGCCATATCTCTCCTGTTCAGGAAAAGTTTTTGTTATTTGGTACACATCAGTCACAAGTTGCATTGCTAAATTCCATACATCCAATTTTTTATGTGGCTTCTTCAAGTTTCACTTTAGCTTTCGCCTCACGTTTCACGCCTTATCCCCTGACGCCTCACGTTTCACGCCTCACGTCTTCCTACCCCGGAAGCACTTTCTTAATCGTGGCTAACATTTGTTCCGGATTAAACGGCTTCACGACCCATCCCGTTGCTCCAGCACTTTGCCCTTCTTTCTTTTTGTCATCTGAGGACTCGGTGGTTAACATCAGGATCGGGGTGAACTTATGGGCGGCCATACCCCGCACCGCCTTAATCAGAGAAATCCCATCCATGTTCGGCATATTCAAATCCGTAATCACCAAATTCGGCTTCGCCCCTCCATTGAGTTTATCAACGGCTTCTTTTCCGTCTCCAGCCTCGACCACTTCGTAGCCGGCCCCGGTCAGCGTAAAGCTCACCATTTGACGCATCGAGACGGAATCATCCACGATTAAAACTGTCTTGCCCATAGCATTACCTCACTTTGGTTCTGTGTATTTCTATGTTGGCACTGTACGATCACCACTGATTATTCGACCTCTACCCATTTTTTCATAAGGCGTCAGGGGTGAGGCGTAAGGAGAAAAAACACATCTTCATGCCTCACGGTTCACGCCTTACCCTTCACGCCTGACGTCTTCAGAACAACGTGATGTTGTCTCCTCCATCCGAACCGGTTCCGACCATCACCGTCCCTTGACCCGATCGGGCAGCCTCCATCGTGAGGCGTTCAGACTCCATCGTATAGGTGTGTTCGAGATTCCGGATTTCTTCGAGCACCTGCGGCATCATATCTATTCCTTCAGTATCGTCGACCACCGCTTGAAGCGGCGCATGGATCCGCTCCAATGGCTGATAGACATGTTCCAATTTTTGGCGAGTGATATCTTGAAATTGCATGGACATCACAATTTGTCCGATATCCTTTCCCAGATCTTTGGTTCGCCCGGAATTGTGTCCAACGCTCTCTTTTAATGCATCATTATTTCGAGCCATGACCTTGATCATCTCCAGAACTTTGTTCTGAGCCTCTACCGTTTCCGTTAAGTCTAAAGACACCAACACCTGGAGCTCTGACATCGCCGACTCGGTTGTTCCTTTGACCGTCGTCGCAAGGGTACGAATTTGCTCTGAGGCCTGCGCGGACCGATTCGCCAATTTCGTCACTTCGTCCGCCACCACGGCAAACCCTCGTCCATGCTCTCCCGCCCTGGCGGCTTCAATTGCCGCATTGAGTGCTAATAATCGTGTTTGATCAGCAATAAATTCGACTTCCTCCACCACCTCTGAAATTCGAGAAGTGGTTTCCACAGCCTGCTCCATCACGCTCACAGTTCCGAGCGTCACCGTGGTCGTCTGTGTGACTTGCTTGACGAACATTTCTATGGTCTTTTGTGTGTCCTGAAGGATCCGATCGACCGTGTATTCTTCCTTTCCACCACGTCCCTCTGCCATATTTAACAGGGCTTCGGTTTCAGCCACCTGTTCTCTGACATTTCTTGAAATTGCTTGAAAACGCTGAATAAGCCCGTCAGCCGCTTGTCCCGTCTCTTGTATGACCGCCTTAATTTGTGCCACAAAAACCGGAAACACCGGTGCAAGACACTGGCAAAAGGCTTTCCAATTCTCCAACGAACGCCGCTGAGCCTGTATGCCGGCCTGAAGTTGCTGTTCCAACAGGTGGATACGCATCTGCTTGCTTCTGGCGCCCAAGGCATATCCGATCCCTGTTCCGGCCACCACTACACCCATCCATACCATCCAATCACCATTCACACGTCACCTCATTCTTGGATTTCGATGAATATCAATTGCATTATTTAATGGTCCTGCGTTACGACTCCTGGGTCGGGAGAAACTGTGCAAATCCAATTTGCTCAAACGTGTCACGAATACGACTGGAATACCCCTGCACGGTCACCCGCCCAGAGCGGGTCGCCGCCACCATCAGCTGTACACAGGAGGAATCCATACAGTTCACCTCGCCTAAATCAATGTGGAGAGGCCCTTCTTGTTGATGCAAGGCCACTAAATCGGTATGAAATTGAGCCGCTTCAAAAATGGTGAGATCGCCTAGTGGCCTGAGAATCGACTGCTCAGGAATCATTGACGTGACTTGGGATTCTTCCATGTTACCCTCTCAACTCTCGTGGGGAAAAAACGTGAACATTCGAACGACGCTCCTGGCCTGGCCTGATGCTTCCATTCCCGCGTGGCACCCTTCGGCATGACAAGAAATAAACAGAAGACAACCAGACCTATCGGATGCCAAAGGACCGTACCTTAGAAGAAGGACTCTATTTTTTTCGTGGTGACCATAACCCGAAATAAGGAGTAAGGAGACAGGAGAAAGAAATGTCCGAGCGGAAAAATCGTTTTTTCCTCACGCCTTACTCCTCACTCTTTACTCCTCACGCCCGATCCAATTCGTGAGCGGCCATAGGGATTTTGGATGCACTAGAGATTCATTCTTCACCGATCGGTAAGTCGGTCTTGATCATACACACGACTTGATTGCCTTTCCCTCGATACTCGATCCAAGAGAAACTTAAGGCTTTGGCCATCGCAATACCCCGTCCGTGACTTTGCAGAATTCGCTCTGGCTTGATCTGTTCATACTTCCGCCAGTCGAAACCGGAACCTTGGTCGGTGATCGTCACCTGGATGCAATCCAAGAACCGTTCAAACAGCACGTCAACCACCTTGTGGGCATACTCAGGAAGCCCCATCCGATGTTGAATTTCTTCCTCCCACGTTCCACTCGCCTGGAGGGCCGTTTTTTCATCGAACCCGATTCCCAAATTTCCATGCTCCACCCCATTCGCCAATAATTCATTAAGCCCAAACACCACTTTTTCTGAATTGGGACAGGCTCGCCCCAACAGGAATGCCAAGTCATATGCTTCTTCCATGGTTCGAACGTGAAAACGGCCCTGCTGTAATAATTCAACAATCTGAGACTGATGACTGAGATTTCGAATTATCCGTTTCCATTTCAACCCCTCCTCAACCGCTGCCCCAACTATCCGCAACAAGACCTGTTGGTCGAAGGGCTTGGTGAGGTAAAAAAAGACGCCGGATTCAATCCCTTCGCATATTTCTTGCGGAGATCCCGCGGAGGTTTGCATCACCACCGGAAGCCATTGGAGACGTTCATCAGCTTTCAGATGCACCAAAAGGTCAAGGCCATTCATCCCCGGCATCATTCGATCCAACACCATCGCCTGGAACCCTTGTTGATCCTGTCGCAAATGCGCTAAGGCCTCTTCCCCATTATGCGCCTGGACCAGTTCATATTGTTCATCCCTGAGACATTCGACAAGAACATCCAGGTTTAACTGATCGTCGTCCACTAGCAAGATACGGGAAGATGTGTGTTTCATACATGCCATCTCGACAACTGAAAAGACCCAAGCAACTCGTGAGGGGTACAGCGTAAGGCGTGAGGAGACAGAAGAAAGAACGGATCTGTACCCCCCACCTCACGCCTTACCCCTAACACCTTACGTCTCACTCCCTAACGCCTAAAACTCCACTCCGAGTAACGCCACGTCATCCTCAAACCCGCCTTGGGCATTCCATGTCCGGCTCTGCTCGATAATACGGGACAATCCGGACTGCATCGGCTGACTGGCGACCTCCTCAAGTGCTTCCTGAAGTCTTTTTCTCCCCCAGATCTCTCCCTGAGAATTCATCACTTCATAAATACCATCGCTAAAGAGATACATCCGGTCTCCGGGATTCACGGTGATGAAATCAGTTCCATACACCTCGTCATCCGAAAAACCAATAGGCCAGGATCGCTCGCCCAACACAACCGAAGACCGGTCCCTTTTCACAACAATTGACCCGGGATGTCCCGCAGTCGCATACCGAAGAAGGCGCGTGGAGCATTGCCACACTCCAACCCAGATCGTGAAATACTCCCCGTCATCGCTCATGGGATATTGTTGGTTCAGACTCGTCAGGATCTCGCCTGGATCGTATGAGGGAAACATTTGTTGCATGTGTTCTCCGTTGAAAAACAGAGATAACGACACGGCCCGCAACGCGGGCCCAATCCCATGTCCCGACATATCCAACACCATGAGACCGAGATGATCGTCCCCCCATCGGGCGACCTGAAAGAAATCTCCTCCCAAATGCGAGGACGGCAAAAATTCCCACTCCACCCGCACTCCAGGGACCACTTCCCCCGTCCGGGGGAGCAGACCTCGCACAAAGGTGGAGGCCGAACGGAGTTCAGAGTGTAATTCCGCCTGCTTTTGTGATAACAACCGATTGGACTGTTCCACATCCATCATCAACTGTCGGGCGCGAAGACCCGCGCGTATTCTGGAGATAATTTCATGATCGGAAGCGGTTTTGGATAAGAAATCATCGGCTCCCCGGCTTAGCCCTTCGGCAATTTGTGTCGGATGGTCCAATGCCGTCATCAGAATAAAATGGATCGTGCGATAGCGTTCATGTCGTTTAATCGCTTCACAAAGTCCGGGACCATCAAGGCCGGGCATCACCCAATCCGACAGGATGAGATCCACCGGTTCCTGATCAAGCATGGCCAGCGCTTCTTCTCCATTATTGGCCTCCAACAACCGATACTGCAGTTTGGCCAATCGCTTCTTGGCGACCATCCGCACAATTTTTTCATCATCCACAATGAGAATGGTATAGAGAGGATCGCCGGTAGGCACTTCCACACCGAGGACATCTTCCGTCGTCATATGCTTCATTGAACCCACAGAGATATTCGGGGATTATGTAACAAGGGAAAAGTGAGGAGCCAGGAGTCAGGAGTTAGAAGGAAGAACGGATCTCCGCACCTCACAATACTCATTACGCCTAACGCCTCACACTTAGCGTGTTTGTCATGAACTGAAGATAGATGCCCGATAAACAATGTCGGGCATGACGGAAAAGAGGTAGCCGCCTTACGCCTTACTCCTCACGCCTTACCCCTCACGCATTTCTACGGACCGAGCCGGGTATGGAGAAGGGCCTTCAGACGAATCATGGCTTGGGCATGTAACTGACAAATGCGGGATTCCGTGACGTGCAACACGACACCGATCTCTTTCATCGTCAGCTCTTCAAAGTAATAGAGGGTCAACACCAGCCGTTGGCGTTCAGGCAATCGCTCAATGGCATCGACCAAGGCATGGCGAGCATCCTCGGACACCAGGGTCTCCAACGGCGAGGGTTGATCTCGATCCGCCAGCGCATCCAAGATGGGATGGGAATCTTCATCATTGGAGCCCAAGTCATCGAGACTCAACACCACAGCGCCTTTGGCTTGCAGAAGGGTCTCATCCACTTCTTGCGTCTCCATGCCTAATGATTCCGCCAACTCTTCTTCTGTCGGTGGCCGGCCTTTGCGTTTCGTCCATTCATTGGCCGCATGTTGGATTTTCCCGATACGTTCCCGAAGAGACCGCGGCACCCAGTCCATCGCGCGGATTTCGTCGAGCATCGCCCCACGAATACGAAACTCGGCATAGGTGCGAAATTTAATTTCTCGTGAGGGATCGAACTTCGTCAGGGCATCCAGAAGCCCCACCATCCCGGCACTCATCAGATCTTCCACATTGAGCCCACTCGACGCTCGCATGGCCATTCGCATGGCCATGTATTTAATGACCGGCAAAAACTCCTGAACCAGGGTTTCACGTTCCTCTGGGGAGAGCGAAAGTTTCGTCGGAATCGACGGTGCTGTGTTCTCCGAAACCGGTCTCTCTGAAACTGTTGTTACCGCGCCACGTTTCATGCGTTATCCTTCCGTCACAGTTCGAGTGGCTCCCAAGGCAGCAGGACCGAAAAGTTGAAATCCCCCCTGCCAGGAACAATCTCCCCTCCAATCATTGAGGGCCTTCACCAAAGAAGTAAAGGCTCGGCTCGCCGGAGCGCGTGGGTAGACATCGCACACCGCGCGTTGTTGAGCCACTGCCATCGTCACATAGTCATCTGTGGGAACACATCCTAGATAATCGAGCGAAATGGTCAAAAACCGATCCGTCACTAAACTTAATTTCCGAAACACGTCTTTGCCTTCCTGGCTATGCTTCACTTTGTTGACCAGCATGCGGAATGTCCGCAAGTGATAGCGGGTGGAAAGTATTTTGACCAGGGCATAGGCATCGGTCAGAGACGTAGGATCGGGCGATACCACCACCAGCGTTTCGTGAGCCACTAAACTAAAGTACAACACATTGGCCGAAATCCCTGCCGCACAATCAATCAGCAGCAAGTCCGGCGGAGACGCCAATTGAAGAAAGGCCGATTGTAAATGGAGTTGCTGTTCATGCGTCAGCTGAGTGAAGGCCTGGCCTCCGGACGTCGCCGGCAACAGGCGAATGCCTTCGGGCCCGGTCACGAGGACCTCCTCCAAGCGTCGTTGCCCGGAAAGCACGTCCTCAATCGTATACTGCGGAGTGAGACCCAATAAGATATCGACGTTTCCTAAGGCGAGATCCGCATCCATGATCAACACCTTCCGTCCCTGACGAGCCGCAGCCACCGCTAAATTCGCAACCACATTACTTTTCCCAACCCCGCCTTTTCCGGAACTGACCGCAATCACCTGAATCCGTGAAAGATCCTGTGGGTTGGAGTTCATGGCGGCACGTAATCCACTGGCTTGATCAAGTCGTCGTTGAGCCGAGATACCAGGCACCAGTACCGGTGTGGATGATGACCCGGCCATTAGTGCGCCATCCCCGTCAACGGCACACGTTCCTGAAGGACCTGGCCCGGTGATTGTCCCCAAGCCAATTCAACGAGGCGCGTTCGGGTGGCGGTCTCTAAATCTTCAGGCACACGCTGTCCGGCAGAGAGATAGGAGACCGGCAGTCCCGTCTGTGACAACACGTTATAGAGACCGCCTCCCATCGATACCTCATCCAGTTTCGTAATGATGAGCTTATGAATAGGAACCGATTGATAGCGGCGAATGGTGTCCATCTGCACCGACTCCGCCATGGGTGCGGCTAACACCAGATGCGTTTCCACATGCAATTGTCCTCTGGTGATCGCGAGCAATTCATCATACCCGGCTTGATCCTTGGGGCTCCGCCCCGCCGTATCAATCAACAACAAATCCGCATTCTGATGTCGTCCCATGCATTCCATGAAATCCTTGTGAGAGACCGCCACCTCCAGGGGAATTTTTAAAATTTTCGCAAACACCCGAAGTTGCTCCACCGCCGCCACGCGATACGTATCCAACGTAATCAACACCGTTCGCCGATGCTCATCCTGTTGACGGGCCAACCCTGCCAGCTTGGCAATGGTCGTCGTTTTTCCCACGCCTGTCGGCCCGACCAACATCATCACTTTTTGGCCATAATGCTTGGACACCGCTGGACCCGAGACGGCCACCGCCTCTTCCATCCGTTCCCACAACAGACTTTTCATCGCCTCGCGATTTCCCACACCAGCTGTCCCGAGCGTTTCCACCACCGCACGCACCAGGTGATGCGCGGTCTGAGGATTCACTCCCTCACTCACCAACGACTGATACACGTCCATCACGTCTCCAGGTAACCCTTCAACCCGTTTGTCCATCTGACTTCCCAACACTTGTCCCACCACAATCCGCAAGCCTTCTAATTCTTGTCGCAAGGGCCCTAACACCCGTTCAGGATCTTGTTGTTCTTCCCGGAACCGTTGAATTTCCTGGCGCATCTCATGAAGGTGCTGAGTCACCGGATCGAGCGCATTGGCGACCTGCAAGGCTTCCGAAAAACTGTGATCCGCTTTGGGCGGCACCGGTAGAGGAGCAGGCGCATCAGGCACAAAGCGTTTGGCCAGAAGGGACTGAAAAGATC
Organism: Nitrospirota bacterium; assembly: GCA_029864405.1. Taxonomy (GTDB): domain Bacteria; phylum Nitrospirota; class Nitrospiria; order Nitrospirales; family UBA8639; genus Nitrospira_E. The sequence goes on from JAOTTP010000001.1 coordinate 92,039, forward strand.
GATCAACACGTACGGGCTCGACTTCCGCCTGAGATGAACGATCCACTGCTGCGGTGACCTCAATGACCGATTGACTGAGCAGGCCAAACAGGCCTCCCCCTTTTTGAATCCGGCGGGACGAGACGATCACCGCCTCAGGCCCAAGTTCCGCTTTCACCGCTTGGAGAGCTTCTTGTAATGAGAGGGCTTCAAACCGTTTCAGCTTCATGTGGCATCCTCACGACTTCAATAGCTTGAATTTGGGTTTTAGGGTCCAACTCGTTCGGAGAAAGCACCGCCAGGGCATGCACACCCGGCGAGACTAAGCGATAGAGTTGGGATCGAATCGACTGGGAACATAACAGCACGGGTTGATACCCTTGACTGACAACTCGCTCAATGGCCTGACGGACCGACAAAATCACCTGATTCAACAAACTGGGAGGCAACCCCCCTTGTTCTCCACCACTGGGCCGCATCGCCTCCATCAACCGGCGATCCAGCATCGGATCCAGACTAATCACCTGCAGCAATCCGTCGGCATTGGCGTATTGGGACGAAATGGTTCTGGATAAATTTTGCCGAGCATATTCCGTCAGGGTGTCAGGATCCTTACTCTGAGTGGTGTAATCCGCAACAGTCTCCAAAATGGTCCGCAAATCGCGGATCGACACTCGTTCTCGCAAGAGATTCTTGAGGATTCTCACCACAGCTCCTAACGATATTTGAGTCGGAATCAAGTCATCCACCACCTTGGGATACGTCTTGGCTAGGTTATCCAGCAAATTCTGGACCTCTTGCCGACCCAGCAATTCATGCCCATTGGTTTTAATAAATTCGGTCAGATGCGTGGCAATAATGGCCGGCCCATCGACGACCGTATAGCCCTCCATCTGCGCGCGCTCTTTTTCTGCCGGGGCAATCCAGACCGCCGGCAATCCGAAACACGGATCTTTTCCCGGTTTCCCTTGTAGGCCCTTTTTGGCATGACCGGGATTGATGGCCAATAAATGCCGAGGCACCAGTTCTCCCTTGGCCACCTGAATCCCCTTCAACAAAATACTGTACTCATGCGGTTTGAGCTGGAGATTATCCCGGATATGCACGGCGGGCACGACAAACCCCATATCAAGAGCCGTTTGGCGCCGGATAGCCCGAATCCGTTCTAACAACTCCCCTCCCTGGGCTTGATCGACAAACGGCACAAGTCCATAGCCGACATGCAACTCCATAAGATCCGGAGGGGTCACGGAATCCACCGATTCCGTTCTGGAGGATGTCGACGGATCTTTTTTCTTGGGGAGACTTTTGAGGCGAGCGGCTTCTTGCTTCTGATTCCTCAACACATAGGCGAGTCCGGCAGTCATCAATCCCAACAACAAAAACGCGACATGCGGCAACCCGGGAAGAATTCCTAAAAAGAACAACATGCCGGCCACGGCAGCCACAAGATGGGGATTGAAAAAGATTTGGTCGGTTAAATCACGTCCAAGGCTGGTTTTGGTCGAAACCCGCGTCACGATGATGCCGGCGGCAGTCGACATAATCAGGGCAGGAATTTGAGCCACGATGGCGTCCCCGACCGTCAACAGAGTAAAGCGTTTAGCGGCTTCAATGATGGACATCCCATGCTCCAGCACTCCGATGCCCAACCCGCCAATGACATTGATAAAGATAATGAGCAGCGCGGCAATCGCATCGCCACGAACAAACTTACTGGCACCGTCCATCGATCCGTAAAAATCGGCTTCCTGCGAAATGGCCTCCCGGCGCTTCCTGGCTTCTCCTTCATCAATCATCCCCGCATTGAGATCCGCATCGATACTCATTTGCCTGCCGGGCATCGCATCCAGGGTAAATCGCGCGGCGACTTCCGCAATACGGGTGGCGCCTTTGGTGATCACGACAAAATTGATAATCACCAGAATGGAGAAAACCACAATGCCCACCGCATAATTTCCCCCGACCACAAATTCCCCAAACACGGCAATGACTTGCCCGGCTGCAGCGGGGCCTTCGTTCCCATGCATGAGAATGGCCCGCGTCGAAGCAATATTCAACGCAAGCCGGAACAACGTGGTGAGCAACACCACCGACGGGAAAACGGAAAATTCTGCGGGACGCCCGGCATGCATGGTCACCAGCAAAATCAAGACAGCCAGGGTAATGCTAAAGGATAAAAAGAGGTCCAGAAGAAACGAGGGAAGGGGCAAGAGCATGAGGAGGAGCATCCCCACCACCCCGATCGGCAAGAGCACATCCCCATAATGCGCGGGAGTGAGTTCGTCTCGTAATTTCTGAGAATCAAATGCCATGTGTGCCTTGATCGGTTACCGCTGTCGCATACGTTCGTAATCTATTTCCACATGACTCTCCTAAACCTCGTGAGGCGTAAGGGGAGGAAAGTAAGGAGACAGAAGAAAGAAGTGCTTGACACCTCCGTACTCTCTACGCGTCACACCTTACGCGTTACGCCTCACGCCTCATGCTTCACGCCTTACTCCTTACGCCTTCACGTTCCCTCATGCATTTTCTTCAAGCGATACACATAGGCCAACACCTCAGCCGCCGCCTGATACAATGCACCGGGCACTTCCTGACCGATTTTCACTGCCTTATACAACCCTCGAGCCAGACTGCGGTTCTCAATAATCGGCACTCCCGCATGACGCGCGATTTGCTTAATCTTGTCCGCCATAAACCCTGCGCCCTTCGCCACCACCACCGGAGCGTCCATTTTTCCCGTTTCATACCTGAGCGCCACCGCCACGTGGGTTGGATTGGTAATCACCACATCGGCTTTGGGCACCGCCTGCAACATCCGTTGTCTGGCACGTTCCCGTTGCAAGCTGAGGCGGCGGGATCGAATCTGCGGATCACCTTCCACATCCTTCGACTCGTCTTTCACTTCCTGTTTGGTCATTTTGTGATCTTCGGTATGCTGCCATCGCTGGTAGATGAAATCGATGATCGCCAACAGGAGCAAGGCCCCTCCTACCGACCATACAATGTTCTGCAGGAGCCCCCACACACCACCAACCGCCTCGGTTAACTCGAGGAGGGGAAGCTGAAGAATCGCGGGCAGGTTATGAGACAGAATCAGATAGGAAATCCCACTCACTCCAGCAAGCTTCAGCAACGACTTCAACAGGTCGACCACCCCTTTCCAGGAAAAGATGCGCTTCAACCCATTGGAGGGATTCAATTTAGACGGCTTGGGTTGCAAGGCCTCTTCAATCCAAAGCGGCCCGGTTTGCAGAACAATGGCGAGAAACGCAAACACACCAACCAAGAGTCCGAAGGGAATGAGAGGAACAAAGGCTTGATAGGCAATATCTAACAACAAGACATGTGTGGACTGAGCATCTAACTGGAGGGTTCCGGCTTGCGCCAACCACTGTCGGTAATGATCAAAAAATTGGACAAACGCGTGAGGGGCCCAAAGTGAAATCACCCCAACCCCACCCAACAAGACAAACAACGAGGGCAATTCCCTGGTCATCGGCACTTGGCCTTTGCGACGGGCCTCCGCTAAGCGTTTCGGACTCGGTTGCTCTGATTTATCTGCCCCGTCTTTATTCTCAGCCATGCCCTAAGTCCTGTAATAAGTCCCACAAGACCGTCTCCATCCCGACAATCCAGTCTTGAAAGACTAAGGCGATGAAGGGCAAACCCAGGCCTAACACCAACAACCCTACCGAAATCGTAATGGGAAAACTGGTGAGCATAACGTTCATCTGAGGAACCAGCCGGCCAAGAATCCCCATGATGACATGCACCAGAAATGTTGCGCCCATGACCGGAAAGGCCAGCTTCAATCCCGTGTCGTAGGTTCGTTGCATCACTCCGGTCACATCGCTCAGCAGGGGGGCTCCCAGATGGGCGCCAAAGGGAGGAATCAACTGAAAACTACTGCCCAACGCCAACAACACCAAATGATGCCCATCGACTTGAAAGTACAGAAGGGTTGCCAGAATGGTCAGCAACTGTCCAAACACCGGTGTTTCCACTTGAGTGACAGGATCCAACACTCCGGCCATGGCAAACCCCACTTGAAAGCCCATCACACTCCCGGCCAATTCCACCGCCGTCATGAGTAATCGCAACGCCAAACCTAAAACCAGACCGACGAGCAATTCGGCACCCAACGCGATCACCAGATTGCCAGGTTCCAACCAATTGGGAGGGAGTGTAAACGTCACGACGGGCATCAACAGGATGGCGATGATGACCGCCATCCCGATTTTGATGCGATTCGGAACCGATCGCCCCCCCAGCAACGGTAACGCCGACAAAATGACAGCCGTGCGGACGAGCACGACCACGAATTGCCACACTTGCTGAATCGCAAAATCCCATTGAAGCACCGGTTACCGGACATCTTTCTCACACATGTCGCAGGTCGACTCCCTCGATCATTGCGCAAACTCGGGTATCCTTGCCCATACCCCTGTCATGAATCCCACAAGGATTTCCACCATCCAGGGGAACGTGACCAAAAGCACCACAAACATGGTGGCAACCTTTGGCAAAAAGGTGAGGGTCATTTCGTTGATTTGGGTCATGGCTTGGAAGGCACTCACGCAGAGTCCTACCACTAAGCTGAGACCCAACATTGGACCCGCCACAAGCAGTATGGTTTGAATCGCCTCCTGACCGATGCTCAATACACTTTCGGTTGTCATCTCCTCAACCCTTTCAGGCTTGCCATGAAATGTAAAAGGTAAGGAGTGAAAAGTGAGGAGTAAGGAGACAGAAGAAAAACCCGATCTTTGCACCTCAACATTCGATACACGCCTTACGCCTCACCCCTTACTCCTAACTCCTTACGCCTCACCCCTCACGCCTTACGCTTCACGTTTTTCATTGAAAACTATTCATCAGTGCTCCCACGACCAAAAACCATCCATCAGCCAACACAAACAACACCAACTTAAACGGCAACGAGATCATGATCGGTGGCAACATCATCATACCCATGGACATTAAAATACTGGCGACAATCATATCGATCACTAAAAATGGGACGTAAATGAGAAAGCCAATTTGAAACGCCGTGCGCAATTCACTCGTGACAAACGCCGGCACCAGAAGATGGAACGGCACATCATCCGGCGTCTGAGGGTGGGGAACTTTCGCCATCTCCACAAACAAGGTTAAATCCTTTTCGCGTACTTGTTTCAGCATAAACAGTCTCAGCGGGATCTTGGCCCGTTCAAGCGCCACTTCCTGTGTCACCTTCTGTTCCAACAGCGGGTTGAGGGCCTCAACCCGAATTTGTTCCCACACCGGCATCATGATAAACAGGGTCAAAAACATGGCCAAGCCAACCATCACTTGATTGGGTGGCGCATGCAGTGTCCCCAAAGCCTGTCGAAGAAGACCCAAGACAATCACGACGCGCGTAAATGCCGTCACCAGCATCAACAGGGCTGGCGCAAGCGTTAAGGCCGTCAGGAGAAAGAGGATGCGAAGCCCGAAGGTCCAGGGTTCGGCCCCGTCCAATCCGGACACCTGTAAACTGATCGCCGGATCCTTGGTGGCCTGGGCAAAGGCCGAGGTCGACAGCCCCATGACTAGACTCATGCCTAGCAGTCCCGAAAGGTCACGTCGTCCACGAAACCCGTAAAATGGTTTGATCACGACCTCTCCTCTCCCCTCACCCGTACGACGCCTTTGGACATTCGGATGGGCGGTTCGGATGTCACAGATCCCATTTCGGATTTCCCAAATGCCTGCCGGGTCCACTGGCCCCACCAGGCGCCTAACGGCCCGACGAGCGGATTCGCAATGGAGCGGAGCCGATCAATTCGATCGGCATCCGCAACTGTCGTGAGCAACGTCATCTCCCGTGCCGTCGTCCCCAACACCAACACTTCTCCGGCCACTTCAACGAGCATGATGTGCTTTCCCGTCCCGACCCGGAGTCCGCCTAAAATGCGCATCACCGGATCGCCGCTCTTTCCCGGCAATTCCCCGAATGTGCGCCGAACCCAGGCTAATCCTCCAAGAAGGACCAGGACCACCAAGGCCAAAGTGCCCGCCATTTTGAGCGCTTCATGTGTGAGATCCATATTGTTCTAGTTGAAAGTAAGAACTTAAAGTGAGGTGTCAGGTGTCAGGAGACAGAAAAAAGAATTGGTCGTGTACCCCGACATTTTATACGCGCCTTACTCTTCACTCCTGACGCCTCACCCCTTACGCCTAACGTCCCTTTCGAAGTTTATTCACACGCTCGGTCGGGCTAATCACGTCTGTGAGACGGATGCCGAATTTCTCATTCACCATCACCACCTCACCACGCGCGACTAACCGCTCATTCACCAACACTTCCAAGGGTTCACCGGCGAGTTTATCCAATTCCACAATGGATCCCGGTCCTAACTGCAACAAGTCCTTAATCAGCATGCGGGTGTTGCCCAGTTGGGCAGAAAGCACCAACGGAATATCTAAGATCCGATTTAAGTTCTGATCGTGAGACGTATTCAATTGTGGCGCCTGGCTGCTGCTACTCGCCTCAGCGTTCTGTTCTTTTGCCGCCGCTTCCTGCGCTAACGCCTCCATCATTTCTTTCTCAGCATCAAACGTGTCCATGTCGATGTTGTCTTCTTCACTCATCGTTCATCTCCAGGTTTCCACGGTCAGTGACTGGCCGGCGCCTTATCGCGTTCACCGGCCCTTACTCTCTCGCCAGAATGATGTCCTTGATCTGAAATGATTGCATGCCCTTGGTGGTTCCCGGAGAACCAAGAAACTTTGGCACCCCTTCCACTGTGGCCGTTAACAGCTGCGTGGTCCCTTGATTCAACCCGATCACATCGCCTGGAGAAAATTGCATCAATTCCTTCACCGAGATTTCCGTTTCTCCCAAACACACGGACATCGTGACATAGGCTTCCTTCAGCCTGGCAGAAAAGCGTTTCAACCAGCCAAGATCCGTTTCAAACGAGTCTCCCTGGAAACTCACCTGCAGACGTTCTCGGATCGGCTCCAACATCGCATAGGGAAGACAGAGGTGGAGATCTCCCACAGAATTGCCTAATTCGATGCCCAAAGTGACCACAATAACGATATCCGCCGGCAACACAATGGCAGCCAACTGAGGATTCATTTCTACCCGAACCGCATTGATGAGGAGTTTTTGGACGGGGTTCCAGGCTTTTTGGAGATTCCCCAACCCCATCAGCATGACCTTCTTCATCACGCGCTGCTCAATGATGGTAAAATCTTGCCCTTCCGGCTTAACATGAGTCTGTCCGGCTCCCCCAAAAAAATGATCAACCAGCAAATACACCGTCGCCGCATCCGTGGCGATCATCGCTAAGCCGCGAAGAGGGTCCATGGAGATAATCTGGAGATAGGCCGGGACGGGAAGACGTTTGGTGAACTCCCCGAACTTCATCACCGTTTGGTTCGTGACCGTGACCTCAGCGGTTTTACGAAGCACGTCGCTCAGAGAGAGGCGAAAACCACGCGAGAATTGCTGGTGGATCACATCCAGGGTCGGCATTCGCCCGCGAACAACCCATTCCTGATTCCCCAAATCATACGGAATCGTTCCGTCCTGTGGTCCGGCATCTACTGGGTCTTCAGGTTCCGTCTCCACGTCGCCATCGGAAACCCCGCGAAGAAGGGCATCAACTTCATCCTGACTAAGAATTTTTTCCATGTTGGGACGTGGCACAAAGAGACAGCCCTGCCGTCTCTTCTCTCCTCTTTCTGACTCTATACCTCTTACTCCTTACTCCTTACTCCTCACGCTTCACCCCTCACGCCTTACTGAATAATAAAATCCGTAAAGTACACATTGGCGACTTTGCCTTTACTCATGACTCCATTGACCCGAGTCATGATTTCTTCTCGAACCCGACGCTTTCCGTTGACCGTTCTGAGTAATTGCGATTCTTTACTGCTCAATAACACCAGGAGCGCATCGCGAATCGCCGGGATTTTGTGTTGATAATCCGTTTTTTCTTCGGGCCGGTCTAATTCCAGCTTGATACTCACTTTTAGAAACCGCAGTTCCTCCCGATCCGCCAAATTGAGAAGAAAGGGCTCTAAGTCCATCACTGGCCCGGGCTCTTCATGACCTGCCTCGGCTTTGGCATGCTCCTCGTGCTCGGCTGGCTTGTCCTCTCCACCGCCCATGAAATACCAGGCTGCACCTCCTCCTCCAGCCAGAAGGAGCACACCCGCGATAATAATCAGCAGCATTTTTTTCCCGGATGCGGCTTTGGCATGTGCTTCTTCTTTGGCTTGGGCATCGTCTTCAGCCATACATCAACCTCACACGCTAAAAAGTTTTTGGGGTCATCACATTCCTCTTCCCAAATCAGCAACCTTTGTGCCACTCCTATGTTCTACGTAAGCGCACCGATTCCAACTCTCTCAACCAACTGTATTTCAATATATTTCTGGCAAATGCACTCCGGACAATTCCTTTTCCCTCCCATAGACAAGGACCTTCCTTTTCGTCACTTTCCTGGCATTCCGCGGGGACCTTTGACAGGTTCGACTATGGGAAGGTGAGGGGTAAGGCGTGAGGAGTGAGGGGTGAGGAGTGGGACGGGAAAAACGTAGATCATACAGAATTTATGGTTCTGGCCTTACACCTTTACCATGTGTATCCAGAATCCATCTTGGGAGTTGTCAGTCAAAAAGCGATGGAAGAAGAACGCATTTGCACTGGTGTCTTCGACTCGCGTATCAACCTGATTTTCTGTGTTACCGAGTTTCGCCCCGGCAGGCGAGGGCCTTTTGTTCCGGCAAAAGGCCCCAAAACCATTGACGCCCCGTCCGGCCCCATTAAATAGGACGGACGCCAGACATAGGAGGGCGGACCAACTCGCTCCACTCAAACAAGGCCCGCCAGTGGATAAGAGCGTCCCTCCCTTGGGCCAGACGGCAGGCGTCGGACCACAGGGGAGACGAACCTTTCAGGGACTCACATGAAAGAGCGAGAAGCCATATATTCTGTATGATCCAAAAGCGTACGGCGTGAAGAGAAAAGATGCATTTAGCAAATTAAGTCAGGTAATCTTTTCGACCTTCTCCTTACCCCTTACTTTTCACTCCTTACTCCTTACGGTTCACGAGGCATGTTTTTTCAACATTCCACTAAGGCAAAAAAAAGCCCCCAGGCAGGAACACCTGCCTGGGGGCTAAACCACCTGTTGCCAGGTGACGAACTATCTGGCCAGATTCACCAGTTCTCCGAGTAGATCATTGGTGGTGGTGATGATTCGTGAATTCGCTTGAAAGCCACGCTGCATGATAATCATGTTCACTAATTCTTCACCCAAATCAACATTGGAGGCTTCTAAGGTACTCGCAATGACTTTTCCAAATGACCCCAAGCCTGGCGTCCCAACCAAGGGAGTGCCGGAATCACCGGATTGAATAAACAGATTCTTTCCAATGGGTTGCAGACCATCAGGATTGATGAAACGTGTCAGAGCCACCTGCCCTAGATTGCGAGTTGTTCCGTTGGTAAACCGTCCCTGAATCAATCCATCTTCAGCAATTGACGTGCTCGCTAGAGTCCCATTGGCAAACCCATCTTGTGACAAGGTTAAGAGTACCGAGGCAGATCCTTGCTGCAACATGCCATCAGTCCCTGTTCCACCGTCGGTGGTAATACTTGTGCCAAAATCAAAAAGGATTGGCTGTGGGACCGTAGATCCTCCGACAAATGAAATATTCTGGGGAGAGCCGGCACCTGGAGCTTCCACATCCAATAATCCGGTGCTTGTAAATGTCAATGTTCCTTGCGCGACCAAAGCATTTCCCGTAGTTGTGTTATTAGCTATTGATGCTGTCACTTCAGAATCCTGTGCAATAACGCTATAGGTCCATTCATTTACCGCAGTCTTTGAAAAATACACGGTTAAGTCATGCCCAGCTCCTAAGGTATCAAAAACCCGAATTCCATTACTAAACTGGGAATTTGCTGAGTTAGATGGATCGGCCAGGAGTGCCGCATTTGTAAACCCTGTAAGAACTGGTTCGCTGGCTTTGAGATTACCACTCATGACGGTTTCGGTTGTGGGAATACCAATTTGTTGTACTGTCGTGAATGTTATGTTCCCAAGGCTTCCTGTATTAATATTTCCCGCAGCATCAGCCTGGTATCCTTGCAGCCGCAATCCGGCCGGGCTCACAATATTCCCGTTAGCATCAACATTGAATTGCCCTGCACGCGTGAAAAATGGAAGGCCCGAAGCATCACTCACCTGAAAAAACCCATCACCATCGATAGCCAAGTCCAATGCATTTGAGGTTGTTTGAAGCGACCCCTGGGTAAAACTGGGATCAACGCCCAAGACCCGCACGCCCCGCCCTTCCACTAATGCAGACGATGCCCCTCCAAGGCCCAAATTCGCCCCAAACAAATCACCGAAGGATACAGTTCGAGTCTTGAATCCAATGGTTTGCGCATTGGCAATGTTGTTTCCGATTTCAGTGAGCGCCCGGCTGGTTGCGTTAATTCCACTCGTGGCTGAAAAAAATGCTGAGGTAATTCCCATTGGTGCTTACTCCTTCCATATGCCTAAAGACCATGATTCGTCGCCCACAACCGTCCATTTTATAATATGGAGATAATGTCCTCGGTGTGTAGTGTCTTCCCACTTTGAAGGACCACCGGGCTCTCCGTTCCAAAGACAATATTCGTGACCCGTTCACGCGCGAACGTAAAGTTCGGAACCGCCTGTTTATTGGCGTCTTCGGCTTTAACCCTGAATTGATAGACGCCTTCGGGGACCCGGTCTCCCGACTCATTCAACCCATCCCATTGAACCTGATGCGCACCCGGAGTTTCAAAGTCCGTGGATGTGAGTTTTCTGATGATTTCTTGATTCGGACCAAGGACTTCAATATTCACACGGCTGGCGGTACCACTCAGCGCATAGGCCAGAGTGACCTCATCGTCCTTTCCAAGACTCACCGTATCGCCTTCGCTGACCACCGTCCGTCCAATCAAATTCACCAGATCCAGTTGTGTCCGTTGTGTATCCTGGTGAATCAACTTTTCCAAGAGTTTATTGGTACTCGTGGTTTGCTCCAACGTGGTGAACTGCGCCAACTGGGCGACAAAATCCTCATTTTGAACCGGGTTGGTCGGATCCTGACTTTGCAACTGCGTGACTAACAAACGAAGAAAGACATCAGACCCGAGCGCCGAGACCGCCTCTTGGACACCGGCATTAGCTGTGACGTTCGTTCCGGATTGTGTTGACGTAATCGGATCCATGACTCTCTACTCCTTCCTTATCGTGTCATTCTTCCACGAGATCATTGTTCAATCTCATGCCACCAGGTGCAAACCAGGGTCCTCAGCACGAATCGAAACATTGGAAAGCGATCCCGTTGCCTGATGAAGGGAGGTGGTTCCCCGTGGGCTCGTTTGCGTTCCCTGCCGATCTGATTGTGTTTTTGACTCCTGCTCGCCGTGATGGTCACGGACTTCAGCGGAAAATTCCTGTAACTCCATCTCGCCCTGGGCCAGTTGCTCCTCTAATTGTGGAACAAATTGGACAGCCAGATTTTTTAATGTCGCGTGATCCATCAGCAAACTGGCATAGACCTGACGGTGCTGCACACCCACATCAATCTGCACCCGATTGGTTTCGGAGAGTTGCACCTCCATTTGGAGGCGTTGAAGCGGTGGACCCGGAAGATCGTGCACACGCTCTTCCGCCATCCGTACACCCGGTCCTGGGGAGGGAGAAGACGAGGACTGGTGAAAGAAGCCAGACTGAGAATGGGTGGAACCGCCCATGCCCGTATTGAGCCCCTGCCCACCATTGGGATCGATCCCCACAGCTTTTCCTGTTGCCTCAAGACCATCTCTGGAACGATCCCCTGTCAGAGAGACATTGACCTCTCCAAGGAGGTCCGGTGGAATTCCGATTGCTGATTCTTTCCCACTCGCCGATGATTCACTCAGCGGGGACGACACCCCACTCACGTATTTCAATCGGTTCTGACTCACTTGAACCGCATCGGCAAGACCCGCTGGCGTTTCTTCAAATGGCAATGGAGCATGAAAGGCCTGATTGGCCGCTGGTTTGAGTGGCCCCTGAGGAGTCTCTAGTGGTGGTGGCACACTTCTCGGGAGAGAAAGCTCTATATCTTGCGCAGGCTGTAACAGACGGTCCGGTGTTTTGACATGTGCTTGTTCAGCTACGGGCACCGACACCTCAACAACTGATTTGTCGGCATGTTGAAGAATCTGTTTCGAATCCACATTGGTGACAAGGGGAGCCGCACTTTGATCAACGAGCGGATTCCCAACCGATGGCGTCGGACGTAATGAGGGTCCTCCCAAAACCGACTTGTCCTGAGTGAGAGAGCCGGGCAAGAGCCCGATCAGTGTACGTGAACTCTCGATTTGGCCCACCCCACCGCTCCCCTTTCCATCTTCTGCTGGCAAGGGGAATGAAGCGGTTTCCACAGCAGCAACGTCTCCGGTGATTTGCTGTCTAGCACCGTCGTCAGTGCCTTGCGGCTCATCACCTTTTAAGGCCTTCGCCAGATACAGGTATGGGAGAAGATCACCCGGTGCAGCTTGGGTGTACGGAAACGACTCAAAAATCGCCACTCGTTCTTCATCGTTGCCTGAGATCGTGTTTGACAAACTGTTCAGAAGAACGTCAGCGGCCGACTGGTTTCGAAAAATTTTTGCAAATGGATTATTGGCAGGATTCTCTGTGGTTTTCGCCTGATCAATTCCGACTCCCCCAGTCTGACTGGTCACTTGTGGTGAACCCCCTAGAGGTCCGAAAAAGAATGGTAGGGCATTGATCATAGTTTATTTCCGGGGCTTGCCATCATTCCCTTGTTGTAGCTTAATGTCCCGATATCGCCGGAGGCCTTCGGACAACCTGGCCGCTTTCGCCGGTTCGACGCCGGCTAACACGCCAGCGGCTTTTTTATCTTTGATTGAAGCCAAAATATCCAAGGCTAACCCTTCTCGCATTTGTGCGATTCGCAACGCGGCTTCTTCGGGATCCATGGATTCATAGATTTTGATTAAATGGATTAACGCGGGATCCTGTTCCACATATCGACGCTGTTCTTCTTCTAGCGAAGAGGCCTCCCCCACTAACCGTTTCCCCTCTTTGGTTTGTCGTGCAGCCAACGCCTCTAAATCCTGCTGGAGTGCGGTGAGCCGCTCTTCACGTTGTTGCAAACCACGTTCCCGCTCTTCCACCACTTTCAAACGCGCTTGTAGCTGTTCCAATAATGTGGTTTCTGCACTGGGCGCTTCCTCCTCCAGTCCGGCTTCAACTGGTTGATTTTCATGTGAATCCGGAGTTCCCACCGCCGGGGTTTCCTGAACGGATCCGACCGTGGTTGCCCATAACATCATGGCCAGCACCCACCACACAATGAGTGATCGACTAGGCAACATGTTTCTACTGAGGGGTGTTGAAAAATCCTGCCCTGAGTCTTGCCGAAGGGGCCGCCATGCCTGCGCCGAAGGTTCGGCAGACAGAACAGCACGTTCTATCGTTCGTGAAACGTGAGGCGTAACACCTGAAGCGAAAAGATCTATTTTTTCTCCTGACACCCCCACACTCCTCACGATCCTCGGCGGGCTCCCAACCGGAGCCTTGTCGAACACGCCGGTATTTGGTCTCTGGTCCCGGTCACGCATATGTTGATGATTCGGTGAAAATTTGGACATATTTCCATCCCTTACTGGGTCATTTCTTCAAGGTGAGAGGTGGCATAGGCATGAGCCGTTACATCTTCTTGAATCTGTTGTTCCTGGTACGCAACTTTCTGCATGACCTCTTCTTCCTTTTTGGCGATGACCAATTCCACCACCCGTCTGGCATGGTGGGCCTTTTTCAATGTGTCCCGTAGGCCAACCAGCTTATCTTCCACATCCTGAATCTGTTGGCTCTGTTGTTCTATGGCCGTACTGATCCGATCCAACCACTGATAACGTTGCTCAGCAATCATGTTGTCGATACCCACTCGTATACGCTGTTCTAATTCAGTGGCCACCGCTTCCATTTCGACCATGAGGTCATCCCGCTTCGACAGGATCTGACTTTTTCCCCACTCCGCCAAGACGACTTCTTCACGGGCGAGGTCTTCCACTTGCTTGCGAAATCGGAGTAATGTGGTCCAATTCATACGGTCTTTCCCTTTCTCTCAAGAAGACGCCGGCCCTGTTGTGCCAACGCTTCAAGGCCTTGGCAACTGTCTGTGATCCCCACCCCCTCCTCACGAGTTTGCCGGAGATAGGCATCGATCGGCCCTTTCATGTGGATCGCCGCATCAAGTCGAGGATTCGTCCCTAATTTATACGCCCCTAAATTGATCAGGTCTTCCGCATTGCGATATTCCGCCATCATCTGCACCAGGAACCGTGCAGCATCCTGATGGGCGGTCGAGGCAATATCCGACATCACCCGACTCACGCTTTGCAGGACATCGATCGCGGGAAAGTGTCCTTGCATCGCCAAGCGCCGGGACAACACAATATGTCCGTCTAAAATGGACCGGATGGAATCGGCAATGGGATCATTTAAATCGTCACCGTCAACGAGCACCGTATACAGACCGGTAATGGATCCTGTGCCCATCGGCCCCACCCGCTCTAAGACTTGAGGAAAGAGCGTAAAGACAGAAGGCGGATACCCTTTGGTGGTCGGCGGTTCACCGGCAGCCAGCCCCACCTCCCGTTGCGCATGAGCCAACCGGGTTAGGGAATCGACCAGGAGCAAGACCTGATTGCCCTGATCCCGAAAAAACTCGGCAATGGCTGTGGCCACAAACGCCGCCCGGACCCGGACTAACGGAGATTGATCGGACGTGGCCACCACGACCACCGAACGACGGAGCCCTTCCCGCCCCAAATCCCGTTCCAAAAATTCCTTCACCTCCCGCCCTCGCTCACCCACCAGCGCGATCACATTCACATCCGCAGACGTGTGACGGCACATCGTTCCCATCAAGACACTTTTCCCGACTCCGCTTCCGGCAAAAATCCCGAGTTTTTGCCCGACCCCGCAGGTCAGCAGGGCATTGATGGCTCGTACGCCCAAATCCATTGGCGTGGTAATGCGCTCCCGGAGCATGGGCGCAGGAGCGGGCGCATAGAGGGCATAGCGGCGGCTACGGGACAGCGGCCCTTTTTCATCTAACGGGTGCCCAAGTCCATCCACGACTCGTCCCAACATTTGAGGCCCGACTAATAATCGTGGAGAGGTTTGATCGTAGCGAATGAGATTTCCGGCGGCGATGCCGCGCACAGCCCCGAACGGCATGACCACCACACGTTGCTCCCGAAACCCGATGACTTCTCCCTCCATCATCGACTGCCCTCGTGTGCTGAAGATATGGCATCGCTGACCGACCGAGGCCCCCAAGCCGGTGCCTTCCAGGGTCAGCCCCACGGCTTTGACGACGCGCCCGGTAATCGTCACAGGAGCAATGTCGTCCAAACGCTGTTGAATCGTGGCGAGGCTCATGACCGGGGCGCTTCCAATCCGAATTCGCTGGCCACAAGTGCCAGTTGTTGAGTCAGCCTGGCATCGAACAGGAGGCCGGCCTGTTCAACCAGGCATCCACCCGGATCCACGTCATCATAGGCTTCCAGCACCAGATGATCGCCATCGGCCCACTCCGGTCGTAATGTGTGCTGAAGGGCCTCTAAGATCGTGAAGTCTTGCGGATGGACTTTCAGCGTCACCAACGTTTTGTCGGGGAGCAGCCCAAGAACCTGCCGCACTTGTCGAACCACGAGTTCTTTATCGATCTCACATTCCCGTAACAGGATTTTTTTGGTAATGGCCAAGGCGACCTCCACAATATCCCGTTCATGTTCTTCTAACGCGATCACCCGAGCCCGACCAATCTGATTGGCCAACCGAAGCGCTTTTTTGACTTCCTCCTCCACTTGGGCTTTGCACTGGGCACGCCCCTCGGCGATACCGGCCTGTCGTCCCCGCTCAAACGCGTCACGTTGGAGTTCCCTGCAATCATGCGGTTGGGCCTCCTCGGCGCGCTGCTTCGCGCTTTTGTGGACTAATTCCACCATCTGAAAACGTTTGACTGTGTCATCCTGTTCCATAAGCGGGCCCGCCTTAGACCATTTGCTCCTCACCCTTTCCTCCCAGAGATACACGCCCCTCACCAGCCAGGCGTTGAACGGTTTTGATAATGTTCTGCTGTGAGGCCTCCACATCACTGAGCTTGACCGGGCCTCGAGTCTCCATATCTTCCTTGAGGGATTCCGCCGCTCGACTGGACATATTCTTGAAGAATTTATCCCGGAGCGGACCATCGATCGGCTTCAGAGCCAGGAGCAATTCTTCCTTACTCACTTCACGCAGCACTTCCTGCATCCCGCGATCATCGACATTTTCCAGATCTTCGAACACAAACATCTTCCCACGGATTTCTTCGGCGATCTCCGGGTTTTTGGTTTCCAGAGCTGTCAGGATTTCCCCTTCCACATTTCGTTTCACGGAATTCAAGATTTCGGCTACCAGACCAGTCCCGCCGATAGCCACCGCGTTCTTGGAAGACCCCAGACGCAATTCGTCCTGAAGGACACAATTCAATTCATCCAACATATTCGGTGACACCTCTTCCGTCGTGGCTAACCGGTAGACAATGGCATCCCGTTTCGTCGCGGGGAGCAATGACAAGATCTGCGCGGCGTGATCGGATTCTAAATTGGCGAGAATCAGCGCTCCCGTTTGCGGATGCTCAATGGCCAGGAGATTGGCAATCGACGCCGCATCGAGCGATTTCAAGGTTTCAAACCCTGCATTTTCAGACGTATTCAAGGAACTCAGAATTCGACGGGCTTTATCCTTGCCCAAAGCGGCATTGAGGATTTTTGAGAGATAGGTTTTCCCTTCCACGGAAAGACCTGCCGTCCCAGCCAATTCCCGGAATTCCTTTAACACCAGCCGATGTTCATCCTGTCCGACATTGACCAATGCCCCCAAATACGCGCCAATCTGCCGGATATCTTTTTGGTCGAGAACTTTCAACACTTCCACCGCGGCGGTTTCCCCGATGGCCAGCAACAATATAGCGGCCTTTTCATAGCCGGATAATTGACTGTTCACGGATTAGGCCTTTTCTCCTTGCTCTTCTTTAATCCAGGTTCGAATGACTTGGGCAGCGGAAGCCGGGTTATCTGCCGCGAGCTTAATGGCTTGCTCCTGCGGGGTTTCTGAAATTTCCGCTTCATACTGGGTCACCGTGGCTGGCAATCCTTTCTGTGGCAGGACTACACCTCCCGCTGTAGCCTTGGTGAGATTCAGCGCGATCGGTCGAACGACAAACCACAACACCATGACCCCCAGGAGGAAAAAGAGTATCGGTTTGAGGAATCCACCCCAGGAGGCCAGGAACGACTGCACACCTGCGGTCAGACTCTCCTCACCCTCAAGGATGGTGGGAGATTCAAATGGCACATTGATGACTTCGATTTGATCCCCACGTTCTTCGGAGAATCCGACAGCCTTTTTCACAATTTGCACCAGATTCTGAATTTCCTGTTCAGGCCGTGGCACGTATTTCTTTTCGGCCGTATCCTCAGCCGCTTTCCCCTCAGCGCCTTGAGCCGCTTCATAGGTCCCATCCACTAAGACCGCCACGCTTAACCGTTTAATGGCACCGGTCGGTTCAATGATTTTGCTCACTTTACGATTCACTTCATAATTCAACGTTTCATTTTTTCGTTTAGCTTCTTTGGGCCGCCCTCCACCTGATGCCTGTAAATCATTGGGCACATTTGTTCGTACTCCCGGCACACCCTGGGTCGAACCGGCTTCCACCACCTTTTCTTGACTCCGGTTTTCGCTTCGCACCACCTGGCTATTGGGATCAAAGCTTTCTTCGGTGATTTCGACTTGCCGAAACTCCAACGGCGCGGTGACCCGAATGACCGACTTGTCCCTCCCCAGGACTTGATCCAACATCGTCTGCACCCGTTGCTCCAGATCCCGCTCCACCCGGCGTTGGGTTTCAATTTGAGAAGCCGTCAGTTGGGCGTCACTATCCGCAGAGTTTTGACTGAGCACCTGACCATGATTGTCTACCACCGTCACCTGGTTGGGCTCTAATCCTTCAACGCTACTGGCCACCAAATGCACGATCCCCTGGACCTGTGTACCTCCAAGAGGTGCCCCGCGTTTGAGAGTCAGAACGACGGCGGCTTGAGCCGGTTTTTGTTCGGTCGCAAACAGCCGCTTCTCGGGCATGACCAAGTGCACGCGTACCCGCTCGACTTGAGATAATTGCCCGATGGTCCGAGCCAACTCCCCTTGAAGCGCTCGGCGATAATTCATTTGCTGAGTAAAAGGCGTGACACCCAACCCCGTTCGATCGAATATTTCAAATCCCACTCCAGCCGATTCAGGAAGTCCTAAAGAGGCCAACTGTAGTCGCAACTCATGCACCCGTTCGGCCGGTACTTTAATCGTATTCCCGCCTTCACCGACTTCATAGACAGCGCCCTGTTTGCCAAGCTCTTGGATAATCGCTCGCGTATCGTCGGGGTTGAGCTGAGAGAACAAGACCACCAATTCCGGGGCCTTACCGACCAGCATCAACATGGGAATGGTCGCCAGGGCTAACGCCAAGACGACGACCACGCCAATCCGCTGCGTTAACGTTAAGGCTTGAAAATTACCGAGAAGACTGTCCATAGGTTTAACGGGTTTCGGTTAACTCTCACGATTGAGGAAATGTGGCCATCATTCTTACGCCCTTGAACCGTACCCGATATAGCCAGTCCGGGCTGTCCCTCATTCGGTCATCCGACATGTTTGGTACCATCCTCATCTCAACCATTTCTTAGACTTGCATCCGCATAATTTCCTGATACGCATCAATCACCTTATTTCGCACTTGCATCAAGAGTTTGAACGATAAACCGGCTTTTTCACCGGCAATGACCGCTTGATGAATATTGACGTTTTCTCCATGGGCGACGGCTTCCTCTAAACGCCCGGCTTCATGCTGCATGGTATTGACGGACTCCACCGCCTTTTTCAAAAGATCGCCAAATCCCTTGTCCTGACTGGCTGGTCCTTTGAGCGGTGTGATGCCAAACGGCTCCGAAACGCCCTCAATACTTTTTATCGGGAGATATTCCATATCGCATTCCTCCTTTCTTCACGATTGAATGGCCCTAGCGACCCATCTCTAATGCACGAAGTGTCATGGTCTTTCCGGTTTCCATCACCGCTAAATTTGCCTCGTAGGCGCGAGTCGCCGACATGAGATTGACCATTTCTTCGATGGGATTCACATTGGGAAGATGCAAATACCCTTGTTCATCCGCATCGGGGTGACTGGGATCGTATACGGTCCTTAACGGCCGATCGTCTTGAATCACATCTGTCACCCGGACGCCGGATGGCTCGGACGGATCGCCAAAGGCACTGGCAAACACATTGGAAAACTGCTGCCCAGGCGCTGAGGCTTGAAACACGACATCACGTCTGATGTACGGTCCCCCTTCCGGCGTCCTGGTGGATTCCGCATTGGCCAGATTGCTGGCAATGATATTTAGCCGCTGCCGTTGTGCATCCAAGGCAGACCCCACGACGGCAAACACGCGATCAACATTCATCTCAGCCTCCTTCTTCCGACACCCATTTCACATTCCCCCTTCCCGCTCATCTTCACCAACTTTCCGCTTCACTCGCTCCCTCTGCTTTCCTGGGATCAGCGTAATGGCGGCCGTCAGCTCAATGTCGTTCACCTACCGCCACTACCTCCATCAATTGCAGCATTCCACCCATCGAAGCGACCCTTTAAGAATTGACTGACCGCCATATACATCAAGGTATTTTCGGCCATCAGAGTCATTTCTTTTTCCAAATTGACCGTATTCTCATCTAACCCTGCCCCGGCCTCCTGTTTGATGGTGTGCTGAAATACCCGAGAATCCTCTGAACCGGTACGCACATGCTTCGGATTGGTGACAACCGGCTCCAATGGTCCATCCCCTCGAAGCACGGCATTGAACGTTTCTTGAAAGGGCAGGACCCTGGACTTGTAGCCCGGCGTTTCTTCGTTGGCCATGTTGGAGGCAATCGTTTCATGAATGCCGCTCCGGACATCCAGTGACCGCTCAAAGAGTCGCGTACCTTCATCCCAAGGGGAAATCATCATGGCGTTCTCTCCTCTCTGGTTCCCATGTTCTCATGTGTCTTCACCTATATCCCTGCTTCCCTGGACACGAAATCCCTGACGTCGTCACTCAAGCCAGCAACACCAATGCCAGAAATCACCAGTAAGGAGTGAACCGTAAGGAGAAAAAAGAGATCCTCACGCTTCCCCCCCTCACGTCTTCCCCCTTACGCCTCATCCCTCACGCCTTACGTCTTGTCCGGCCTTAGGGAAACTTTTGCCCGCACCGGCATATTTTTCCGCCCTATTCCTGCCATTCCTCACAACAGGCAGAAGCGAGGCATTCAGATGTTCTCCCGATTGCATCCTCTTAGATACTCAGCGAAAGCCCGCCGTTTAACTGTCGATATTCCCGCAATTTATTCCGTAAGGTACGAATACTGATTCCCAAGGTCCTGGCCGCATGTGTCCGATTGCCATCATGGCGCTCCAGGGTTCTCAAAATAAGTTCCCGTTCCATTTCCCAGATAGTCCCACTTGGCGCACTGGTATGATTGGCCGTCAACACGGGTTCCTCAAACTGAAAATGCTCCATCAGTAAAGGCCCGTTGCCGGCTAACAACACGCCCCGTTCAATCACATTTTCCAGTTCCCGCACGTTTCCTCGCCACGGCCGGCGCTTTAAGTGCAACATGGCCTCTTCAGAAATCTCGCACGGCGTGCGCTGGTTTCGCCGCAATGACCGATTGGCAAAATATTCGGCCAACAATTGAACGTCCTCCGGACGATCACGCAACGGGGGGATGGTAAACGGCATGACACTCAGCCGGTAATACACATCCTCACGAAACCGCCCAGCCTGAACTTCCTGCGCCAGATTCCGATTCGTGGTGGCAATCACCCGCACATCCACCTGCACCGGCTGCCGGGAGCCAAGACGATCCACTTCACGTTCTTGAAGAACCCTGAGTAATTTGGCTTGTAATCCCAAACTCATTTCCCCGATTTCATCCAACAACAAGGTCCCTTGGTGGGCCAACTCAAACTTGCCACATCGTCTCGCGAGCGCACCGGTAAAGGCCCCTTTCTCATAGCCAAACAATTCACTTTCTAAGAGTCCTTCCGGCAGGGCGGCGCAATTGATGGCCACAAAGGGTTGAGAAGCCCTGGGACTATGACGATGGACATGCCGGGCCAGGACTTCTTTTCCCGTCCCGCTTTCGCCTTGAATCAAAATGGTCGCCGGGCTGCCCGCCACCATCTCCAGCATGCTGATGGTGTGCAGCACTTTCGGATCTCTGGTCAGGAATCCTTCACGCGGCTCTTCACGTCGGCGCTTTTCCTGTTCCCTCATCACATCCAGTCCTGAGACGGGCTGCTCATCTTTGAGCTGGTCAATTAATTTTTCAAGACGATCAAGGGGAAATGGCTTTTGAAGAAAATCGGTTGCCCCATATTTGAGCGCCTCGACGGCTGCATCCACTCCACCATAGGCCGTCATGACGACCACCGGCATATGGTAGCCCTGGCTTCGTACTTCTCGTAAAAATTCCATTCCGCCTTTGCCCGGCAAATTCAGATCAGTCAACACCAGCCAAGGGGCCTCGCGTTCCATCCGCTCTAACCCCTCATAGCCATCCCTGGCCACCGTGACGGCATACCCATGCTGACTCAACGCGTGAGTCAGGGCCGATTGCAACTGCTCATCATCTTCAACGACCAGGATCCCCCGGCCCGCTCCACCCTCGGTGTCTATCATGCCAATCTCCTTTACTGGGGAAGAAATAATTTGACGGTCGTTCCCCTGTCTGTATGACTTTCCATCTCAATCATGCCTTGATGCACGTAAACAATGTCTTTCACAATCGGGAGCCCAAGGCCGGTCCCTCCTTGACGCTTTGAATAAAATGGCTGAAATACCCTGGTGAGTTCTTCCTCGGACATCCCGCACCCTTCGTCTCGAATACTCAGTGCCACGCCATTGACTCCGGCAGAGACAGCCTCTCCGGTGCCCGGTGAAGAAGTCCGTCGGCACTGAATCTCAATATGACCATCGGGCGGAGAGGCCTGAATCGCATTCAAGAGCAGATTCAGCAGTGCCTGCTTTAATAACTGCTCATGACCCAAGATCTCGAGAAGCGAAGATTCCCGTTGCCGATGGATGGTCAGCCGTTTTGTTCTGAGGGGATACGTGGCCAAGAGCTCCACATCATCCAACAGTCTCGAGAGGTCCACGCACTGCCGTTGTCCCTGGAGTGGCGTGCTCGACGTTAAAAGGTTTGAGACCAGCCCATCCAGTGAACGAATAGCCTGAAGTAATTGATCCGCCAGCTCCCGGCGTTCCATGCTGGACTGCTGGTCACGCCCCAAAAGTGTGGCAAACCATTCGATACTCGCCAGTGGATTGCGAATATCATGCGCAAGCCGCCCAACCTGCTCTCCTATGGCCGCTAAGCGTTGAACGTGCTCCGTCTTCCCGCTGTGCACATCCCCTTCGTATTTGAGGTATCGAACCGTGAGACTGGAGGGTTGGTCCGAACCACCTAACGGGCAATCCCAACAGGACACCCGGCCTCCTTTCCACCTCCAGTCGGTAAAGGGAACCGGAGGCCACCCCAGACATGTCCAGAGATCCTGTACCTGCCAGGCCGCCTTCTTCCAATCGACTCCTTCCATCAGCACGTGAGCCTCGTGATTGGCTGTCACAATCCGGCCTTTGCGGCTATAGAGCAAGGCGGGCAACGGAAGGCTTTTCACCAGACGATGGAGGTGATGATGCAGTCGTTGCGTTTCCGCATATTTGGCCTCAAGCGCCAGACTGAGGGTTTCACTGGAGATCGTCGGTTCCGTGATGGGGTCGAGCGTCGGCCAGGACGTTTCCCCGTTTCTCTTGGAACTGAGAGCGATCATCGGTTTAGGATTTAATCGGCGCATTGGGTATCCTGGTTGGTGGCGTCTCTTTCGATGACATGTCATCCAACACCGCTGTGGCAGCTGAACGAATCGTATGTTCCAATTCTGGAGAACGGGTTTTTAATTCCCGGATTTCGGCGAGTAGTGTGGCGGCTTCACCGGATTTCCCCATATGTTCGAGCGAGGCCGCTAACCGGTACTTGGCCCATGTGTGCAAGGCCGCTGGCGCATCGAAGGCCAGGGCTTGATCGTACAGACGCTGGGCTTCGACATAGTCGCCTTGATCAAACATGGCATCCCCCAAGCGGAGGACATCGGAAACCTGAGTGGGTTCGATAGACACCACCTGTCGCATATCTTGAACCACTGACTCCATCTGCCCAAGCGCTCGATAGGCACGTGCCCGATTCCTGAGCACATAGCGTTGTCCCACTTCTCCGTCCACGTGCTGTAGGGCCGCCGAGAAATCCCGAATGGCTTCTGCATACCGTTTGTCAGTGAAGGCTTCCATGCCGAGGGCGGTCTCCACTTGTCCTCGCCCTTGGCCCTTGGGAAACTCCTGGAGATAGGACGCCCCCGCGTCTCGCACCAATGAACCGTTGCCCTGCTCTTGAGCGACCACAACCTGCTGAAGGCGAATGTCTTCCCGGAGCGGACTGTTGGGGTACTCCTTTAAGAGTTGGTCATACCAATGCCAGGCTTCTGCAGGAAGATGCACCTGCTGATAGGTCTGCGCCACCATCAAGAGACGCTCCCGTTCCAATGGCACCAGCTGAAACGCGTCTTGATGGTCCGCGTGAAACTTGAGTAACGGCACCCAGGCTTTCCGATCATAGAACGAGCCAATCTGATGCTGTAACAACCGCGCGAGTCGATCTTGCCCCTCCTGACGCCTCGTATCTGACGAGGCCGCGATAATGAGGCGGGTGAAAGTCTGAACCGCATTAGCGTAGTCCCCTAACGCCTGATAGGCTTGCCCCATCCACAGCAGGCTTTCATCAGCCACGTCGCTTTCAAGGGCATGACTTAACGCACCGGCGGTTTCCAGAACATAATCCCACGAGAGCGAGAGGTATATTTCCAAATCATCAAATCGATGGTAAACCCTGGCCCAGTCTTCCTTGGCATGATCCTGCGAGACAAAGGCCACGACCCATCTGGTGAGTGCGGCCTGCCCGCGTCGACCGGGCTCCTGATCCGGAAATTGTTGTCGGGCGTGATCCGCAAAATACAAGGCCAGATATTCATGCCCCTCTTGCCGTAATTTTTCTGATATTTTGTTGAGGGCCATCCCAGCTGTTTCCTGATGCGGATGGAGATTGACAGTCAACAAAAATCTGGATATCGCCGTGGCGGGATTTCCCACGGCGAGTTCCGTTAATCCATACTGATACGATGACTCCGCAGACTGGCGAATGAGTTCAGGCCTTTCGGCTTCCACCACCCGATACCAATAGTAGGCTTGCTTCCAAGCCTTAGCCATGGCCGTGGCATCGGCCAACCCTAATGCACCCTTTACGCGATGGGCACTCCACTTGGGTTCTTCCACCACTCGTCTGAGGATCAGTGCTGCCTCCAAATATTGCCTATTGCTCAGATACCCTAGACCGGCTTCAACCATGACTCCTCCCGCTAACGGGTGTTCAGGATAGGACCGGAGAAATTCTTCGAATATCCCGCTGGCTTCTGAAAACCATCCAGCCTCCCAATACACATCCCCCATGGCACAAAGGGCCCATGGGGCATACACACTGTCGGGATCACTAGTTTTCATGGCCTGTAACCGCTCAATACGTTGAAAATTTTCTCTGCCT
Organism: Nitrospirota bacterium; assembly: GCA_029864405.1. Taxonomy (GTDB): domain Bacteria; phylum Nitrospirota; class Nitrospiria; order Nitrospirales; family UBA8639; genus Nitrospira_E. The sequence goes on from JAOTTP010000001.1 coordinate 116,863, forward strand.
GGTTCATCCGAATGATCAGGAAGAGAGGCCATGACCCAACGGGTCCCTTCTGCAAATTGTCCATCTTCCTGTTCATGCAAATAGGTGGCAAACATGTCTCGCGCGTCCAAGAGTTGTCCCGCGTACATCGCATCCTGTCCGTGTTGAATAATCTCCGGCATAACCATGTCGCGGGAAACGTACCAGGAAAAATCAGAACAGGGGCCTCCCATAACCGTGCTGGGCCAAATGACACACGACAGGGCAATCCAAGTAAATTTCCTCACTTTTGGTTTGTGCTCCAACCTGCTGAACGTATTCAGCAAAAATTAGACCGGAGTCATTCTTGCCGAGGGCAAAAAATCGACACCAGGGTTTTCGTTGAAAAACCAGGAAGTTTTGGGAGGACACCGACGAACGGACAATATTGCCGCCGTCAAGGAGTTGACGGAATGGTCAGAACCTCAGGCTGGTTCGGAGAGGAAATGCGAGAACAGGGTAGGAATGGCCAGGCGTCTTCGATCGTTATACGTCGGCCAGATCTTCCGATGGCGCCGCACGTTGTGCGACCACTTCGGCCAGGGACTTCTTTTTTAATTTTTCAATGAGGGTAGTGCGATTGATTTGCAGGAGACGCGCCGCTTTACTTTTGACCCAATTGGTTCGCTCAAGGGCCTCAAGAATCAGCCGATTTTCAAATTCCTCAACCGTTCTGGACAGATCCATCCCTGCCACTGGAATCGCCGCAGGCATGGTGGGGAGATGGGAAGGTGGTAATCGCCGGATTTTCTCCGGCAAATCTTCTGGGACAATCACCCCGCGCCGTTTTAAAATAGCAATCCGCTCAACAATATTCCCGAGTTCACGAACGTTTCCCGGCCAGGGATATTCACATAAGAGGCTCATCGCGTCATCAGCCACACCGGTGAGCTCCGCTTTCCGCCGATCATTGAACATCTTGATGAAGTGCTGGAGTAAGAGCGGGATATCTTCGACGCGTTGACGGAGAGGAGGAACAAGAACCGGCACCACATTTAACCGATAAAACAGATCTTCCCGAAATTGTTTCGCCGCGACCAGGCTTTCAAGATCCTGATTGGTGGCAGCAATGACGCGGGCATCCGATTTATAGGTTCGAGTTCCCCCCACTCGTTCAAACGTACGCTCCTGTAGGACGCGAAGAAGTTTGACCTGGAGCGGAGGACTCAGATCACCGATTTCATCAAGGAAAATTGTCCCTCCGGTCGCCAGCTCAAATCGTCCGACTCGTGACGCCACCGCTCCGGTAAACGCACCTTTCTCATGACCGAACAATTCACTTTCTAATAACGCCTCGGGAATCGCTCCGCAATTGACGGGAATCAGGCTCCCCTGGCGCCGCGTGCTATGACAATGGATGGTTTGGGCAATCAATTCTTTGCCCGTTCCACTTTCTCCTAAAATAAGCACGGTACTATCGGTATCCGCCACGCAATCGATCAGCTGAAACACCTCTTGCATCACCTGACTGGAGCTAATAAGTTTTCCTAAACTAAATTGCCCCTTGACGGTTTTCTTGAGTTCGACATTCTCGTCCTGAAGGCACTTGACCCGCAAGGCACTGGCAATGGTGGCGCTCAGGACATCCATTGAAAAGGGTTTGGAGAGGAAATCGAAGGCGCCGGCCTTAATCGCTTTCACCGCCATCTCCACCGACCCATATCCCGTCATGACAATCGTGACAGGATGATTGGGCAGTTGCATGATACGCTGAACTAACTCAATCCCGTTGATATCGGGGATCATGACGTCGGTCAAGACAATATCGAACTGGGAGGACTCCGCCAGAGCCAAGGCGTCACTCCCCGACTCCGTGTCCACGACCTGATGTCCTTCATCCTCCAGCTGCAACTTGATGGACTCCCGCACATCCACTTCATCTTCAACCAGCAGGATCCTGGCAACCTGAGTTGCGATAGCTGATTCAGCAGAATCGAACGCATCCATGAATGACCTCCCTCTCAGCCCGTGTAAACACACATCCCGTTGACCCGGTTGTGCGGTGAAGGAACATAGCTACCCCATTTGACGGGGAAGGTCAAGGGTTGTCTTCTAAATTGCACCGATCGTTGCAGAGTCCCTGCCCCTCTCTCCTTGAAAAATTCGAGGGGACCCAGCGTCCCCCATGGACGGTCACGACCGTTGCTTCCAAGGGCTCATTTAAGAAATACGCAAGACGTTCCGACAAGAATACGTAGGCGCAAACGGAAGGAACACCTAACGGAGAGTCTCGGTTTCCCATGGACACACCACCGATTCCACAGCCTGCACCCATGCCGATCTTCATTCTCTTTGATACCCAAACCGGGTACCTCTATGGTCACCTCTTTGCGACCGGGCCGGAAGATCCCTTTCTGCAAGAAGTCATTGACTGGTGGAGCCACTACTGCTCAAACACGCCCATTGGGGTGGATTACCCAGGCGTGACCAAACACCCCCAAATGGCCAGCAGTCTTTCCTCCAATTAATCAGGGCAACACTGCCCAAATCGCTAAGCCGGACCGAAACACCAGCAGCAGCCCTGACAAGTGAATGATCACAACATTGTCATTGACTTGTATATGTTGAATCGCATTGCCGGATGGAAGGTCTTGTGAAAAAAACCCTCCGGTCAACGCAGAAAATCCCACTGCGCGTCGATTGGTAAGAACGACTCCCACATTTTCATCAACGACACTCTTCACCAAGGTCTCTCCCGCTCCCCACGAGTCTCGTTTCCAACGACCAAGATCACTTTGAAAACCATACACCGACTCACGGCCTTGGACAATAATCATTCGGGGGGTAACCGTCCATGTGACCACCTGCTCCGAAGAGGAAAGATTCATCTCGACCCACCGTTGCAGCCGACCTGAAAACCCCAGCAACCGTTTGGTTGTCTCGACATATCCGGTCACCCCTTTGGTCTCCACCACCAGCACCTCTTCCCCCGACGATAACACCTGCCTGGCAATTCCCTCGCCAGAGGTGATCCCAAACAGCTGTCCCCTTGCTGACGTGATGCTGACCTGATCGGTGACGACTTCTTGCGACCAGGCATGAAGAGGCCAGACAACCAAGCTCAACAGAACCATGATCAGCACAGAGCGCATGCGCAGAGACATGATCAGCATGACCGGTTACCGATAGTCCCAGGGGATGCCGCGTTCTCCGACCATAATGGGGCCCAAAATTAACTTCATTAATTGTGTCCCATTTCCTTGGGTCCCCCACAACCCAGTCAAGCTGATGAGAAATTCGAATTGTGAGCGGTCAGGAAGCCGTGAATACGTCAGACCAAGTGAAAAGCATCGGCAAGGATTTTGGTACAGCCCGACAACATCCCATTCAGCCGTCGTCCCTGTCCGGAAGTCATGATACCACTTCGTGCCCAGGGTCACACCGTGCGGTAACCGCACGCCACCACCGGCCGTCAGATAAATAATTTCCGCGGCGGGCGCTAACACCTCATTAAAGGAGACGGGGTTCCAAATATCTCCCCGACGGACTCTCGCCCCCGCTTTCGTATACCGCTGGCCAATGGTCACATACCACGTCTGTTGGCTTTGGATGAGCGCGTCGGTGTTCATTTGAGTGAAATCTTTTTTGTTCGGATCGTAGAAGGCATCCACCTTCAGATTGAATGCCGAGAGGAACCGTGTGGAATCGACCGGTGTATGGAAATGTCCTCGTGTCCATATATCCGAAAATCTAGAGGCCAACGTCGGCGGATTGGCCACATGATAGCTTTGGGCAAACAACAGATCCAACCAGGTATTGGAAGCCCCGCCGCCAATTTGGCTTAAACGATTTTTCAAGGAATACGTCACCAGACTTTTTTGAATTAAATCATCTACCGCATCAACCTTGACTAATTCGGCCTGTTTCGTCTGCGGCACATACTCATAAATCACATTCGGTTCTATCGAATGCCGCAGCCAATTCCCCTCGCCAAGCGAAAACCGTTTTGACACATTCGTGAACAATTCAGCGCCAAGCCAGAAGGTTTCACGATGTTGTGCTGATTTCTCCGTGAGCCCACGTGTATAGCCCACTTCACGAAATTTCATCTGAGGACGAAATCCCAATGTGTGCCCCAGATGAAGCCCTTCCATCGAAAGTCCCGGCAAAAAGTCCACCCGACCGACATCGAATCCCTTCTCCCGGAAAAAATGCACGGTGGTCGTCTCGGCCGTGAGCGATACCGGACTGCCAAAGAGGTCGGGGTTCACGAACCGATGACCGATTTCAGGTAACCGTTGGAAGGTCGTATTGCCACCTGCACTTAACGGCTGAATATATTGCCCCAACAGATAGAGCGCCCCATGATCAAGGCGTTGCAAGAGCGTGAGATTGGACTCCTGGCTGGGTAGGGCGCGTTGAGTGGCAGAAGTGCTCAAATTTTGCAGGACCGTTCGGTCAGTCGAATAATTGGCAAGAATTCGTAAAGACAAATCACGAGAGAATTGCTGGGCATGAGCCCCTCGAATTTCACCTCGACCACGATTTTGGTCGGTATCATAGAGTGACCTTACCAGCCACCTTCCCTTTGTGTGCTGATTCCAGGCATAGCGATATTCGAGATCTGCGCCTCCTCCTCGCTGCGTTAATATTTGCGGGGAAATGGTGACATCATTACTGGGATTGATCGCCCAAAAAAACCCTTGTCTATATTTGAAACCCAGCTTCGTATCGTACCCGGTGGTGGGGAATAACAATCCGGTTTTCCGAGAGGCGCCAAGCGGATACCGAAAGGTAGGAAGCGGGAGTACCGGCACATCGTTCACATTGAACCACACCCCTTTGCCAAATAAACTGTCCTCATATTCCACATCGATATCATCAAAGTTAAATCGCCAGGCAGGAATCTCGCCATCCTTGGCATCGCAATTGGTAAAAGAACCTTCCTTGACCCGATAATGGGTTTCGGAAAATCGCTGAAGGCGTCGCCCCGTGATAAAGGAATTCTGCTCCTTCCAGAAAATATTGCCGTCTGTGATCACGCCCGCTTCAGTATTGAGATTGAGCTCGAGGTGTTCCGACCAGATATCAGTTTGTTCATCCCGTAAATGCACATGCCCACGTGCCGTAAGACGTCCCGTGAGCTTTTGAAGTGTGGCTTCATCCGCGTTTAAATGAATGGGGCCACGGGTGACATCCACAGCCCCGGTGGCGTGATATTCTTCCCGATCACGATCATATTCAATCCGGTCGGCGTTTAAAGCAACGGGGATTCCCTTTGGCGTGGGTTCGGCGAGGACCTCCTGTGGTGAGGATTCGGCTGGGAGTCCCTCGGATTCCACAACAAGAGAATCCGGTTGTCCGTGCACGGTTTCGCCCACTACCAACATCGTCAAAAAGATGAGTCCACCGATCAGCAACCCATGAGATCGACCCGAGAGAACATGCCGTCCTCCTCCCACGCCGGCACGCGTCACGTCGGGAAACCCGACTGAGTCAGACGATTGAGCACCTCCCCAACCAGGAACAACGACCCGGTCACACAGATCACGTCTGAGGGATTCGCGATGTCTTTGGCCTGGCAAACGGCCTCCCATGAATCTGCGAGTAGACACGGAACCAGATCAACGCAATCGACGGCTTGCTTGAGCTCATCCACCGACGCAGCCCTTTCCATCCGTGGCTGGGTGAGAATCAATTGGTCAACAAGAGGGAAAAAGACACGCAAAAATCCTTGAAGATTCTTGTCGCGCATCATCCCAACCACCAAAATGAGTTTTCGTCCCGCGCCATCATGAATTTGTGAGTGGAGAAAGTCAAATAACACTTGCGCACCCGCAAGATTGTGCGCGCCATCCACAATGATAAGGGGATCTCGATACACGACTTCTAAACGGCCTCTCCATCTGACGTCTTGCAAACCGGTCCGGATGGCCGACGGCGAAATAGGGAATGGGCCATCGACGGCCGTTTCCAATACCGCCAGAGCATTCGTGGCATTGACCATCTGATGGCGGCCGAGCAAATTCGTCTGTAATCCCGGAATCGTCCATCGCAGCCCTTCATAGGTAAATGTCGTCGCGCTAGTTTCCAGAAGGGAAAACTCCTGACCCATCCGAAAGCACGGTGCCAGCCATTTCCGGGCCTGAGTCTCAAAAATCTGGAGAATATTTCTCGGCATCGGACCCAACACCACCGGAGTCTGTTGAGTAATAATTCCTGCTTTCTCCTGCGCAATCGCCTGAATGGAGTCCCCCAAATACGCTTCATGATCGAAACCAATCCCCGTAATCAGAACACCGATGGGGTTCAACACATTTGTGGCATCAAACCGCCCACCCATGCCGACTTCCACCACCGCAATGTCCACTTGCTGATTCCTAAAATGCAGAAAAGCCAGCGCGGTCGTGAATTCAAAAAAGGTGAGTGTTGTGAGCGGATTGGCCGTTCGCCGAATCTGCTCGATCAAGGCGCAGACCGCTTCTTCTGAAATGTCTGCTCCCTGAACCCGTATGCGCTCTCGGAAATCAATCAGATGTGGTGAAGTATACAGACCAACCCGATAGCCGCTTACCTGAAGGATACTGGCCAACATGGCTGAGGAAGACCCTTTTCCGTTCGTGCCGGCAACATGAAGCGTGGCATACCGACGCTGAGGATTGCCCAGCCGGTCAAGAATATCGGTAATGGCCTCCAGGCCTAGCTTGATGCCAAATCGATGCAAGGAAAAGAGATAATCGAGGGTTTCTGGATAGGTAGCCACGGGAGTCAGGGAACTGGGCAGGAGGGAACAGGGCAAGGAGGTCAAAGGTCAATGATCATTACAACGCATGCCTCTGGCCCTTGATGAGCTAGAGAATCGTGAATACTATTGAGGCCAGCCCAGGAAAGAGAGAGCCGAGCCTTTCAGATGTTATACCGAAGAAGAAACTTCTGCGCCACAATGTGCGAGCAATATTTTCAGAGTCGCCTTGAGGGTTTTTCGTTCCACGATATGATCAACCATGCCATGTTCCAACAAAAACTCGGCACGTTGGAAACCTTCCGGCAAATGCTCTTTGATCGTTTGTTCAATAACCCGTGGGCCAGCAAACCCAATCAGCGCCTTCGGTTCCGCCAGAATGATATCCCCTAACATCCCGACACTGGCGGTGACCCCTCCAAAGGTCGGATCGGTTAATAGGACAACATATGGAATTCGAGCCTCTTGCAATTTCGCCAAGGCTGATGCCGTTTTCGCCATTTGCATGAGTGACAAGGTCCCCTCTTGCATCCGTGCCCCACCGGAAGTCGTGACCAACAAAAAGGGCATGTGCTCTGTCAGCGCATGATCGATGGCTCGACAGATTTTCTCGCCCACCACCGATCCCATGCTGCCACCCATAAATGAAAAGTCAAAAATTCCAAGCGCAACGGGCTTCCCGGCAATTCGGCACCGCCCAGTCAGAATCGCTTCTTTTTTTCCTGTTTTTTCCTGAGCCTTTTTGATGCGCTTGCGGTACGGCAACGTGTCGACAAACTGCAAGGGATCCCCTGGGACTAAATCTGCGTCCCATTCCTCGAAGGAACCAGGATCGGCGATCAACTCTAAGCGTTCCTCAACCGACAGTGGAAAATGGTATTGGCATTTCGGGCAGACGTTTAAATTGCGCTCAACCTCGCGTTTAAAAATAATGGCGCGACACACCGCACATTTGACCCACATCCCTTCCACTATTTTAATGGACGTACCTTCTGCGTCAGCGCTTTTATTCCGTTTAAACCATCCCATAGATCAGTCTATCCTTAAGCTTCTCTCATGAATGCATCGCACGCGAACCTACATCCCGGTCTGGCTGTGAGAGAGAAAATGCGAGAAAGGCAGGGAAAGGACACAACAAGAAATCATCGACTCCGACACAGTCTTCAGTCACGACAGGACAATAGCATAGGGAGGTTGAACCGGCAAGAATCCCTTCGAGAAGAAGCCCACCCCCGCAGACTATTCTGGAGGATCAGCAGAGAGATGACGCGACACGGAACAATGAGAAACCGAGGGGATCAGCCGCCCCTGGCATGCATTTCCAAATGTGGATCCTGGCGCAATCGGTCAATGTCAATATACCGCCCACGACCGGCGCTGGCTTCAAGCTCTTTGCGCTCTTCCGCACCGCGATCTTTACGCGTCTCCCAGACCGATCTGATCATGGAGACTAAATCTTCTCGTGAGCGTCTTTCCCGGATAGGCTTCAGCAAATTCAAGCCGGATTTGGCATACAGACAAAGATACCACATCCCATCTGCCGTCAATCGGCTTCGATCACAGGTTGAGCAAAAGGGCATGGTCGTGGAAGGGATAATACCGAAGATCGTTCCGTCAGGAAGCCGAAATCGCTGCGCAGGGGCCGAACTATTTTCATGCACCGGCTCAATGGTCCCATAATACTGGCTTAGCATGGCAAGGATTTGTTTGCGCGAAAGAACTTTTTCAGCTGACCAATCATTCGCTCCACCCACATCCATATATTCAATGAAGCGCACTTCCCCGTTCACCCGTTTGCCATATTCAAGCAACGGAATCAATTCATCATCGTTATAGCCCTTCATCGCGACGGTATCCAACTTTAATCCACTAAATCCAACACGACCAACCGATTCAATGCCTTCAAAGACCTGGGCCAAGGTATCCCGTCTGGTCAAGGCCTTAAACCGTTCGGGCTTTAACGTATCCAGGCTCACCGTAATGCGGTGCAAGCCCGCATCAAAAAGATTCTGGGCTTGCTCAGCAAGCAACACGCCATTGGTGGTCATGGCAATATCCTGAATTTTCGTATTCTTCTGGAGCATCCCAATCAAGGACGCCAAATCTTTCCGTAGGAGCGGCTCTCCACCCGTAATACGAACTCGATCCACGCCTTGCTCCGAGAACAGATCCGTCAGGAAGACAATCTCTTTAAAGGTCAACAAGGTTTCACGAGGCAACCACACATAGTTTTCCTCGGGCATACAATATTGACAGCGCAAATTACACCGATCCGTAACCGATATACGGAGCGAACGTAATGGCCGGCCCCACACATCTTTTGCCGGTTCGGGCAACCCTTGTGCGTCACTCGTCGGCATTAGGGATGTTCCTCCACCCAGACGTCGCCCTGGGGAGTGTATTCCATTTTCCATATCGGCGTGATTTTTTTCAGTTCATCAATACACCATTGGCAGGCTTTGAAGGCATCGGCCCGATGCTCAGCCCCGATAATAATCAACACGATATTTTCGCCAATCTCGATCGGACCATAGCGATGGAGGACCAAGGCTTCAATAATGTCAAAATCTTGCAAGGCACGTTCGCGGATTTCTTTCAACTTCTTTTGGGCCATCCCTTCATAATGCTCAAACGTCATGGAACTCACATCATGGCCCTTAGAATGATCCCGGGCCGTCCCCAAGAACATCGCAATACCTCCGATTCGAGTAGAGCGCGCACGAACCCGCTCTAACTCTTGATCAATGGAAAAGTTTTCCTGCTGAACCCGAACCAGCATGCCTTCGTCTATTTCAACGGCCATCGATCACCTTCCTCAGTTCGTCGCCGACGCATAAAGGTTGTCCCTTATCGTGCCCCTCCCGCAAACGGGGGCAAGAGGGCAATTTCATCAGACTCAACAAGCATCGTCTCCCAATGAGCGATTTCTTGATTCACCGAGACCAACACCTTTTTCTTATCGAGTAATTCTCCGACCTGAGGATGCTCAATTTGAATGGAGTGAACCAGATCCCTGACCCGCCCACCTTCAGAAAGGACCACTTCCAAATCCTTGCCTCCAGGAACCATGGTCTTTAACATCCCGAACAATTTGACCTTCACAATATAAGGCTCCTACGACCAAATGAGAGCAATACACATTACCCCTCGCTACTCCGTCTTTTGACCACGGGTATACGTACCGGACTTTCCCCCGGACTTCGACACGAGGGCGATTTCTCCAAACTCCATGCCCTTATCTACCGCCTTACACATATCGTAAATGGTCAGAGCTGCCACGGTAACCGCGGTCATGGCCTCCATTTCCACGCCTGTGTTCCCGGTCGTTTTCACGGTCGCTTCAATAATAATCGCATACCGTCCATCAGGATTAAGCTGGGAGTCTTCTTTGAAATCAACATCCACGCCGGTGAGAAGTAAAGGATGACACATCGGGATCAGATCCGGAGTCCGTTTGGCCCCCATCACCCCGGCCACTTGAGCCACGGCCAGCACATCACCCTTCGCAATCCGACCTTCATGAATTTTCTCCAGGGTTTCCGGCAAGACAAACACCTTGCCCTGGGCCACCGCCACACGCTCGGTTGGACGCTTGTCAGTCACATCCACCATTCGAGCCCGCCCCGATTCATTAAAATGCGTCAGATTCGCCATAATCTTAAATAATCAAAGATGAAAAAATCGCTTGCAAATCAGTAAATTATAAAGACAGAGGAAAAACAACGTCAAGCAAAACATCCCACTGAACACTCCCTTGACAGCCGAGCGCATTCCACCTATAAACAGTCGGTAATACCTTACTACTCAGAGATTTTTTCCCATGGACCCCATCGCCATCACACCTAATCCGGTCCTCGCCAACAAAAAATTAGGGCTCCTGCTTTCGACCTCCCCTGAGCATCCCAATGCCGAGACGGTCTACCACCTCTCCAAAACCGCGTTGGCCAATAAGGTGGATACCTATCTGTATTTCATTGATGAAGGTGTCCTCAATCTGAAGGATCCGCGCTTTGCCGAATTGGGGAAGGAAGGGTTGAAACTCTTTGTGTGCGCCTATGGATGCCAACAGCACCACATTTCCACAGACGGCTATGGCAAAGAAGTGAATTTTTGCGGCCTCGTCATCCTCTCCAACATCATCGACGGTTGCGACCGCTTCCTCGCCTTTAATTAATTTCTCGCCCCCCTCGCCTGTGTCTCCACCATTCATACAAAGCCCCAGATATTCGAGCCAGTTTTACGGGGACCAAAAAACATGGGCAAGCTTCTTTTTTACTTCATTGGCGTCAGTGTGGTGCCGGATCCGCGCATTGTGTGAACCGATTTTTGAGGGTTCTTTGCTGCGTTGCCTTTAATCCAACCCATAATCGTCATCTTTACGGACTTAATGGTTGAAATGGCTACAACCAACATTTCAAATTGCAACTAAACCAACCAGACGGTACAGTCGCAAGTAATGCTTACTTCCACGCGCCATTTAATTCTTGAGACCGCCATAGACATGTTGGGACGGGACGGCGTCGGTGCGTTGACGTTAGAGCATGTCGCCCGAGAAGCTGGACTCAGTAAAGGAGGGCTACTCTATCATTTTGAGGGGAAAGAACAGTTACTCGAGGGGCTCATCGAATTGCTCATACACGATTTGGATTGCAAGCAGGTTGGAGAATTTCTCACAAACTCCATTTATGAGGAGCATCCCAGGGCTGCTTTTAGCCCAGATGCGGTGGAGAACCCTGTCAACCATCGGTCCCTTCGAGGGCATGAAATTGCCTCCATTCTCATGGCAGCGCTTGCCATCAACCCACATCTACTGGAACCCATTCGAGAGCGGTACCAAAACTGGCAGCACCTTTTTCTGGCCAACACCGTCGATCCGACTCGTTCACTCCTGGGGCGGCTGGCTGCCGAAGGTCTGTGGTTCAGCGAGGCCTTAGGATTAGCCCCACCAACTCGCGAGCAACGGGCCGCACTTGTTCTGGAGATCCAATCTCTCACACAATCAGGAGAACCGATGCGAGAACCATCCACGACCATCCTATTGCCCACACAGCCCCAAGACGCCTTCGCGGAGTTGGGCTCCCTCAGTGCCAATATACAGAAACTCGAACAGCGAGCTCACCAACCCACACAGGCGTCAGCGCGTGCACTGCTGGCAAAACAATATCCTCAAGGGTTTTGGCAGGGCGATTTAACCGCCGACACCACACTGGAATCCGATTACGTGTTGCTCTTGCTTTGGCTCTATCCACCGGAGGCCGGTGGGTGGGAGTCCGGGATCCAGACCAAAGTGGACAAAGCCATACGCACCATCCTTGACCGGCAGCTTTCAGATGGGGGATGGAACATTTACTCGGAAGGGCCGGCCGAAGTGAACGCAACAACTCGTGCCTACGTGGCGCTTCGGGTTGGTGGCTATGATCCCGCCCAGCCACTTATGGAGCGTGCACGAGAATGTATTCTTGCCCTTGGTGGGCTTCAGGCCACAAATAGCTATACGAAGAACAATTTGAGCATGTTTGGTCTTTTTCCGAGAAAGTACACGCCCAGTGTTCCACCTGAACTGGTCCTCATCCCTGGAAATGTTTTGTATGAAATTTCATCGTGGAGTCGCGCTATCGTCGTCCCCCTCTCTATTCTCCAAGCTTCCGGCGTGCAGCGCCGTGTGCCTGGGAATTGGACCATTGACGAACTCTTGGTGCCCAATCGGAAGCTGACGTTTCCGAGAAAAGATCCCTTTTCTCTGATGTTTCATCAAGTGGACAAGATTTTAAAACTCTGGGAAAAGCGTGGCTTTAAGGATATCCGTGCCAAGGCGATTCGGGAAGCTGAGAAGTGGATGCTCGACCACATGCGGTTCACAGATGGGCTGGGAGCAATCTTTCCGGGAATGATGTATGCCCTTATGGCGATGGATGCTCTTGGCTATGAACGGGACCATCCGGATTTTATTGATACACTTGGCCAGCTTGAAGGGCTTATTCTTGAGCGAGAAACTGCCCTGCAGTTTCAGCCAAGCTTGTCCCCAGTTTGGGATACCGCCATCTCGATGTTCGCACTGGGAGAACTCGGAATTGCTGAGCCGGAAGCCATGCAGCGGGCAGCGGACTGGTTATTGAGCAAAGAGATTCGCCGCAAGGGAGACTGGTCGGTGAAGCGCCCGAACTTACAGCCCGGAGGATGGCCCTTCCAGTTTGCCAACGAACTGTACCCGGATATTGACGATACCGCCATGGTCTTATTGGCCCTAGAGCATGCGAAGGCATCAGATCCTGATCGACAGGCCCGTGCCGAAGGTCGTGCCATCAACTGGTTATTAGGCATGCAATCCTCGGATGGTGGTTGGGCGGCCTTTGATGTCGATAATGATTGGGCCTTACTGAACAAGGTCCCCTTCGCAGACCATAATGCTATGCTCGATCCAAGCTGCCCAGATATCACCGGCAGGGTGTTAGAGGCACTCTGTCGACGGGGATACACACACCAACACCTGGCGATCGCGCGCGCTGTCCAATATCTTTTGGTCCACCAACAAGCTGATGGGAGTTGGGATGGACGCTGGGGAGTGAATTATACCTATGGGACATTCCTCGCCGTGCGTGGCCTTCGCGCAAGTGGTTCCCCGACTACGAATTCCGCAATCCAGCGTGCGGCCACATGGATGCGCTCAGTCCAAAACCATGATGGCGGGTGGGGGGAAAGCTGTGCCAGCTATGAAAAGCAGAAATTTATTGCAGCATCAAGCACCCCTTCACAAACGGCCTGGGCCTTGCTCGCACTTGAAGCGGCTGATGATCGAGCCTCCACGTCTGTTCAACGTGGGATCGACTGGCTGCTGACCCATCAAAATCAGCAGGGATGGTGGGACGAAGAACTCATGACAGGAACCGGATTCCCTAATGTTTTCTATTTGAAATATCATTTGTATGCCCACTACTTTCCCTTGTTGGCCCTTGGCACATGGCAAGCAGGCTCAAAAAACTCATGACCAAACCCTGGCACTAAACCGAATCAGACAGAGTCGGCCCTCCACAACCATACAATACTTTCCACAGGGTGATCTTCCCTCGTAGATAGACAAGTGCGGCCCAGACGCTCCAGGAAATACATCTGCGGCCTGCATGAAGAAACAAAAAGGAAAAGCGTAAAAGTCCTACACGACAAGGCCACGCATCACCTGATGCCTCCCCAGGAGGCGATAGCCATGAGTTAAATGGATCGCACAGAACAGGTGAGGACGGATCAAGGCCGAGTGCGCCAACAGCAGCCCCTTCGACTTCGCCCAGATCATGCTTTTTCGGTATTCCGTTTACCGCTGGCTTTCAGGTTTCCAGCTCAGTCCGATATTGAGAATGCGTTGAATCAGTGCTTCATAGGAAAGACCGGCTCGTTCAGCCGACTCGGCAAGATCTTCGCCATAGGCCAATTGGGCATTGGGATTGGCTTCCAGAATATACAGGTGTTCCTGAGGATCTAATCGAAAATCCATCCGGGCATAGCCGTTTAATCCCAAAATATGATAGGCCCGCTTCGCCGTTTGTTGAATATACCGCACCAGCTTGGGACTAAGGCCCTCAACCTCACCCGATTGGATCCCATATTTTTTTTGATATTTCGTACTCCATTTCACCCGGGCCGTCGCAATCGGCAGGGCATCAGGAGGAAGATTGTTCAGGTGCAGCTCCCAAACCGGCAGGGCTTGCAATCGTCGATTGCCTAACACACCGACATACAGTTCCCGTCCTTCAATGTATCGCTCAACTATGACGCTCGTGCCCACACTCTGATGTACAAATTCAACCCGTTCTTTTAATTTGTCTCCGTCGTGGACGATGGACGCTTGAGAAATCCCCAGAGAGGCTTCTTCACTAATGGATTTGACAATGACCGGAAAAGGAAACTCTTCGGCCCACTTGATCACCCGCCCCATGGGATAGACCACAAACTCCGGGCATCGGATGCCATGATAAGCCATAATTTTTTTTGACCAGCCTTTATCGCGAGTGAGCACGAGCCCCTTGGGATTACAGCCGGTATAGGGAACTCCCAAAAGCTCCAAATAGGACACCACATTTTGATCGAACTCCGGATTGCCATTGAATTCTTCGAGCAGATTAAAGGCAATGTGCGGCTTCCAATCCGTCACCAGGTTATCAATGACACTTAAATCATCCCTGACGCCTACGGCCATCACTTCATGGCCAAGATCGCGTAGAGTGGAGACCACATCAAATTCGGTTTTCCATTCCACCTCAGCCAAATCGGCATGCTCCACATCCTCGGGGGGCACGAGATCTTGATGCATGAGGACCATGACGCGAAGCTTTCTCATAACACCACCCGATGTCGTCCACCATGCAGATAGTTCATCGTTTGCACCGTCAGCAAAATCGTAAAGTCCACTTTTGCTTGTTCTTCTGGGACGGCTAACCGCAAATTTCGCTCGCGGCAATGCGCCATCATATCTTGCAGAACTTGATCAATGGTGTACTGATATTCTCCCGTCCATGCGGCGACCTTCCGACGAACTTCTTTGCGAAACTTCCTGATAAAATTCTCCGCGGACGGATTCGCCGATTGACCCGGATCCCCCGAAAATAGACGCCGCAAGTCCCGATCGTAAAAGTTTGGGTAGTCCAACCCATACCGTTCCCGCTTGTCCTGGTAATGTTCCCGGAGTGTTTTGTGAAGACGCTGGATGGGGTCCACCTGTTCTCTGGTGGTCACGATTGGTGTAACTCCCGCTAATTCCTTCATGAGCGCATCCATATATTCCAATTTTTTGAGTGCCGGCCATCCGGTGTATCGCTCACGCCAATGTGAGTGCGGCGTGAGCCAGACGGCAAAGGTTTCGGCAAAATCTTCGTCCGGATGACTCTGGGCATACCACATATCAAGATGCAAGACAAAGCTTTTACTATAGGGCTTTGGCAAATAACAATCGGGATACGGAACCGAGGTATGCCCAAACATCTGTTGACGGCTACGCCGACGCCGTAAGCGGTAGGCATTCTCAATCGCGTGGCCTGTTTCGTGTCGAAGAATTCGCATACACCATTCCGGGGTCCCGCCCTCCACTTCCAACATTTGATTGAGTTCCAGTTTGGCTAATCGCGGATGCCCCATATAAAACGGCACGGCAAGACCCGGCGTGCCATCAGGCGAATACCAATCGTCAGACAACCATATGTGGGGACGAAATACTAACCCTTGATCTTTCAATTCGCGGTATAACTGACGGACGCATTGACCCAATTCAGTCCCGGAAATACGGATCTTCAAATCGGACATCCGGAGATTCAACAGCTGTTCATCAGACCAGGAAACCCATTCAGGCTCTGCGGGGACAGGGGGCTGAATATCAGGCAATAAATCCAAACTCATTACCTCCCATACCAGTATCGATTTTTGATCATCATCAAAACACTTTCGTTGGAATCAGACTATGCCCCTTGACAGAACATAACCCCTCAACCGGCAGATGATGTTCAAATCTTCACTCCATTCCCTCTATAAGTCAAAACCTCAACTATGCCTCACCTATTCTCACTTGACCACTTGCATTCCATAGCTTTTACCTTTTTGCCTATGGTAGATTGCCCCTCTTTTTTGGGATTCCTTCATTCAGTACCATGCAGTTTTTTATTCACACTCCGAGTCAGCGCGTCTGAAGAATCAGTGCTCAAGGCTTCATTCTTTTTTTTTGGTCTTCATTCATTTTCGGCCAAACGCCTGTAGGCTCTCTCCCCTGTTGATTCTGACGACTCCTTAAGCCTGACCGGTAGAACCACAGGAGATTCATCTATGTATCGCTGTGAAAAATGCCAAGGAACGATGTTACTTGATCGGGAAGTCGACATGGAATCAGGAATGTCTCTTCTGGTCTTCTGGTGTATTAATTGCGGCTTACGGAAACAAGCCGAACGAGCGCCGATTCCTCTCATCGAGGTGTCCTAGCGCAACCACTTGATCGCTCAATCGTTTGATCAGGATCGGCAGATGAGACCTGAACATCATGCCTATTCGGGTCATCGGTGAAAATTTTCAGGGAACTTGGTGGGGGGAAGGGACAAATCAGTGATGACCCATCTCATCGCACAATATTCCTGCTCGGGTCCGACCATCGCGGAGGATTCGTTTCTTGTGATGGCATGAAGTTCCGCTTTATGTAGACCGTCAGCGGGAAACATCGAAAGGTGATCCCGCTGACAACCATCAGGAACCAGGAGAGCAGAAGAATCTAGGAATCCGCGTCCAATTCCAAATTCCAGTATAAGTAATCCCGCCAACTTTCCGGGGCATGGCGGATACCGATCATTAAGGTGAGACGTGGAGTCCATTTAGGTTTGACGGGCTCCTTGAGTAATTTCATCCCCGCCTCTTTAGGAGTGCGCCCGCTTTTCCGGTTATTACATCGCCAGCAGGCCGTCACAATATTTTCCCAGGTTTTCCTCCCACCTTTGGCAATAGGCACCACATGGTCAAAGGTCAATTCCTCAGTTCGAAACCGTGTATGGCAATATTGGCAGGTATAGCGATCCCGAGTAAAAATATTAATACGAGAAAATTTCACCGCATGATGATTTGACCGGAGTTTGACCATGTTGAGGAGACGCATCACGGAAGGCAATTTAAAGGAAATGGACACTCCTCGAATATCCCGATCATAAAATTCAAGGACTTCGACCTTTCCTTGCCACAATAAATTAATGGCTTTTTGCCAATGCACGACTCGCAATGGCTCATAGGTGGCATTGAGTAGGAGGGTCATTTCCATACAACATGACTCACGCGAATCCGCCTGGTTAGATAAAACTCTGTTCCTATATCACCGACGAATCCATAGAATCAAGAGACCTCATACACCTGTTGTTGCACGAAGAAAAAGTTGATATATTAGGGGTTTTGGCCATTTGAGATGAACATGACCTCGAACTTCTATCCGGTTGCCAAAATTGAAGACCTTCCTCCAGGCACCAGCCAGAGTATTGAACTCCAGGATCACGGCATTGCGTTATTTAATCTTGAAGGCGAAATCTATGCCCTGGATAATACCTGTCCACATGCCGGAGGACCATTGGGAGAAGGATCCATGAAGGGAGACTTGGTCGAATGCCCCTGGCATGGATGGAAGTTTCATATCAAGACCGGGGTCTGTCAAAAACATCCTAGTCCAAGCTGGAACGTGCCGTGTTATGAGGTGCAGGTGGCAGATGGGATCATCCACGTCGCCCCACGGGATCGTGAGGAGTAAGGGGTAAGGGGTAAGGCGTAAGTAATGAGAAGTCAGGAGCAAAGAGTAAAGATACATTCAGCACATTCAGTCACGTACTTTTATTCAACCACCTACTCCTTACGCCTTACTTTTCATTCCTCACTTTTTATCCCTCACGCTTCACGTATGACGGACCCGAGAACGCCGCTGGCCTGCTTGCCGAAGCACGGCGCAGGCAGGGCGGACCCTTCGAAATCGCTCAGGGCAGGCTTGATCAACATTCTGCTAGGTAGGGATGAAATTTGATCGCCATGAGGAAGAGGCGGCAAATTCTCAAACGGCATCAATTGTTGGGCCGCTAACGAGATCACTCGAATCGTTTTTTCCTTACTATCCACTCTCCAGGCATATTCCCGCTCGATCCACTCTACAGAGCCCTTCTCTCGCACAATTTTACGCACCACATATTTATCCTCGCCCTGAGCGGCTACCTGCCAGTCTCCTTCGCGAAACGGAATGCCCTTTGTCACCAAATCATCCACCATCAGCTGAACCGCCTCGTCCAGAGTATACCCTTGCCGGGACCGGTGTTTTTTCACTAGCTCCAACGCTTCCAACGCAAGAGGATCATCAGGAAGTTGATAGCCTTTTGGCTGCACATAGCGATAGAGCAGAACAAATCCTATAACCAGACACACAACCAGAATAAATCCGGTGATTTTTTTAAATTGAGTCGACATGCCATTCATCCATCTGTTCTATTCTGAAAATTTTCTCCACGGGGCCCTGATCATTCCCCGATCAGAGCAAACCCGTCAAGTGGCCACCCGATTAATAGGAGTGTTATAGCACACATACTCCCTACATGCCTCTTGCGCGTTTCTTGAAATTCATGAGAACCCTCTCAGAGTAGGGCAATCAGGCGTACCAGCTCATCATCCGTCTGGCGGCTTTTAATTTCGTAGCTCCGACAAAGCTTCCTGCAGAGCAGGAGGTACGACACCATTATTATCGCGGGGGTACCGCATGGTAAGCCAGCATGCCGGATGACAGATTCCGGAAAGCGTCTGACAAATTCAAAATAGAATCCCCTGCCGGACAGCTGGGCAGCTGGGCAGCTGGGCAGCAAATCATTCTGGCACGTATTCCGATGGTCATTCGACCACCACAAAGTGGAATTGGCTCTGAATAACTATCACAGAAAGAAGGAAATGCTAGGTCTTTGGTGATGTTGTCGGTTCTCGTTCCCACAAAATTTCTGCTTCTCCCTGTTTTTTTGCCACCCACCGCGCAAACACAAACAACGCGTCACTCAGCCGATTGAGAAAGGCAACCAATTCCTTGGCGATCGTTTCTTCCTTCGACAACGTGACACAAAGCCGTTCGGCACGACGACAGATTGTACGGGCGACATGCAGCAACGCGGCAAATTGTCCGCCACCAGGCAAAATGAATTCTTTCAAGGGCATAAGATCCTTTTGGCATTCATCTATCAGATGCTCCAAGTGGGCGACGTCCTCCGAGGTTACGGTTGGCATATTCGGAAACGATTCTCCAGGAGCGGTCGCGAGAATGCCACCCAAATCAAATAATTTATTTTGCGTCCATTTCAATATGTTCCCCATATGTGCAGAAACATCTGCATTCGTTCCGGTCTGTCCATTCGAAACACGGGCCAAGCCAAGCATGGAATTCAATTCGTCCACTGTGCCGTAGGCTTCCACGCGCACGGAATCCTTCCAGACTTCCTGCCCCCCAGCCAATCGGGTTTTCCCTGCATCACCCGTGCGTGTATACACTTTTGAGATTCGCATCAGTCCCTTCTCCTTTCCTTGCCTCACTCACCAATCCAATCCGACTTCGCACACGCACCTTCCCATCCTGCCCGTCTTGCGGTCGCGCTGCAGCAGACTGAGAAAAGCCATTGGCACACCTTTCAAAGTAGACTCATTCGTCGATCAGTTGAGAAAATTCTCAAAACCATAGCTCAGTCCACCGAAAAACCCAATTCCGGGAGATGGAACAACAAACTGCTGGGTAGCACCTCCTCCGGTGATTCTATTCGCAGCATAGATTCCAGACGTGAAGTAATTGTGATTTAGTATGTTGCTCACAGCAAGAAACCCTTTCAGCATTCCACCCGGCACCGAATGCTCATAGGCAACACGACCGTTTAACACGAAATAGCTAGGCAGTCGATCGCGCGTGTTGCTTTCATCCCCCTGTAAAAATTGCGTGCTGACATACAGACCACTGAGCGAAAGGCTGAATCCTTTGGCTGGATGCACCGTACCCGTCACACTCAGGCGGTTTTTAGGAACGAGCGGGAAACTATCACCCACATCCACCACACGGGTAGACGAGATGTTAAATGAACTCCGAAATTGGGCCTCGGTATATGTATAGTTCACCACTCCATCGACAAACTCATTGGGTTTCACTTTGAGCGTCAGCTCAAACCCGCGTCGTCTGGTTTTCGGGACATTCCGGTTCTGCCCATCGTCAGGACTGAAATCACACGCAAGACAAGTAAAGAATATTTCATCTCGTATATTCGATTGGTACACCGCCATGGCTAGATTTCCCCAGGTACTGATTTGGGACTTGAACCCCAATTCAAAATTGTGGGATCGAACCGCCTTCAGATTCGGATTGGAACCAAACGATCCCTGGGCAAACAATTCATCATTGGTCGGAACGCGAAAACCCTGAGAGTAGCTAAAATACACACTGGTTTGTGGTACCAGGAAATACGTCAGGCCTCCTCGTGGGGTGATGCGGCTATAGACCTTTCTACCATCGTTAGATGGGTCCAAGAGATCTTGGAAATCCAATTCATTCCTGTCATATCGAAACCCGCCCACCAACACCACATCCGAAAAGAGGTGAACCGTATCCTGGGCAAAAATTCCCGTCACGTCTTCATCTGATTTTCTACGAACATTAAACGGACCAAAATCGGAAAGTGACAACATCCGATTACGAAAATCATTCCGGGTGACTTCTCCCCCTACCGAAAGGATATTCTTGAAGTCGGCAACCTCATACTCGTGTGTTAATTGGTACGTCCCCCCCCACGATTCCGTATCAACAAAGTTTTGGCTGGTGGTGTTCATCCCTCCCACCAAAAATGGCTGGCCGACCAGAAACGATTCCTGTTGCAACCGCCGATAGAATCCGTTTCCCGTGAACGTCAATCCTCCAGGAATAACCTGTCTGGCCGTCAATCGGACAAAGTTGTTCTCTCGATCCACGAAATCCCCGGGGGTAAAGTTGGCCTCGGGATGATCATCCGCCAAACTTCGAGGAAGAGAACCGGCTTGTTCCAACTTATCTTTGACATAAGTGTACGAAACTGCCAAGTCAGTCCCATCCAAGGGACGATAGCCAACCTTCCCAAATCCCCGCCACAATTTGGCATCCGACTCGTCACGGAATCCATCTTCCTGCTCTCGGCTTAAGGACCCATAGTAGTCCAGTTTTCCAACTGGCCCACTGGTATTGAGAGAATAGCGCTGACGCCCAAAGCTCCCCCAGGCTGTTTCACCGGTCATCTGCCGTTGTTCAGAACCTCGTTTGGTGAGAATATTAATCACACCTCCCATGGCATTTTTCCCATAAACAGCAGAGGGTCCAGGGATTATTTCCATGCGTTCAACCGTTTCCAACGGAATGAGATCAAAATCCACAAAATTAAATTCCGGATCATTGACCCGTACACCATCGACAAACACACTGGTCGCAGGCACAGGATTTCCATTAAACCCCCGAAAATCAATTGTTTGCTGAAAGGCATTGCCCACCGAGTCATACATCACCAGCCCGGTGACTTTTTCAAGGGCTTCTTGAACGGTTTTTGCACCAGATTGCTGAATGTCTTCAGCTGATATCACCGTCATCTTAGCCGGTACGGCCAAAATATTTTCCTGGATACTTGGTAGCCGCGTATCGGTGACAAGAATTTCTGGTAATTGTTGAACGGGAGACTGACTCTCTTCAAGCGCAACAGCCTCTTCCGCATAGGCAGGATTCATCTGCACCACACACATGAGGAACACACAAACCTGGGCAAGAATAAAACGAAACAACTTCGTGGACATTATCCACCTCCCTTTCGCTCGAAGGGGTTTTATGGAAGAGACTGGTTGTTGGGTCTCCTGACTCGCGGATCGTTGCTCCTCTGCGCCTTCTCATGGACATCATGTCCATAATGGACTCTTGCAGAATCACTCCCCGCTAACAGTGGCGGCACCGTGCTGGATTTTCACCAGCTTCCCCGTCACAACCGTCGATATTCCGCTAAAGAACCCTACTCCTTTGTTAAATGGTTAATACTGACTAGGGACAAACAACAATTGACACCCCGCGACGACAGGCCTCTTGGCTCCACTCCCTCACACAGGCAAGGACACTCGGGGCAACCCTGATTGTGGGTGACGATCCACCAGAACCTGGCACCCATAGACTGTTTCCAACAGGTCAGGACGCAGGATGTCTTGAGGAGATCCCACCTCCACAATGTGTCCATGGTGTAACAACATGAGCTGGTCACAGTATTGACTGGCCAGATTCAAATCATGAGACACCAGAATCACCGTGAGGCTACGCTCTCGATTCAACCGCCGAAGAATGCGCGCAATATCCAACTGATGATGCAGATCTAAAAAGGCCGTGGGCTCATCCAACAGCAATACCTGAGGCTCCTGCGTGAGGGCACGGGCAATCACCGCCCGCTGACGTTCCCCTCCCGACACATCCGTGACAAGCCTGGACCCCAGATGAGTGACATCCAGGTCTTCCATGGCCTTATGAGCGATTCGCCAGTCCTCAGCATCTTCCCAATGCCAGCCCCCCCAACCCCGATGATGCGGGAACCGTCCCATCAGGACCATTTCGGCAATGGTAAAAGGAAAAACCTGCATCGTCTCTTGCGGAACCAGTGCCACCCGCCGGGCCACGTCAGCTTGGAACAAAAGCGATAAGGGATTCCCGAACAACTCAATCGTGCCGCGCTCCGGACGCAAGATCCTGGCGAGAAGCTTGAGTAAGGTGCTTTTTCCAGATCCATTAGGACCAAGAATTCCGAGGATCTTTCCAGAATCAATCGAACACGTAAGATCCTTCAGCACCGACTCGGATTGATCGTAGGCCCGAGTGGCATACCCAAAGGTCACGTCTCGAAGAGCATACGCCGGCCCGGAAAACACATTCTTTGAATCCACCATCACATCCCCACCCGCATACTCCGATTCGTCAGGAGGTATAAAAATACCGGGCCGCCCACAAGCGCCGTTACCACCCCGACAGGAAATTCACCGGGACTCAAGGCAGTCCGCGCCACCGTATCGGCTAACATCAGAAACATGCCTCCCACAAATCCGGCGACCGGCAGTAAAAGCCGATGATCCGCACTCACGACCAGGCGGACAGCATGCGGCACAATCAGCCCGACAAATCCAATGATCCCGCTAAAACTTACGACCGCCCCCGTTAGAAGGGCCGCCGCGATAAACACCAATTTTTTGACTCGCTCGACTTCGACCCCTAACGACCTGGCCGTTTCTTCACCAAGGGTCAACAGATTTAAGGACTGCGCTTGTGTCGCCAATACCATCAGACCAACGCCAAGATAGAGAGCCAGAACCCCAAGGGTGAAGAAATCCGGGCCGGTTAATGATCCCATCAGCCAGGCATACATCCCGAACGCCCGATTGGGATCGGCCACACTGGTCAGAAACATAATGAACGCGGAAAAGATCGCATTCAGCACCACACCCGCTAATAACAGCGTGTAGATCGAAAAACCATGTCCCAACGATGAAATGCGATACATGATCAGCAAAGCCAGTAAGGCCCCGGCAAATGCACACACCGGCAAAGCCGACACACTCCAGACGGAAATGCCCACGCCAAACAGCAGCGCAATAGCCGCTCCCAATGCCGCCCCGCTGGATATGCCGATGATAAACGGATCAGCCAGGGGATTGCGCAATAAGGCCTGAAGCGCGACGCCAACCATCGCCAGACTCCCGCCAACGAAAAATGCCAATAATACCCGGGGCAATCGAACCTGAAGCAGGATGACGGCTGTCGGATCCGTTCCAACATGAATGGACTCAGTTCCCAGCATGACCCCAACCAGAATGAACCAGATTCTGGAGAAGGAAATAGATTCGGTCCCAAATCCAAGACAGGTCAGAAGGGTCACGACCGCCAACACCAACGATACGCCCACCCACCAGAACCATCGACGAATCGTGAGCGTCCGCAACGAAGAAATCGGCAATGGCCGAGGCGGAGATGGCTGGACCCACTCTCCCGATTCTTTTGACGATGGAGAAATGGTTAGTGACGGAACGTCGGCCATGGGTTTCACAAACAGGATTCCCCTCTTGGATTCAAGAAACACGACTCAGCAACAGGGTCATTGAACGGAAAAGGATGGCGTTCTCGGTTGTCGGATCACCTTTTTCCGCTCCATCCATCTCAATTCGGCATGTCATCCAGAACCACCTCCGGATGGAGGATCTTCACTAATTGCTTCAGCCCCTCAATGATCCGCGGGCCGGGACGATTCAGGAGATCGCTATCCACGTGAAACAGTTTGTCGTGTTGGACCGCTGACAGCGTGATCCACCGTCTCCATGAATCCTGTTCCTCCTGGGGAATCCCTTCCTGCCGCCCCACCGGGAACAGCAGGATGTCCGGATTTTGGCGTAAGACTTCTTCCATCGTCAGGCGCGGATAGGGAGCGGCCGCTTCCTCAGCCGCATTTCTGCCGCCCGCCAGCTCAATAAGTCGATGAATAAAACTCCCGGGGCCCACCGTGATCAGGGGTTCGGAGTTCAAGATATACAACAACGTGGGACGAGGCAGGTCCTTCAACCGGCTCGACAAGCTGGCCAGTTGTTTCCGCATGAGGGCCGCTTGGGCATTGGCTTCTTGGGGACGTCCCACCATGCGCCCCAATAGCTGTATGTGTGCGAAAATGTCTTCCACCGTATGCGGATCAAAGATAAAGGTGGGAATCTTCAGTTGTTCCAGTTTATTGAGAAGGTCGACACGCAGGAACGACCTGGGGGCCAACACGAGTTGCGGTTGAAGCACCACAATCATCTCAAGATTGGGAGTGGCATACCCCACCTTCGGCTTGGTCAAGGCCTCCGGAGGAAAATCACAGAATTCGGTGACCCCGACAATTTCCTCATTCAACCCGATCGCAAAAAGAATTTCGGTAATACTGGGAGCCAGAGAAACAATACGCTGAGGGGGCTTGGCCAGGTAAAGTTTCCGGCCGAGATCATCCACAAAGGTGCGTGGAGCGACATTGGACATGAAGGGCATGCCGGTCAAAATACCTTGTTGACGCCGTTTCATCCCATCTCCGTCAAAGGCCAAAGCCGAAACGCTTAGAATCCCGCATAGAAAGATCGCCCCCCAGGCCACGATGGCGCAGACCAGATGGCGTACTCCCTTGCCCAAAATAAAAAATCCCCAAGGCTTGAATAACCTTGAGGATTGCACCCGATTCTTCATCCTCACCACTTCCCCAGCCCACGAGGGAACATTGGTCTTGGATCGAATGAGGTATTCTGGCTCCTGAGTGATAACCTACTATCCGCGCCTTCCCATCCGAAATCCAGTCAGGAGTGAAAAGTGAGTAGTAAGGAGGAGATTTCTCATGCTCCTCACTCCTGACTATTTACTCCTCACTAGCTTCAGGCAGTGGCTCTCGCGGGGTTCGTCCTCAGTTACAGCGGCGGGACCGCGCGGGTTTTCCACCCACTTCCCATCATTCGTTCCGCGTATGTTTTGGGAGAATGTAGGAGGGACGAAGCGACTTTGTCAAGAAAATGGCGTTAATGAATGACCTGACCAGCGGCATTTTCTAAACGAAATATGGCGCGTTGGTAAGAGAATAATGCGTCAAGATAGTCTTCCTTAGTCTCATGCGCCGCTCGGGCCGCATCCACAAGTTCCAAAATTCCTAATTGTCCTTTTTCCCGTTCTTGTTGAGCCATCGTCAACAACGTCAACGCCCGATCCAGAATACCCGTCTGGTAGACTTCCACCAGGCGGCGACTTTCCAGAAAACGGTGGTAGGCCCGTTCCAACTCATTCCGGGCAGTCATTTCAGCTTGCCGATAGTCCACTTCCGCGACCTGAAAAGCCGTTTCGGCTTGAAGAATACCCCCTTGATTTCGATCAAAAATCGGAAGCGGTACACTCACCCCGACATTCCACTGTTGTTGATTATCTGGACCCTGCGGGCCTTGGAGCATGACACCGACCCCAACCATGGGATCTGGATATTGTAAGGCCCGCGCGAGCCGTATCTCTGTTTTGCGCTGAGCCTGCAAAAGCCGCTTCGCTCGCAAATCAGGCCTGGAGTCGATCACGGAGGTGCGAATTGCTCGAATGTCAGGTTCAACACGCCGGTAAACCAATGGAGTGGTGAGGTCTAATATGGTCTCTGGTGGTAACCCCAACAGAATGCGAAGGTCCAAGGTTGCCTCCCCAAGCTCACGAATGTCTTTAATGACTTCCCGTTCCGTCTGGACGCCCAACAATTCCAGACGAATGCGTTTGCGCGCACTGATCGCGCTTGAATGATCAGCCGAGGTCTCCTGGATAAGGTTGAGGATACGGGCCTTGATTCGTTGGTCAACCTCCAAATGATCCCGAATCACCTTGGCGCGAAAATAGGTATCTTTCACGGCAAAGCTCAATTGACGAACCGCATCTTCAAACTCCGCCTCCGCCCCGGCCGTCCCCAGAGAGGCGCTTTCAATGCGATACCCACGTTTCCCGGCGATGAGGAACAACTGACTGACTTGAGGCATCACGCCTCCGCATCGAGCGGGAGTACACCCTTGCGTAACCGAGCTGAACAGTCCTACGGAAAATTCAGGATTGATGAATAATCCAGCCGTCACTTGCTGGGCTTTGGCCGCTTGGATCCCGTATTTTGCAACCAGCAACTGAAAATTATTTTCCACAAACATGCGTAAGGCGTCATCAAGACTTAGCCGGATGGGGTTCTGATGCTCCCCCTGACCATCCTGAACAGCTTGCCCCTCAGCGTGATCCGGATGGCCGGCGGCTATACTGGCCATAAGAATTGGCACCAACACGAGCAAACACCTGCGACGGCCTGTTTCCTTCTCCTGCCTGCTTGGGGATGACTTGAAACGTACATTCATTATGTCTCCTCCTCAATAACACAGAACGATCGTGACCAAGTATTTCAATGCTCCATTCCAGCGTCTAAAGAAAATTCTTTCGGTTCATTATGACGGTGCATGATCGATGATCGGCCCAACGAATTGAAGGCCAGGCCCAATCTGGATGAGAGGGCTTGGAAGCGACAACCTCCGGCGGAGCCAAACCCTTTTGAACACCTACTTCATGCAACCATTCCCCTGGAATTCAGTCCGGTCAAAAACCCATGGATGTCAGGACCCCGCACCAGCCGATTCCAAGCCATTTCTCCATCGGAAAATTCTTGCAATCGGTGGGAATGACACTCGGGAGATCATACGGCATATGTCGGAGGCTAAGGGATATGCACGCAAAATGACGGGCGCACGATTCAGGTCTTGGACGACTCGGAGACATCAGGTATGCGAGGAGGACCGTTGAGGATGAAATTGAGTTCTCCGCCTAACAAAAGCGTCAACCCGCCGACATACAGCCACATCATCAGAATAATCACCCCGGTAATGGGTCCATAGACAACATTATAATTAATGAAATTCTCCACATAAAATTTAAGGCCCAGGGAGAGAATAATCCAAAGGAAGACGGCCAAGGCTGATCCCGGATTCACCCACTGCCATTCATGATCAATATTAGGCGCCCAATAATAGATCAGGTTAATGGCCACCAGCATGAAAAGCACGATGAGCGGCCATTGCAAGAGGGGCCAGCCAAGCGTCACCCACCAATCCATTCCAGTCACATCCGCCGCCCATTGGCTCACCTGTTCACCGGCCAGGACCAAGATCAACGACGTAATGACAAAGACCGCAGCCCCCATGGTCAGCAACACCGCTGTCGCGCCGGCTTTCCAGAAAGGTCGTGTTTCCCTCACCCCATAGACGGTATTGAGGGTATTGATAATCGCCATCATGCCCCAGGAAGCCGCCCAGAGAGAACCCAAGAGGCTCAAAGAAAACACTCCGCCTCCACTGCCCTGAATCACCTGCTCGACATAGCGTTCAACGAGAACTAATGACTCGGCAGGAAGGACTTGCTGGGCGTAGGGCATGACAGTGGGCAACACCACCTGACTCGGCAACATGCCAATAAGGGCGGTTACCCCTAAGAGCGCTGGAAATACCGCCAACAAAAAATAAAACCCGAGCTGCGCCGACCGTCCAAACACATCGTCCTCAGATGAGGCGACCCACACCTCCTTCGTTAACGCCCACCAAGCCCTGGGCCTCCTAGACCAGCCCTGTGGACGACCACCCATCCCCGGCTCCCCCATGTTCCATAACAATTGTTGATCGTCCTTCATCGGTGATTATTATACTCGGAGATGCTCTGCATATGGCAGGCTCTTGGACGAAGAATCACAGCTTCATTTCAACTTATGAAGATGGTCAGGGAAAAGACCACCTAGCCCCAGTGCTGAAAAAATGGGATACACATCAAGATGTGCTTCCAAATGGTCAGCCCAGCGATCCACTGCGCGCGACAATCGCTGTGAAACCACCTCTGAGATTTCCATCTCAAGTGGTGCGAGGCCTTTACGGCCACGCACCCGGTTCAACCATTGTCGGCGAAATCCCGGTTGATCAAAGACCCCATGAATGTAGGTTCCCCAGACGCGCCCGTCCAGGCTCATCGCCCCGTCAACTCGTGTTTCTGAATCCTCAGAAGAACGGTCCGCCTGACCCGTCAGAACCCGAAAGCAGGATGGAATTGATTTCGCACCCTTCGTCGCCCCCATATGAATTTCATACCCTTCAACCAGACATTCATAACCCCAGGACTCCAGTAAGGAGCGGGCACGGACTTGCACCGTTTTCTTGTGAGCCAGCAATTCCGTCTTGACTTGCAGAAACCCTAATCCTTTTGACGAACCACCCGTTTCTACATGCTGTGGATCCGTGATCTCTTTCCCCAGCATCTGGAATCCCCCACATACCCCCATAATCTCGCCTCCCCGTTGGACATGCGTCAGGAGGGCTTCGTCGAATCCAGCTTTCTGGAGATATTCCAAATCGGTAATTGTTGTTTTACTTCCCGGCAGAACAACGGCATCCGCCCCATGAAGTTCTTGTGATGAAGCCACATAACGAAGCGCCACATCCGATTCTGCAGCAAGCTGATTAAAGTCCGTGAAATTGCTCATATGAGGAAGAAGCACCACAGCGATATTGACCGTCCCTTCTTCAAAAGGGGTCATCCGGAATCGCTCAATGTCCACGCTGTCTTCCTGATCCAACTCCAGATTCCGCAGATACGGCAACACGCCTAACACAGGGACACCGATGCGTTCTTCTATGATTTTGACCCCATCTTCAAACAACGTCAGATCCCCTCGAAACTTATTAATGACGACCCCGATCACCCGCCGTCGTTCCTCCGGCGCCAGGAGATCCATCGTCCCGATGACCTGGGCAAACACCCCTCCCCGATCGATATCCGCCACCAACACCACGGCCGCATCGGCCATCTCGACCACCGGCCAGTTTACGATATCCCGATCCCGCAGATTCATTTCAGCGGCACTCCCGGCACCTTCAATCACGATCACCTCATATTGCCGGGACAACCGGTCATAACTCCCTTTCACGAATTCAAATAGCTGCGATTTCCGCTCGAAATAATCCCTGGCCTGCTGGCTTCCCCACACCTTCCCTTGAACAATCACTTGAGATTTGGCGTCGGCCTCCGGTTTCAACAAAATCGGATTCATATCCACATGCGGGGCCAGTCCGCAGGCGTGGGCCTGGAGCACTTGCGCCCGTCCCATCTCGCCGCCGTCGGGAGTCACAAAGGAATTCAGCGACATGTTTTGGGCTTTAAACGGCGCGACACTGACTCCGGCCCGATGCAACAATCGGCACAGCCCCGCAGTGACGAGACTTTTCCCGACATCAGAACCGGTGCCTAAAATTGCAATAGATTTTGTACGAGATGTGTTCAATTTGGCATCCCTCACAAGCGGGTAACACTGAAAGACCTGACTCTCAGGTAAAATTTGATCCACTTTCAGGCAAAAAGATTGTATGGTACATTCAAAGACCCTGTCACACACTAACCATTATGATGGCGGAGATTATGAACAAGCACAAACCCTTCTTTGGCCTCACTTTGATCGCGGTAGCCTTTTTTCTGCACTGGGCTCTACTCCCTATAGTAACTGCCGCAGAAGGCACGGCTTCACAATCTCTTCCCGGCACGTTGGCACATGTTTTAGAAAAAGGAACGCTACATGTGGGAGTATCCTTATTCACCCCTTGGACCATCAAACAGCCGGACGGCCAGTTGGTGGGTTACGAAATTGACGTGGCCAAGCAGCTGGCCAAAGATCTTGGGGTACAACCGGCGTTCCATGTGTTTGATTGGGAAAAAATTATCCCGGCCCTGCTAAACCGGAAAATTGACATCATCATTGCCGGCATCGTCATTACTCCCCAACGAGCCCTGAAAGTGAATTTCAGCCAGCCTTATGATTCATCGGGTATCGGTTTGGTCACCAACATGGCCTTAACAAAGAACTTTAATGGCCCCCAGGATCTCAATAGACCAGACACCATCATCGCCACGGTGACCGGGACCATTTCCGAAGATCTGGCGCGGCGGGTCTTTTCCAAAGCCACACTAAAAACCTTCGCCACCAGCCAGGAAGCCATAGAGGCCGTCAAAACCGGAAAAGTCCATGGCTACGTCGAGCACGAAGCCATTACCACTGTTGTGGCACTGGATCATCCAGAGATCGTTGATGAACCTCTGTCGAAACCCCTGCTCGAAACCAAATCCGGGTTCGCCGTCCACAAGGGGGATCCCGACTTTATCAACTTCCTTAACGCGTGGATAATCAGCCATGATGCCGACACCTGGCTGGACTCCGCTCATGAATACTGGTTCGAGGGTGTCGAGTGGAGAAAGGATATGGCCACGAACCCATGACGGCCGCAGGACATTTTCATGAAGAAAGGCAGCCGCCTACCTCTTTAGGGTTGATGGGCGTGCTCGTCCTCCTCCCGGTAATTCTCGCAGCGGCTGCCCTTGAAAAATCCGGCACCCATATGTCGCTACCAGATGAAGACTCCTACCGGTCTCCTCTCTCGAAAAATCTGCTCGAATCGAACCGATGGAGAATTCCTCAAGAAGAGAAACGGGACTGGCGATTGCCACCTCCCCCTCCTCCGGTTGGCTGGCGAACCCCACAAACCCCCGAATCCGAAGCATCCTCCTCCCAACAAACCCTTGAACTGTTCCCTCGATACCAACCCGGCAAACAATCCAACTATGATCCGATTGAACGCGAGGAAAAGCCGTTAATCAAGATGTTTGAATTCGGCTCAAAATAAGTGCTGCACTACATTTCAGATTGCCCTCCTGCATTGTGGTCTCGGCAAAGCAGAAAAGACGCAATTGGCCCATGAGCAAACGAAACCCCATCCGTATTCAACAAGGCTATACCCCGGCCTCTGCGGTTCCCACGCAGGTCGTCTCCAACGAAGAATTCATCCCTCCGGCACAAACAGCCAAACAGGCGCAGGTGGAATGGCTGATTCACAGGACAAGTAAACAACTGAGCAGTACGCTCGGCATCAACCGGCGGGAATTCTTGAAAACAACCGGAGGAATGGCGCTTGGCTTTCTGGCCATGAACCAGGTGTTCGGCCAATTCTTTGACGTGCTCGATGTCGAAGCGGCAGAACCGCAAGCGGTTCAGGCACTCAAAGGGGACATCCCGTTCATCTTCGATGTGCAGACTCATTACGTCAGTTCCTCCTTCAACCAACCGGGTTGGAAAGAAGGACTGCTGGGATTGAGGCGGCGGGCACGAGAGATGGGCCTGAATCCTAAGCTTGCCGGCGACACTGGCACCATGGCCGACTTAAGCTGGGAAAACTACATCAAAGAAGTCTTTCTGGATAGCGACACATCCCTTGGCCTCATCAGCACCCCACCCGGCCCCTATCCATGGGAAGCCGTTGTCCCGCCGAAAGAAATGACGCATATCCGGGATGAAATTAACCGCCTGACTACCTCCCAGCGCATGCTCGCCCATGGGCTGGTCATGCCCCAGTTAGGCAAAGTCGATCTTGATTACATGGATCAACAAGCGGAGACGTTCAAGGTCGATGCGTGGAAATGTTATACCGGCTCACCGCCGAAAGGCTTCGAGCATGGCTGGTGGCTGAGCGATGAGAAGATCGCCTATCCCATGTTGGAAAAAGCGCAGACATTAGGCATCACCAACATCTGCGCACATAAAGGGCTGCCGCTGGGTCCGGTGGCCGATTACAATCATCCCCGCGACATCCTCAAGGCTGCCGCGGATTTTCCCAAGCTGAATTTCCTGGTGTACCACTCTGGATTTGTAGGCACATCCAGGATCAATCTGGATGAAGCGAAACTAGGCGAGATTCCGTGGACCACTGAATTTTGCCGGCTAAAGAAGAAACAGCCAAAGCTCAACAACGTCTATATGGAACTGGGCTCGACCTTTGGCCAACTCGTTATCACCGAACCGTTGATGTGCGCCCACCTCCTTGGACAAATTCTCTCGGCCTTCGGAGACGATCATCTCATCTGGGGTACGGACTCCATCTGGTATGGGACGCCCCAATGGCAGATTGAAGCCTTCCGGCGGTTTCAGATTCCCGAAGAGCTTCAGGAAAAATACCGTTACCCTGCTTTAACCAAAGTTCTTAAGGCAAAAGTCTTTGGTCTGAATGCCGCTACACTGTTCAACGTGGATATTGAAACGAAACGGAAAGAACTCCCAAAGGACTATTTGAGCCACATCAAAATGGCCTACCTGGAAGAAGGACCATCCCCCAGCCACCACGCCTACGGCTGGATTTCCAAATAAAAAAGTTTACTCCCTACTCAAAGAGACGTCTTAGACCTTCAGCCATTTCTCCATGTATATTTATTTCCCTTGAGATTCATGGCACAGTCTTCTACAATTTTCTATCTGCATTCTTAAATTCCTTCATATCCCGTTCGTGTTAAAAAACGGCCGTTTCGATTTCCATCCATCGCAGGGTAAACCCAAGAGTTTCTTGGGATAATATATATGCTGAAACACCACTTTCTCAGTTATTCCACCATTGATGGGCTTGACTTTGCGCTCGATCTGCACGACGCCCTTGAAGGGGGATATCCTCCAATTCCTCTCTGGATGGACAAGCACAACCTGCAACCTGGGCAAGATTGGGATACCCAAATTGTTAAAGCCATTCGAGAATGTGACAGCCTGATTTTTATCATGACCACAGATAGCCTCAGGGATAATTCGGTATGCAAAAACGAATGGACCCGGGCTCTGAAATACAAAAGACCCATCGTCCCCATTCGACTACATGTCGATGCCGAAATGCCCTTTCGATTAGGCAATAGACAATTTATCGACTTTTCCACTGATTCTTCAGCAGGACTCGCTCAACTCCGAGCCCACCTCAAATGGTTAAGCTCTCCGGAAGGGAAAATTCAGACACTCCAGGATCAACTGGCTGATACCCAACGAGATCTCCAACGGTCGACAGGAGCCATGACCACCCATATTCAAGAAGAGATCGATCAACTTGAACTGAACATTGCCATCCAGAACACGAAACTTCAAAATCCACCCAATACGATTCCCAGTGATCCCGCATCTCTGAAGAGAGATCTCATTCGGGAAGAAGCCAATGCACAAGGCCAGAGAACGCCCTCTTATACTCACATCATTAATGATCCCCCAGTCGTGGTTCCTACCTATTTTCAAAACCGCAAGGAAGAAATATCGCTCATTGAGGACTTCATAAAGGATGGCACCAAAAACTTACTCAACGTGGTTGGGCGTGGGGGAACTGGCCAAACCACATTAGTCTGCCGTGTTTTACAATCCCAAACAGAAAGTCAAGGCTCGACGGAGGAAGGACACCCTTCAATTGACAGAATGGTATATTTGAGCTCCACCGACTCACACGGTACCCCCTGGCTCAATCTTTTTACAGACCTCTGCCGTTTCTTGCCTGAGGAAACAGCCCGCGCTCTTCAGCAATTAGCGTCTCAACCCAATGCCAGTTCGTATGACATCATGCAAAGCCTCATAGAGGCCTTACCACAGGGCAGAACGATTGTCTTTCTCGATAATGTTCAACATATCATCGATCCCGAGACTCGGAATTTCATCGACCAAGAACTCGAGAAGGCCCTTCGTGCACTGTTAGACGATGGCCGGTCACATCTCAAGTTTATTCTGACGACCCATGTCGCCCCAAAAGCCTTAACCTTAGTACAGCCAGCACGCCAGCGATCCTTGCACATTCAAGAAGGACTCAAGCCCCCCTATACGGTGAATATTTTGCGTCAAATGGACGCCGATGGAACAGTCGGGTTGAAGACAGCCCCTGATGCCCTTCTGGAGGAAGCCGGAGAACGCACAAGAGGTTTTCCACGCGCCCTCGAAGCGCTCTATGCCATTCTGTCCGCAGATCGTGAAACCACACTGGAAGAGATTTTGGCAGACACCCGTCGGTTACTACCCGAGCATGTCTTAGAAGTCCTGGCCGGTGAGGCTTTTACCCGTCTGGATTCATTAGGCAAAAGAACTGTACAAGCTCTCGCCATCATGGACACGCCAATTTCCCCTATTGCCATTAACTACCTGCTGGAACCCTATCTCCCAGGCCTGGATTCCGAACCAATCCTCAAACGCCTGCTCAATATGCAATTCGTTCGCAAGCAGGGGGGGAATTTTTTCCTCCATGCTGTTGACCGGGAATATGCCCTCTCACGTATTCCCCCTGACGAACAGAATGATCAGGGAATGAACAATCCCCCGTTCACACAAAGGGCACTCTTTCATCGTGCGGCAAACTTCTATCAGGACATTCGGAAACCCCAGAATGAATGGAACACGCTGGATGATCTCACCCCCCAAATGCGCGAATTTGACTTGCGATGTCATGCCAAAGAATATGAACCAGCCTTGCGCCTCTTACTGACATTCGATTTTGATTACCTCCTCCGGTGGGGACATTATCGCTTGATGGCCAACCTCCACGAACGCGTACACGGTCAAATACACGATCAGAAGTTGCAACAACGGCATCTAGCAAATTTAGGAACAGCCTATTATCGAATCGGAGACCTCTCCAAGGCCATTCA
This sequence comes from Nitrospirota bacterium, assembly GCA_029864405.1. Lineage (GTDB taxonomy): Bacteria > Nitrospirota > Nitrospiria > Nitrospirales > UBA8639 > Nitrospira_E. Next base: position 152,124 of record JAOTTP010000001.1, read on the forward strand.
TTATCATGAAGAAGCCCTCACATTGGCCCAACACAATCAGGATCCATCCGGGGAAAGCATTGCCTTGGCCAATCTGGGATTATGCTACAGGGGATTGGGGAAAACACTTGAAGCTATTGATAATTATGAGGCCGCGCTGCCCATCCTCCGTGAATTGAACCTTCGGGATGCAATCGCCACCGTATTAATGAACTTGGGCACGGCCTATAGTGCCTTAGGGAGAATCCCACAAGCCGTCACGGTTCTTGAAGAAGCGAATGCCATTTATCTAGAAACGGGAAATCACAACAATCGAGCTATGGCATTAGTCTGTCTTGGGGAAGTTCAGGGCCATCTCGGCAATACACAAGGTGCAACTCACTATGCCTCCGAGGGATTAGCTTTGGCGAGAACCATGTCAAATCCTTTTGTGGAAGCCGCGGCCTTGTGTACCCTCGGGGAACTCGAAAGAGATTTCCAAAACTGGGATAACGCCATTGCCAGGTACCAGGAAGCTATCCAAAAAGCAGACTTCATTGCCAACGCCGAGATCCGAAGTATCGCGAGAATACGATTGTGCATGGTGTTTTTCTTATCTGACAATCTCCTCGATGCACGAGAAACGATTGAAGGGGCCTTGCAAATTGAAGCACCATCCGAAAAACATGTGGCGTCAGCCATGTACGGGATCGTGTTGCTTCGACAGGGAAATCCCCAACAAGCCAAACAGCAATTCCTCCAAACCATCACACAAACGGCAACGCTCCTTAACCATTGCTCCCAGGATATCTGGGCCCTTGAAAGTCAAGCACTCGCCCAATGCGGGCTGGCTATTTGCGACCAAAACTCCGAGCTGACGTCTTCCGCCACAGAGACCTTTCAAAGAATCCGTGAACTTGTCCATGACAAAGGCACACTTCAACGAATGGTGAAGCTATTTGAGGCGGTATGCCTTGCCGACACTCAGGGCATTCTCACAGATGAACTACACCTGGCAGCAGACATTGAATCATGGCTGAAAAAAGCAGAGAGAGTAGAAGGGCCAATTTAAGTGCAGAGAGAAGACACGCGTCCTTTAGCTTTCCCATTCCTAACCGAGCAACAGAAAAAGCAGCAGTACCCCACCTTGACCAAAGATCTAAACGAAAAAATTTTTGGTCTGAATGCCGCCAAACTATTCAAAGTGGATGTCGAAGCCAAACAGAAGGATGTACCGAAGGATTATCTGAGCCACATCAAAATGGCCTATCTTGAAGAAGGCTCCTCCCCAGCCACCACGCTTATGGGTGGATTACGTACTTGCCCTTCTTTTGAAATGTGATGCGGACGGACCGCGCTATAATCAGTTTTTGCGCCTAGCATACCAATCAGCAAGCGAGGAGTAATAAGCCTACTCAATAATCGGTGGTTATGGCACCCTTATATATATATATATATATATATTCGTAACTTTCTAATTCACCAGAGTTATTTTTATCAGCTTCGGAAAGGACTTCTTTAAGGTCAAAAGTTTTCTCCCCTATTGCCTTAATAAAGCGGCCACCAAATATTTCATCCCCTTCCTTGTTACCCCAAATGTGTCTCTGGGGATCAACAACATCTTCGGCCAGTAACTCTTCCTTAAATATGGCCTCATTAAAATACTGAATGATTCTTTAATGCACCAAATCCACGTAGTCCTTCTCAGAATCGACACGACTAAAGTATTCTCCATGCACCAACCTCTGCCGTAATCCAGAATTATAATCTTTACTTGTTCCATACAAATTTTCCATTAATTTCTGGTCTTCGCCAAGAATATTTTTTATTTTTTGGTAAAATTTTCTATTGTAAGCCTTCCTATCCTTCATCCTTTCCTCATCGGAAAGTCCAACTTTTGCCACTGCCTCTAAAGCAGCACACATTAAAAGAAGCTTGGAGGAATACCAATTAGTATTAACGGCATCATTCCAATAAAAATAAAAGGCCTCAGAGATTTCTCTATCCATCAAAAGAATCTCCAGGGCCTTTTTCTCCTGATCACCAAATTGCAATCCTACACTTCCAGAATCTCTGACATACCTTAAATAAGCAGATTCTGTATCCGTTCTTTTTACCAGAAAAGGTTGAGAGTGGAACGCGATATAGCATTGAGAAATTAATGCAATTCTTGGAATTAGCTTTGCCAATTTGGCATAAAAATCGCCAATGGCAGCACCAAGATTTGATGCTTCAACAAATCCTTTCGCTATCCAATGCTTACTCTCTCTCCAAGGAAAATGGGGCTTTCCCAGTGTGAGAACGAAATCCCATATGAGGAAAATGAAGTCGTTTCCATTTCCTCTACCATTGAAATTTGAGCAAGGGCCTCAACTCTCCACTGAATTTCGTATTTATTTTCCATACTTACATTTGAGATTTAACTTCTATCTTACATCCGGTCTTCGTCGTGGTCGATGAGACCGGTCCAGGTGGTGATGTGTGAGAGTTCTTCTACCGACACCCCGCGTTTTTCAGCCAAGGCCGCCTTATTTCTATCGAAGGCTTGCTGCGCCATTGGGGCCTTCGGACCGAAGGTGAGCACCATGTTGTTCCACTCAGCCTTTTCTTCATCAGTCAGGGTCTTTCCGTTGGCCTTGACCCAGTTGGCAATCTCCGCGTCCGTGCCGCCTTGCAGGACACGCTTTTCAAAATCTTCTCCTTTGATTTCCAATTTATCCAACAAATATTTGTCTAATCCGGCCGTCAGATAATTGTAGTCTTGGATCTGTCCGGCATTGCGCATTTTAACTTTGTCGATGAGCCGCCCGAGATGGCAAAGGCCGCCGACTTGTTCTTTGGGACTACGTGGATACTGTGCTGTGGTCATGATGCCTCCTTATGATGATTAAACATTCTTTAGGAATTTATTGTTTAATTGGTTATACCTTGTGAAAGGGACAAAACGAAATAGCCAATGATTTTTGTCTCGGGCTCACCCGTAGTGAACAATCGGCATCTAGGCCAGTCTTTTTGTGAAGCTAGATGCTTCGCCGAGCTCAGCATGACAACTGAATCCGGCTGGTTTTTGGCCGGAATCTCCTGTGATGATCTGTGGGACTCCAAAGACGAGATGTCTGCCAACGACCTGCAGGCATGACAGAAGGAAAATGACCCCTCCTCGCCAATCTCGGCCAACCCGCCAATACGGAAAGATCGGTGTCTAACTTGAGTCCATCGGCGAAGCTAGATGCTTCGCCAGGCCTGCCCTGAGCGCAGTCGAATGGGCTCAGCATGACAAGGGCGGCTAACCTGAAGGCTGGCACTTGCCTCAGCTATCTGCGTGTCATCCTGAGAGAATCGAAGGATCTGAGTTCAATCCACATGACAGAGATGTGTCGCCATCACTCTCTAATCTGGAAACGCCCAATGAGGTGCGAGGAACCTTAGGCTAACAGCAGGCCGACGACTCTTGCTTTGTGGGCAGAGGCGGACTGCCACCACTTATCGAATCCCTTGGGTCCGCCGAACGGAAAGCCTGCTCGAACTTCTTTATAAATGGGATACCGATGTCCCCCCGGTTGATGAACCGGCACGGCGCGTTCGATCAGATTCAAAAACCATTCGCCTTGACCTTGTTGCAGTCTCACTTCTTCATCTGTTGTTCGATTGGACAACATGATTCTATATTGCTCGCCCTTTCCCCGTTCAACATCCGGCTGCCCGCCGATCCACACGAATTTTCGTTCTAACCTGGAATGATCTTCTCGCTGTTCGCTCTCTAATACGTGCTTGACCCAGGTCCGCTTGACCTTAGGTTTGGGCACTCGCTCAGGGAACCATTCCGTAACATCCCGGGTCAATTCCAGCCCTTCTTTGTAATGCCAAAGGGCTGCGCGCAGTCCCTCCCCGACCCATTCGGGCATTGAAGCACGGGTATCCTCATGAACCAAATCATTTTCCGCGAACCCTCCGAACTCCGGGCCGACAAGCTGAATGCCATAGGCTTTGGGATTTAAGCCGATGGGACTATGGGCGGTGGTCGCAAACCGATGCCAGAACGCTGATTGAATCAAGTCATGGGCAAACAATTGGCGGACCCGCTCGAGACTTTCAATGGTTTCACCAATCGTCTCACTGGGAATCCCATACATGAGATAGGCATGCACCAGGATGCCGGCTTCATGACAAGCCTGAACGACTTGAACGGTTTGGTCGACGGTAATGCCTTTTTTGACCAAGGCCAGAAGACGATCGCACGCCGCTTCCAATCCGGCGCTCAAGGCAATACAGCCGGAAGCGGCCAGCAAGCGGCAGAGATCCGGGGTAAACGCGGACTCGAACCGGACATTGCCCCACCAGGAAATGGTGACTCCCCGCTCAAGCAACGACAGAGCGAGTTGCTTCAAACCAACCGGCGGGGCGGCCTCATCCACGAAATGAAACCCGCGTCTTCCCGTTTCGGCGATCAAGGCTTCGACTCGATCCACTAAGAGTTCGCCGGGAGAGACATCGTACCGGCCGATGTAATCCAGCCCCACATCACAGAAGGTGCATTGCTTCCAATAACACCCATGCGCCACCGTCAATTTATTCCAATGGCCATCGGACCATAGCCGATGCATCGGATTCAACGTATCCAGCACGGAAATATAGTGATCCAGATGTAATCCGTCGTAGGTTGGGGTTCCCACTTCCTTCTGCAAAACATCCGGTTCCCTGGCTCCGTTCCGCCAGACGACATGCTGACCTGAACGGAGAAACGTCCGGCAAAGATCCGCTTCTACTCGTTTTCCTTGGAGATATTCCAACAGACAGAGGAAGGGCCGCTCGCCATCGTCAAGCGTCACGAAATCGACGACTTCAAACAGGCGGGATTCCTGCAGTCTGCGCAACTCCGTATTGGGATACCCTCCTCCAAGGACCACTTTGATCTCCGGGGTTTGGGCGCGCAATTGCTGACCCATCCGCAATGCGCCATACAAATTGCCGGGAAAGGGCACTGAGAATCCGACGACAGAGGGTTGATGCCGGACGACATGCCGCCAGAGCGCTTCGACCATCCACTCATCGGTGAGGCTCATGGGTTGGGCCAAGGCTTCTTCAAGACGGTCATAGGTCGTCGCCTGCATCGCAATGGATTCCGCATACCGGCTCAACGCAAATTGTGGCGCAATAGTGGCCTGAACCAGATCCGTCAGATCCTCCAGATACAACGTGGCCAGATGTTTGGCCCGGTCGGTTTGATTGTGTGAACGATTGCTCGATTCAGAGCTATGAGAATCCAGCGCCGAGAAGCGTGGGCCTTGCGGAAGAAATGTGCCCTGACAAATCCGTGGAGCCAGCGTGGGCTCTCGGCCCTGTAAAAATCTAATCACCGGATCGATGGTCTCTACATATGCCCGTTCCAAGCTCAGCATTTGCCGGGCTTCACCCGGCAGTTCATCAATTGGGGTCTTTCGAAGTTCGGTAAAGACCCGGCTCAAGCCGCCCCGGGAGAACAAGGCCAACACCATTTCAATGCCCACATCCGCCTGATGCGTACGATACCCTTGTGACCGCAAAAATCCGGTCAAATAGGCCGTGGACGGATACGGCGTATTCAGCTGCGTGAGAGGAGGAATGACGAGCAAAACAGATAATTCAGACATGAGGCAGTTGAAGGGTCTGGGGGAAAACCACGAAAGACCATGATTTGCACGTCGCCTGCCAATTGAGCAGACAAGATGTTTTCAAAGAAACGAGGAAAGCATACCGCAGCAGGACAAGGACTACAACTCAGAACAACGGTTCATATCTGAAGAAGTCAGGGCTTTGATAAAATATCCCCTGCCCTCATCAAAGCTTTTACACCGTTTGGGTTTGGGTTTGAGATTGAGAGGGGGTCGAATAGCCACTGGTGCGAAAAAATGCCAGCGCGATCAAGTTTGACAGCTGATCAAATTGTTCAAGCACCTGCGCCAGAAAAGGCGACAAGCCGGTGGAATACACCTCTTCCAGGCTGCCGAATTCCAGATCCGCCGCCAACGCTCCACTTAATCTGATCGCCTGACGGGTTTCGGCCCTTCGACTACTTCCCGCTAAGCGTTCCACGATTTTACTGATTTGCGTCGTCGAAAACCGCACCGATCGGGGAAATTTATCATGAAAGAGGAGAAACTGGACGATTCGTTTCGGCACCAATTGTGCCGAGAAAAATTTCCGATAGGCCTCGAAGGCGCTGGCTGATTTTAACGCGGCTAAACATTGATGATATTCAGAAATTCTCCGAGGTTCGGTGGTGGGATCACTGAGAACGGGAATATCGATGAGGCGGGCTGTTCGTCCCCCTCGCTCAATGTTCAATCCCAACCGGTAAAAATTCCATCCCTCATCGTGCACCATGGTGCTGCCAACCACCCCGTCCAACGTGTAACAGGTATTCCGCACATGCCTGAGCAAATGGTGTGTATCCGACCACAGATCAAATTCTGTCTTTTCCTTGAGGCTCAGATAAAAATCATTGATAAAATGCCAGACTTCGCTGGATAACTGATCCTGGATCCCGCGGGCGCTGTTTCTAGCGGCTGCAATAAGATTGGTCAAGGAATTCGGATTGTCCCGGCAGAGGGTGACAAATTCCATGACCGGCCGAGTCTGAACCTCCCCAAAAATTTTGGTATAGGCCTCAAGTTCCCCGGTGTCTTCCAAATATCGCGTCCAAATGTTGGCCTGGTCTTCCTGGGTCGCGATTTCGGTCAGCAAATGAAAATGCACATTCACGAACCTGGCGGTATATTCGGCCCGCTCCACCGAGCGCCCAATCCAGAAAAACGATTCTGCCGTTCGGCTCAACATGGCTTATTCATCTCCATAGAGCACCCACGTGTCCTTACTTCCCCCACCTTGCGAAGAATTCACCACTAAGGAGCCTTCCTTTAAGGCCACGCGGGTCAACCCTCCCAACGACAAGGAAATCTCTTCCCCCCAGAGCACAAACGGCCGAAGATCGATATGCCGCCCGACCAATCTCATGTTCTCTTCCCCGTCCACGATACAGGGATGATGCGAAAGAGTGACTACCGGCTGGGCAATGTAGCTACGTGGATCGGTCTCGATTTTCTTCCGAAACTCCTCCTGCTCGGCTTTGGTCGAACTGGGTCCCATCAACATCCCGTATCCACCTGATTCCGCCACGGCTTTGACAACCAACGACCCGAGATGTTCCAGCACATACTTCCGGTCGTCCGGATTCCCACACAAATAGGTCGGCACGTTTTGCAGAATGGGTTTCTCACTTAAATAATAGTCGATCATCTTCGGCACAAAGGTATAGACCGCCTTATCGTCTGCGATCCCGTTCCCGATACCATTGGCCAGGCCCACATTCCCTGCCCGATAGGCCCGAACCAGGCCTGGAACGCCTAACACGGAATCTTTGCGAAACACTTCCGGATCGAGGAAGGCATCATCCACCCGGCGATAAATCACATCGACCTGCTGAAGACCTTGGGTGGTTTTCATGTAGACCTTATCATCGGATTCCACCACCAGGTCCCGGCCTTCCACCATTTGAATACCCATTTGTAAGGACAAAAAGCAATGTTCAAAGTACGCCGAGTTAAACACGCCGGGAGTCAAAAGGACGACGGTCGGATTTTCTTTGCCAAGGGGAGCCAGCCACTTGAGATTCTCTAGGAGTTGCGTCGGATATTGATCTACCGGCCGGACTTGCATGTCGGCAAACAAATTGGGAAACAGTTGCTTCATGACCAGTCGGTTTTCCAAGACATACGACACGCCTGACGGTGTGCGAAGATTATCTTCAAGCACGTAATAGAGACCTTCATGGTTCCGAACCAAATCGATTCCAGACACATGAATGAACACTTCTTTGGGCGGACAAAATCCCACTAAATCTTTTTGGAAATGTACGGAACTTTCAATGAGCTCGCGAGGGACCACATGATCGTTCAGAATCCGTTGGTCGCCATACAAGTCCACTAAAAACATGTTCAAGGCCATGACTCGCTGGCGGATCCCCTCTTCAATGACTCGCCATTCGGAATCAGGAATGATCCGTGGCATCAGATCAAACGGAAAAATTTTCTCCGTTTGTTGGAGATCGCCATAGACCGTAAAGGTGATGCCCTGCCGCAAAAAGGCCTGATCGGCCTGACGCCGTTTTAATTCCAGATCTTTCGACGAGAAATTCCGTAACCGTTCCACGAGACGCCGATAATGACGACGCGGAACCCCTGAGGACTCGAACATTTCATCGAATCCCGACTTCATCTGATAGCGGTCAAATAACGATTTCACAACCCTATCCTTTGATCAGTGGCCACTTGGTTATCATACGATGTCACCGAATTTAAAGGAAGGGACTCTAGCATAGCCGACCGACACAATGGCAACTCCAGCAACAGGTAGAGATCATTCAACGCTTCTCCTGCATTAGTGATTCGACGGTGTCCTGGGAATGGGATGATGCAAAGCCAGAAAGAGAATGCTAAAATCTTTTGATCGGTCATGTGAAGATTGTCATTATCATTCTTCCGCTTTTCTTTCACATTTACAGTATTCCATGGGCTGTTGATTCGTTATGGCACTCCACGTCGCACTTAATCATCAAACTCATTATCGCTACGATCGCCTCGTTCAGATGGGGCCTCACGTCATCCGGTTGCGGCCGGCTCCCCATAGTCGGACCCCCATTCTGAGTTACGCACTTAAGATTGAGCCAACAGGTTATTTCCTGAACTGGCAACAGGATCCTCACGGCAACTATCTAGCACGGATTGTTTACCCCGAAAAGGTTCAGGAATTTCATGTAGAAGTCGACCTTGTGGCCGACATGGTCGTCTAT